>CAIOKD010000143.1 GCA_903858835.1 uncultured Verrucomicrobiota bacterium
GCCAATTCAAGGCCACGCTCAAGGGGCCCGACGGCAAGGAGATCGCCGGCTACATCAAGGGCCGTGTGCTGCCTGGTCTGCCGCTGGTCCAGAACTTCCAGACCTTCGCGATGACCAACCTCACCACCAACACGGTGGAGTCGCCCACGCCCTTCGCCTACCCGCCGCTGCCGTGGAACTCGGCCCGCTTCCGCTTCGAGGTGCGCGGCAAGGACGCGGCCGGCGGCACCAACCAAGCCCTGGTCAAGACCATCGACAACAAGCTCTTCCAGCGCGGGCAGGTCTTCTTCGGATTCCCCGACATGAAGAACTACACCGTCGAGGCCGAGGTCCTGAGCGAGGGCAACAAGCGCAAGATGTCGGAGGTGGGCCTGATCAACCAGCGCTACGCCGTCATCCTCAAGGGCAATTCGCAGCAGCTCGAGGTCAACTCCAACCAGGAGCGCATCAAGGTGGCCGTGCCCTTCAAATGGGCCCCGGAGACCTGGTACTGCCTCAAGACCCGCGTCGATGTGGCCGCCGACGGCTCCGGCCTCGTGCGCGGCAAGGCCTGGAAGAAGGGCGACCCTGAGCCCGACGCCTGGACCATCGAGGTGCCCCACAAAAAGGCCCACGCCCAGGGATCCCCGGGCCTCTACGGGTTTGCGCCCCAGGAGATGCGGGTCGCCATCGACAACATCAAGGTGACTGCGAACTGACCACCGACATGTGCCGCAGGCCTTCCAGAGTCCGATCCACGAATACCGTCTTTGCCTGACCGAACGAAACTCCGTTTCATTCCCCCATCCATGAACGCACTTCCGCTTCTCTCCGCCGCACTGCTCAGCGCCGGTCTTCTGGCGCGCGCCGAGGATTGGCCCCAATGGGGCGGCAACGACCCGGGCCGCAACTTCTACTCGGCGGCCAAGGGCCTACCCGACCGCTTCGAGCCAGGCAAGCTGAAGAGCGGCACCGAGGAGATCGACATGGCCACCACCAAGGGCGTGAAGTGGGCCGTGAAGCTGGGTTCCCAGAGCTACGGCAACCCGGTGGTCGCGGGCGGCAAGGTGTACGTGGGCACCAACAACGAGTCTCCCCGCGACAAGAAACACACGGGCGACCGCTCGATCCTGTACTGCTTCGACGAAAAGACCGGCGCCTTCCTGTGGCAGCTCGTGGTGCCCAAGCTCAAGTCGGGCAAGGTCAACGACTGGGAGAATCTGGGCCTCTTGGCCTCGCCGCTGGTGGTGGGCAATCGCCTTTGGATCGTGACCAGCCGCTGCGAAGTGCTGTGCCTCGACACCGAGGGCTTGGCCAATGGCAACGAAGGCCCGTACACCGACGAGGCCAAGTACATGGTGAAGGACACCCCGAAGGAGGCCTCGCCGGTAGAGCCTTCCAAGCAGGACGCCGACATCATCTGGCGCTACGACATGATGGACGAGCTGGGGGTCTTCCCGCACAACGCCTCCAACAGCTCGGTGCTCATGGTCGACGGCATCCTCTACATCTGCACCTCGAACGGCCAGGACTGGACCCACGTCAACATTCCGTCGCCCACCTCCCCGAGCTTCATCGCGCTGGACGCCAAGACCGGCAAGCTGGTGGGTGAAGACAACGTCGGTGTCGGTCCGCGCATCTTCCACGGTCAATGGACTTCGCCTTCGACCGGCAAGGTCGGTGGCCAGAACCTCATCTTCTTCGGCGGCGGCGACGGTGTTCTCTACGCCCTCGACGCCAAGCCGCAGAAGGGCGACGGCTCCAAGATCGTGCCGATCCTCCCCGGAGCGCCGCTCGACCGCGAGGAAGACAAGGACACCGACTACCTCAAGAAGGTGTTCTGGGCCGACCTGAATCCGCCCGAGTACAAGAACGACAAGTCGGGCAAGCCCTACAAGTACCCCGCCGCCGAGGGCCCCAGCGAGATCAACTCCACTCCGGTGTTCTACAAGAACCGCGTGTACGTGGCCACGGGCCAGGATCCCGAGCACGGCGAGGGTGTCGGCCGCCTGGTCTGCCTCGATGCCACCAAGAAGGGCGACCTGACAAAGACCGGCATCCTGTGGGACTACAAGGGCATCAAGCGCTCGATCTCCAGCGTGAGCATCGACCCGGCCACGGGCCTGCTCTTCATCGGCGACTTCTCCGGCTTCGTGCACTGCCTGGATTCCGAGACCGGCAAACTGCACTGGGTGTACGACATGAAGGCCCACATGTGGGGTTCGACCCTGGTGGCCGACGGCAAGGTGTACGTGGGTGACGAGGACGGCGACTTCGTGGTGTTGGCCGCCAAGGGTGGCGCCAAGGCGCAGGTCTTGAGCGAGACCAACCTGGGCGCCCCGGTGTACAGCACCCCCATCGTGGCCAACGGCACGATGTATGTGGCCAGCCAGACCCATCTCTTCGCCATCGGCGCCGCCGACGCCAAGGCCACCGCGACCGATGCCCCCAAGGGCATCCAGCCGAAGAACTGAGGGCCTGACGAGCGTCGGGTTCCACGGCGATCGTCCACGGATGCGAGCCTTCAACGCCCGCATCCGCGGAATGCCCGAAACACCGCGGGTCGGGTTGTGGTGGACCCGCCCCGGGGGTGGGCGGGTTGGGGTTCTATGATGGCCCCTTGCGACAGAACTGAATGTCACCGGTCGCTCCTGAGACTCGCGTCAACTCCAACGCGACAATTCCACCGTTGCGTCCGCTATCCTCTGCGAATATGTTTTTCCTGTCAGTTCTCCCGGTGCGGGTGTGGTTCAATGGTAGAATGTGGGCTTCCCAAGCCTGAGACGA
>CAIOKD010000144.1 GCA_903858835.1 uncultured Verrucomicrobiota bacterium
CGTCGGGCCCGGGCCGGCGGCCACCCCAATTGCTGACATAGGCCGTATCGCCCACCAGCACGACGTCATACGGCGCAACACCGACGCGGAACTCACGCAGCACCTTGCCGGACTCCGCATCCAGTTCCAGCAACCGGTTGGACAGGTTGGCGCAGACGTACAGGCGGCTCCCGTCGGCGCTGAAGGCCAACCCCGCGGGGATCTCCTCCTTGCGGCGCGGAGCATCGGCCCGGGGCAGTGGCAGCGAATGCGAGGGGCTCAGCGAACCGTCGGCACCGACCCGGAACACCTTCAGGCTGCCGTTGACGTTGCTCAGGAAGACCCGCTTCCCGTCGGGGGAGTAGATCAACCCCGTGTAGCTCACCTGCCCCTTGGCGTCGGGCTTGAGGATGTTGGCCGAGGGCACCGAGGGCTGCGGTTCGTTCACCTGCTCCGACGGCAGGGCCACGCGCTGGAGGACCTCGCCGGTCACCGGGCTCAGCACGAGCAGTTCGCTGGTCTTGCCCGACACCAGCAACCGGGACCCGTCGGGCGACAGTGCCATCGCCTGGGGACGCAGGCCCGTCAGTTCGACCTGGCGCCCCAACGGCGTCAGCGTTTGGTTGACGGGGGTGACGGAACGGCCGTCGGCCTTGTGGCCCACGGTCTCACGAATGGAGACCGGGGACGCAGCCGTGGCATCGGTGACAACACTCGCCACCAGCGCGGCTGCGATACAGGAACGGAGAAACCGGGACCCGGAAGGTCGGACGGAGGAATCCATGCCTCCCTTTTTGGGCGGTCAGGATCGAAGGGGCAATGCCTGAATGCCCAAGGACGCGTGGGTTTGTGAAACGTTCCGGAAACAGGGCCTCATCGGATCGACCCACGAAAGGGCCGATCGACCGTCGATTCTGGACGGACTGGCCCGGGACGACCGAAGGCGGCCCGCTCAGGGCGCGGCGGTGATCTTCAGATCGTCGAAGCGGATGGGAGTCCCCGAGAAAGGCATCCCCCAAACGCCGGCCTTGCCCGGAGGCAGCTTATCGGACTCGTCGTGCTGCAACTGGGCTTCCTTGGGTTCCTCCTCGCCCTGCCAGGCTTTGGCGGCGATACGGACACCGGTCCCCGACTTGCGCACGCTCAGACGGAAGCGGGTCCACTGACCACTGACCCACTTGAAGGGCACGGTCGCCTTGATGTCATCACCCTTCACCAGCTCCAGGGCGTTCTTGGCCGGAGCCACGCGCACCTTGTAGCCACCGACGCCATTGAGGCCGACGGCGAAGGTGGGAAACTTGCGACCGCTCTTGGTGCCGAAGATCCGTGCGGTCACCTCGATGCCGTCGGCCTCGTTCGGACCGAAGAGCACTCCGAAGGACTCCAGCGGAGCCCCCGGCAATTCCAGGAACCGGTTGCCCTCTTCTTCTCGGACGGTGAACTGCCCGTCGAGAACCATGAACGCTTCAGGGACCTCCCCAGTCTTGGCCGATGAGAACGATTCGTCGAACACCGGCTTGGAGGCCTGCGCTTGGAGCCCGGAAACCGCGGACCCGAGAACCATGGCGGTGAGGATCCCGACCTGGAGGAATCGTTTCATGCTCTTGAACCTGTTAATCCAAGCGGGTGGGTGCCGCAAGCGCTGGGGCCGCAGACCTCAGCGAATGCGGAGAGGCCGCGGCGGAGATGGCCCTCAGCGGATGTCGAGCACGATGCCCAGCTTGTTGAGGATGTCACCCTCGGCCTGGGATAGGCGGTACAGTTCCTTGTTGTAGTCGGAGAGAGCGCTGATCTCGCTGGCCTCGGCACTGGTGAGGTCGCGCTGGATCTGGAGCACCTGGAAGGCCGTGCTCTTGCCGTTGGCCAGTTTCTTCTCCTCGGCATCGAGCGCCTGCGCGGCGAACTCGCGCTGCTTGCGGGCGGCATTGACCCGCTCGAAGGAGGTCTTGGCGGAGCGGATGGAAATGTCGATATCGCGCATGAGGTTCTGCTCAATGCGCTTGTAGCTCAGGAGCAAGCGCTCCTGCTCCAGTTTGTTCTGCTTGTGGGTCTCCCGGGCATTCCGATTGCTGAGCGGGAAGTTCAGACGCAGGCCGGCGTAATGGTTGGGCAACTTGCGATCCTCGATGTCCTGGAGGGACATCCCGAAGGCGGATTCGGCACCGATGACGCCGTACCCACCGAGCAGGTCGAGCTGCGGGAAGAGCTGGTTCTTGGTGAACTTCAAACGAACCTTCTGGGAATCAAGCTGAAGACGGGCATCCACGATGTCGGGCGACTGGGTCAGCGCCTTGTGCCAGCTGTCCTTTTTGTCGAAGGCGACCGGCTCTGCGGTGAGCTGCAGCGTGGGATTGAGGAGTACGTTGTCCCAACTGCCCAGGTCGTCGTTGATCAGGTTGCGCAGGTTGGTCGACGCGTCGCCCATGCGTGCTTCGCTCTGAAGCAGGTCGGCCTTGGCCCGGTACACCTCGGCCTCCGACTGCTTCTCGTCGAGCGGGGCCAAGGCGCCGACCTCGACCCGCTTCTTCTGCTCGGTCAGGCGACGCTCGGCCGTCTCCACCGCCTTGCGTTGCACCCGCACGTTCTCGCGTGCAGCGATCAGGTCGTGGTAGGCGAGGGCCACCTGCGCCACCACGGTGATGACCTGGCGGCGGGCGCCCTGCTCGGAGCGACCGATGCCCAGCTTGTTCACCTGCAACATCATGCGTGTGGAATCGATCCAGAAGTCGCGCAGCAACGGCTGGGTCAGGTCGAGGCTGACAAACGGGCTGTAGAAGAACCCTGAATTGACCTCCGGACGGGTGGGGGTCGCGAAGAACACGTTGTTGTTCCGGGTCAGACCGCTCTGCAACGAGTAGCGGAGACCGGTCTCGGTGGGAGCCAGGCCCTGGAGACCGACCGTGTAATTCTCGGCCCAGGATTCACCCCCCGGCGGGATGAAGTCGCCCGGGTTGCCCACGCCGGCGCTGGTGCGGAAATTCTGGCGCACCGACATGCCGATCGCGGGATCGTAGCCGGCATAGGCCTGACGGTACTGGCTGAGCGACTGGCGCGGATTGAAGTAGGCGATCCGGATGTCCAGGTTCTTCTGGAGGGTCAGCTTGAGGCAGTCGTCGAGCGACACCGCCTTGAGTTCCTGGGCGGCATGGGCGGCGGACGAACCCAGGGCGAGGGCCGCCAGCAAACCACCGGCGCAACGCGCGGCATGGGACCAGATCTTCTTCGTTTCCATTGCTTGGACAGTAGGATTGAGGGTCGTTCGCACCCCGGGGTTCCGCTCACTGACGCCGTGACCGGGCAGTTTCTTCAGATCCCAAGGGGCAAACTACCCCCGCGATGACCGGCAAGGCCAGTCCAAGGTTTCAAAGTCCTCGCGTCGCCACGCCGCCCCTCGGAGGTCCTTGGCGGGATCTTGCCGCAGGGAGCCCCGCCCCCCCAGACTGTGGCGACACATGAAGCGCGTCGTCCTGCTCGGCTGCACCGGCTCCATCGGCACCAGCACCCTCAAGGTGGTGGAAGACCAGCCCGATCGGCTGCAGTTGATCGGACTGGCAGCCGGGGGAAATGCCGACGTGCTGATCGAGCAATGCCGCCGTCACCAACCGCGATTGGCCTCGATCCATGACGCCGGCAAGGCCGAAGCCGTCCGGACGGCCCTGGGTGGCCTCACCGAGGTGCTGACCGGGCCAGAGGCTCTGGTACGGCTGGCGACGATGCCCGAGGCCGACATCGTCCTCATCGCCATCGTGGGCACCGCCGGGCTCGAGCCCGCCCTGGCCGCCATCCGCGCCGGCAAGGACATCGCCGTGGCCTCCAAGGAAATCCTGGTGATGGCCGGCGAGACGGTGATGCGCGAGGCGCGCGCGCACGGGGTTCGGGTGCTGGCGGTGGACAGCGAGCATTCGGCCATCTTCCAGTGCCTCGACGGCAAGCCGGCCGCCTCGGTGCGGAACCTGTGGCTCACCGCCTCGGGCGGCCCCTTCCGCGATGCGACGAAGTGGCCCAAGGAGACCCTGGAGGCGGTGACCGTCGAACAGGCCCTCAAGCACCCCTCCTGGGTCATGGGCCGCAAGATCACCATCGATTCGGCGACACTGTTCAACAAGGGGCTCGAGATGATCGAGGCCCGTTGGCTCTTCGACATCGAGATGCCTCGGGTCCAGGTGGTTGTGCACCCGCAGAGCGTGGTCCATTCCATGGTCGAGTACGTGGACGGCTCGATCCTCGCACAGTTGTCCACTCCGGACATGTGCCTGCCGATCCAATACGCCCTGCTCTACCCCGAGCGCATCCGCAGCGATCGGGTCCAGACGAACTTCGCCAAGATCGGCCAACTCACCTTCGAGGAGCCGGACACCGATCGTTTCCCGGCCTTGGCACTGGCCCGGCGGGCTGGCGAGGTGGGCGGCACCCTGCCGGCCGTGCTCAATGCGGCGAACGAGGTGGCTGTGGAGCGCTTCTGCGCCCGCCGGCTCGGCTTCACCGGCATCGCCCGCTTGGTCACGCAGGTGATGGATGCGCACCGGGTCGTCGATCAGCCCGGCTTGGACCAGATCCTGGAGGCCGACCGTTGGGCCCGGGCCGAGGCATCCCGAGTGGGATAGGCCCGTTCGGCGAGGGAGACCGCTCGCCCCACACCGATCCTTGTCACTGCTCGTCGGCCACCGGCGACTTGCCCGGAGGCAACGGCTGTCCCCTCAGGAACGCCGCCAAGGCCGGAATCTTGTCGGTATTGATCAGATCTACGCCGGCCTTTTGGCAAACCTTCCAAGCCTCGGGACGATCGGGCAACGCCCAGAAGCGGATCTTCCGTCCCTGCGCATGGGCCTGACTCACCAACGCGTTCAAGCGGGCCTTCTCCGGTGTCGACATCTCGCCATCGCCATCCCAACGGAACAGGGTCCGCCAACTCTCGCTCACCAGCGGGACGAGCGAGGCCGGAGCCAGGGAGGCGGGCGCGGCATTGGTGAGATCGCTCATGCGCCCGTCGAGCGCGCACCAGCGGTCGCGGTCCGCGCGGGCCAGGTCCCAGGCGCGGTCACCACTGAGGACCACCGTGACCGCTCCGGTCACCACGCCCGAATCCCGGAAGCGGGTCAGCATGGGGGCGTAGGGGGCCAACTCGGTCTTGAGCTGGCGGTACACCTCGGCCCCCTGGCCTTTGACATCGATCAGCAGCATCAGACGGGTCTTGGGATCGGCGAAGATCCCGACCCGGTCCCTGACCCGCTGGGCGAGCGGTTCCAGATACAACGACTTGAGGGTCCGCTCAGGTTTCAGGTCCTTGCGGTCATGGGCGACCCACAACTTGCCGTCCACCAGGTACACATCGGCCTCGACGCTGCAGAAGCCGTGATCGAGCGCCTCCAGGAGCGGGCGCTTCTGCTCGTAGTCGTTGTGGGAATGCGCCTGGGACAAGGGCGACGGCAAAGGGGACTCCGCCGCCCAGGCGCCCAGGGACCATCCCAGTCCGACCCACGCCCACAGGCATCCCAGGGACAACCAGCGCACGGACATCGGTCGATTCATGATGCCAAACCTCCCCCAGCGCCGGGGCCGAAGACAACCCACGAACCGGTGACGGACGGCGGACGGCGAAGGCTCGCGGTCACTTGCCCGGGCGCTTGGCGGGAGTGACCCAACCCTTGTGCCAGTCGAGGCTCCAGAGCCGCTCCAAGCGGACCAACTCGGCATGCCCATCGACGAACCCGATGTTGATCGCCCCCGGGAGGTTGTCCTTGGGGTTGAAGATCTGGTTCCTCCCCCAGGTCGCACTGCCGTGCCGAGGCAAGGTCAGGCGGACCATGGCCCCCGCGAAGTCGTCGCCGGTGAACAGGTTCTTGGCGGGCGGATCGGTGGGCTGGGGCCAGGTGTCGATCCAATTGCTGTCGGCGATCACCGGGGTGTTGGAGGGGGTCGGGCAATCGGCTTCGTTGCGGTACTTCTTCACCCTCTGGTCCGGGGTGCTGAAGTACGGATCATCGTCGCCGTAGAACCAACCGTTGAAGGTGTAGCTGGCCTCGTAGTCGATGCCCTTGGATCCGGTCCAGAGCCAGGTCTGGTTGAGGGAACCGCTGTTCGGATGCCGACGCTTGGCCTTGGTGGCGGCCGGCGGGGCCGACGGGCAGATGCGGGCCGCATTGATGCCGCCGTAGTTGGTGGCCAACACGGTGACCCACAAGGCGTTGTCCATGGTGGCCGTGGCCGCACCGTTGTAGGGCACCGGTTTGCCATGGTCGGACAGGTACATGAACGTCGACAGGGTCATCGACTTGGCGTTGTTGATGCACTTGATCGAGTTGGCCTTGGCCTTGGCCTTCGCCAGGGCGGGCAGAAGCATGCCGGCCAGGATGGCGATGATGGCGATGACCACCAGCAGCTCGATCAGGGTGAATCCCCGGCGCATGCGGGAAGCGGGAAATCCAGAGTTCATGAAAGGATCGGGAGGTTCAGACCATCCCGCTCCCCCAGACCTTTCCGGTCAAGGGTGGAGTTGATCACCCGGGCATCGTCCCGGATCCCCTCTCACCGCAATCCACCGAACTCGACGCCCACCAGGGACTCGGCGGCGAGGGTACCCAGTTGTCGACGCAGGGCCAGGATGTTGCCCGCTTCGGTGGGGTGGTTGCGGTTGCTCAGGAAGATCACCCAGGTGTGACTGCCGGGGTCCTGCCACAGGGAGGTGCCGGTCCAGCCGGAATGACCGAACGAGCCCACCGGGAAGCGCGACCCGCGCGGACCGGCATAGGGCGAGTCGATATCCCAACCCAGACCCCGCTTCGGCAGGTTCGGCGGTGTCTGGACCGAGACCATGCGAGCCACGCTCTCCGGCCGCATCACCCGAACCCCATCGAGGATTCCTCCGGCATCCAGCATGCGGCAGAACCGCGCGATGTCGGCGGCGGTGGTGAAGAGGCCTGCGTGCCCCGCCACCCCGCCCATCTTGCGGGCGGTAGGGTCGTGCACCTCGCCCCGGAAGCATCCGTCGCCACCGCGGCACTCCGTGGGGGCGATGCGGGCGAGCGGCATCCCCCGCGTCAGCGGACGGTATCCGGTGTCGCGCATCTTCAGCGGCCGGTACAGGCGGGCCTCGCAGAAGGCGTCCAGCGACTGGCCCGAGATCTTCTCCACCAACTTGCCCAACAAGATGAAATTGATGTCCGAGTAGACGAACTTCGTATCCGGCGGATGCGTCGGCGTCTCGTCGCAGGCCAGGGCCAGGGCCTTGTCGGAACCGCTCCAGGCACCGCCGCCCAGGCCGGGCCGCAGCCCGGAGGTGTGGGTCAGGATCTGGCGCACCGTGATGGCCTCCTTGCCATGGGTCGCGAAGGACGGCAGGTAATGGGCCAGGGGCTTCTCCGGGTCCACGAGGCCCTGCTCGATCAGCAGGGCCACGGCCGGTGCCGTCGCCAGCACCTTGGTGAGCGACGCGGCGTCGTAGAGGGTGTCGGCGGTCGCCACCTCGGCAGACGGCTCCACCGCGCGGCGCCCATAGGCCTTGGCATAAACCGCGCCGTTCCGCTCGAGCCAGAAAACCCCGCCGGGACACCGGTTGGAGGCGATGGCCTGCTGGATGGCCGCATCGATGGCCGACAACGCCTCCGGCCGAAACACCGCCGACACGGGCGACAACGCCACCGTCTTCGCCGGTGCCGACCCCGACCGAGGCGCATGGCAGCCCAGCGCGACCAGAACCAGCGCGAGCGCCCACCAAGGTCGGCACTGCCACGCACCGAGGGATGAGGCGAGGGAACGGGCGGCGTCCGGGATCATGGCTTCAGTGGGCGGTGAGGGGCGCACCGGCGGGACCCGTCGTCGGGGAGTCGGCCGACTGCACCGGCCGGGTCGGGAACCAGCGGTCGAGCAGCACGTACACCACCGGGATCACGTACAGGGTGAGGAAGGTGCTGGTCAGCATGCCTCCCACCACGGCGACGCCCATCGGCCGGCGGCTCTCGGCACCCGCACCGAACCCGATGGCGATCGGCAGGATGCCCGCCACCGTGGAGAAGGCCGTCATCAGGATCGGCCGCAACCGGACCCGGCCCGCCTCCATCATCGCCGTCACCGGGTCGATGCCCTGCTGGGCTCGCTGGTTGGCGTATTCGACCAGCAGGATGGAGTTCTTGGTCACCAATCCGATCAGGAGCACCAGGCCGATCTGGCTGAAGAGGTTGATGTTCATGGACGGGATCACCGGGATCACCCCGACCTTGCCCAGGAACGCCAGCACCCAGAGCAACCCGAAGGCGCCGACCGCCGCCAGGGGCAGCGCCAGCATGACCGTGAAGGGGTGGATCAGACTCTCGAACTGGGCGGCGAGGGTCATGTAGACGATGATCGCCGCCAGGCCGAGCACGAACCAGATCTCGCCCGTGCTATCGGCGAGGTTCTTGGCTTCGCCCTCCCAGGCGTACAGCGTACCCGCGGGCAGATCCTTCAGGAGAGGTTGCACGCGCTCCACCACCACGCCGATGGGCACCCCTCCCGGGGAGGCGGTGATGCTCGCACTGCGCAGACGCCCGTAGTGGCTGATCGAATTCGGGGACGCTCCGGCGGTGCGGGTCACCAGGGCGTTGAGCTGGATCAGCTCGCCGCGCTGGTTCCGCACGAACACCGTGTCGAGCTCCTGGGGCGTCAGGCGAGAGGCCCGCTCCAGCTGGGCGATGACCTCGTATTCCTTGCCCCCGACCTTCAACCGGCTGAGGTCGAGACCGCCGAAGAGGATCTGCAGGGTCCGGGAAATATCCTCGATGGTGACACCCAGCGCCGCGGCACGGCTGCGGTCGACCGAGAGGCGCAGCTCGGGCTTGTCGACCTCGTAGCTGACCCGGAGGTTCTTCAACAGCGGCTGACCCGCCTCATTGGTCAGTCCGCCGATCCGGGCCGAGAGGGCCTGCACCGTCTGGTTCAGGGTGTCGAGGTCCTGGTTCTGGACCACCAGCTCGAACGGGGAACTGTTGAAGCTGACCTCGATGGCCTTGGGCAGGTTGGCGATGGCGAAGCCGCCCTCGACCTCGGCGAAGAACCGCTGCGCGATGCCGCCCGGCCCATTGACGATCTCCTGGGTGGAGCGATCCCGCTCGGAACGATCCTTGAAGCTGACGAACACGATGCCGAAGGAGGCCTGGCCCGGTCCGCTGAAGCCCGGAGCCACGATGGCGCCGTAGCTCTTCACCTCGGGCACCGAGGCCACGATGGCCTCGGCCTTGCGCAACTGCCGGTCGGTGAACTCGCTGGTGGAACCGTTCGGCGTGAGCACGATGGCGAACATGCGGCTCTTGTCCTCCTGCGGCAGGAAGTCCTTATCGAGCCCCCGGTAGGCGAAGACCATCAGGGCCACCGTGCCCAAAGTGACCAGCACCGACAGGAAGCGGTGACGCAGGGCCCAGCGCAGGGATCCCAGGTAGCTCTTCGTCACCGCATCGAGGACCGCCTCGAACACCGCGAACAGCCCGGTGGCCTTCTTGCCATGGATGGGCTTGAGGACCCGGGCGGCGATCGCCGGCGACAGGGTGAGGGCGACGAAGGCCGAGATGATGACCGAGACCGAGACCGCCACCGCGAACTCGATGAACAGGCGCCCGGTGGTGCTCTTCTGGAAAGCCAAGGGCGTGAAGACCGCCACCAGCGAAAGGGTGATGGCGATGACCGCGAAGCTGATCTCCTCCATCGCCTTGAAGGCGGCGGCCATGGGCTTCATCCCCTCCTCGAGGTGGCGGTAGATGGCCTCGAGCACCACGATGGCGTCGTCGACCACGATGCCGATCACCAGCACGAGGGCGAGCATGGTGAGGATGTTCACCGAATAGCCCATGAGGTGGAGCGCGGCGAAGGTGCCGACGATGGACACGGGGATGGCCACGGTGGGGATGACCGTCGCCCGCAGGTCCCTGAGGAAGACGAAGATGATCAGCACCACCAGACCGAAGGCGATGGCCAGGGTCTCCCAGACCTCGCCGATGGCCTTCTCGACGTACACGCTCGAGTCGTAGTTGATCCGCATGGTCACACCCTCGGGCAGCGTCGGACCGATCGCCTCGACCTCGGCGCGGATGGACTGGGCGACATTCACCGTGTTGGCCTTGGCCTGCTTGACGATGCCCAGGAAGATGCACGGTTTGCCGACGGCCCGGGCGATGGTGCGGTAATCGGAGACGCCGTCATCGGCCCGACCCACGTCCTTGAGTCGGACCAGGTTGGCCCCCTCGGCGCGGAGCACCAGGTTGTTGAACTCCTCGGCGCTCTTCATCTCGCCCCGGGTCTGGATGGTCATCTCCCGGTCCAGGTTCTCCACGCGGCCGCTGGGCAGCTCGATGTTCTGTTGGCGAAGGGCCTGTTGGACATCCAGCACCGTGACGCGGCGGGCGGCCATGCGGGCCGAGTCGAGCCACAGGCGCATGGCGTAGCGCTTCTCGCCGCCGATGGTGATCGACGACACGCCGGTCACCCCCTGGAGGCGCGGCTTGATCTGCCGCTCGGCCAGCGTGGTCATCTCGAGCGGCGAATAGCGGTCGCTATTGAGGGAGATCCAAAGGATGGGCTGCGCGTCGGAATCCTGCTTCGAGACGATCGGCTCGCGGATGTCCCGTGGCAGCGCCCCCCGCACGCGGGACACGCGATCACGGACGTCCTGGGCCGAGGTGTCGATGTCGCGCGACAGGTCGAACTCGATGGAGATGTTGCTGACGCCCTCGCGGCTCTCGCTGCGCAGGGTCTTGATGCCCTCGATGTTGTTGATGGCCTCCTCGAGCCGCTCGGTGACCTCGGTCTCCACGACCTGGGCGTTGGCACCGGGGAAGATCGTCGTGACCGAGACGATCGGCGGGTCGATGTCCGGCAACTCCCGCACGGGCAACCGGGAAAGGCCGATCAGCCCGAAGAGCACCAGCACGAGGTTCATCATCCAGGCCAGGATCGGACGCTGGATGGAAATGCGCGGCAGGATCATTCGAAACCCCAAGTGAGCCGGTTCGCGCCCCGAAACTCAACGGCGAGATACTCCCGAAGGGGTCGGTCTCAACTATTTACACTTTGGGGTCACTCCATACTTTTTGCCTCGGCTGTTCAACGGGGCCATCCGGGGCGGAGCTCCGGGGGCTTGAAACCCTCACTTCCAGGCGCGGTGCAACAAGGCCAGGAAATTGCCATGGAAGATCGCGTCGATGTCGGCCTGCGAATAACCGCGCAGGGCGAGGATGGGACCGAGCTTCTGGATGTCGGCGATGGAGCCGAGATCCGCCGGCATCTGTTCGGTGCCGAACCCGCCGTCGGCATCGGTGCCGATGCCGACATGGCGGACGTCGCCGGCCAACTGGCAGATGTGGTCGATGTGGTCGGCCAGGTGCTCGAGGCTCAGCCCGAAATCCTGGGGCTTGGAACGGTGGTGGCGCCATCCATGGACCATCATGATGGCATCGACCGCCACGCCGATGACCGCATCGCGCCGGATCAGCTCCCGGATCTGGTCGTCGGTGAACTGTCGGTTCCAGTCGGCCAGGGCGCGGCAGTTGGAATGACTGGCCCACACCGGCCCGGAGAACCGGTCCAGGGCGTCCCGGAAGGATTCGTCGCTCAAGTGGGTGACATCCAGGATCAGACCCAAGCGCTCCACCTCGGCCAAAAGCTCGCGGCCATGGGCGGTCAGGGGCCCCTCGTCATCGGTGCCGGCCCCGCACAGCCCTGGGCCGTAATGGGTCAGGCCGACCGCCCGCAGCCCATAGGCATGGGCCCGCTCCAGGTGGGCGGGGGTATGGAGAGAATCGGCCCCCTCGAGGCTCAGGATGTACCCGATCGGCTTGCGGGGGCCGGACGTGCGCTGCCAGTCAGCCAGGTGCGCCTCCAATCCGGCCCGGTCGATGATGGCGCGCAGTTCCCCGGCGGCCTCCATCTCTCGGTACCACGCCAACTGGCCCTGCGTCTGGGCCCAAGCCTGCGAGGCGCTGCTCCATCCCGGCATGCGGCTGAACCGGTTGACCGACCTGGCGATCTGGGTGGCCACGCAGAGCCCCATGTTGCCCCGGCGCATCTCCGGAAAACAGACGATGCCGTTGCCCCGATCAGGCTGGTCGCGAAGGTGCTGCTCACGGCGTCGGATGTACTCCAGCGAACGGGTCAGGTCCCGGTTCCACTCCATGGCATTCATGGAGAGGTCCAGGTGGCAATCGAACACCAGGGGTTGCGACGCGGGGGCGGGCTGGGAGTGCGACTCGGCAGGCTGGGCGGACATGATGGACCAAGGCCTAGCGCGGATGCGGCCGGGAGTCACGCAGAAGACCGCCCCCGCCAACCGCTCACTTGCCCGTGGGCGACAGCGGCACCGCAGGCAGGGTAAAGCGGAAGGCCGAGCCTTTGCCGGGAGCCGTCTCCAGGCGGACCTCGCCCCCGTGGGCTTGGATGATGTGCTTGACGATGCTCAATCCCAGGCCCGTGCCGCCCTGCTCCCGGGAACGGGCCGTGTCGACCCGATAGAACCGCTCGAAGACCCGCTCGGCGGCCTCGGTGGGAATACCGGGACCATCGTCCACGACCGACATCTCGATCAGGTCGCCCTCCGGAAGCTCGCGCCCCTCGATGCGCACCGCACCGCCGGGTCGACCATACTTGATCGCGTTGTCGACGAGGTTGGAGAGCACCTGATCGAGCCGGTCGGAATCGGCCCGCGCTTGGAGCCCCTCGGGCACCTCGTTGAGGAGGCGGACACCCCGCTCGTCGGCCTTGCGGTGGAAATCCTCGAGGACCCCGCTCACATGCCCCCGCAGCGGGACGGTGTCGTAGTTGATGGCCAATTGTCCCGACTCGAGGCGGGACAGCGTCAGGAGGTCCTCGATGAGGAAGGTCAACCGGTCGCAATGGCGGTCGATGATGTCGAGGAACTTGGAGGCGATGGCCGGCTGGGAAGCCGCCCCGTCGAGCAACGTCTCGACCGACCCCTTGATCAGCGACAGCGGCGTGCGCAGTTCGTGACTGACGTTGGCCACGAATTCCCGACGGGTGCTCTCCAGCTGGCGCAGTCGTGTGGCGTCGTGCAGCACCATGAGGATGCCGTCGGGCCGCCCCTCGGGCCCCATCAGCGCGACGGCATTGACCTGCAGCAACCGGGCCTCGGACCCGCCGTCGAGTTCCAGCTCCCTGCCGTTGACCCTGCCCGCCTTCGAGGCCTCGGTGGCCACGGCCGACAACTCGTTGCAGCGGAAGGCCTCGAGCAGGGTGTGCCCCCGCACGTCGGTTTCGAGATCGAAGAAACGTCGGCAGGCGGCGTTGGTGAACTGCACGCGGCCGGAGGCGTCGAGCAGCAGCACGCCCTCGAGCATGTTCTCGAACAGGGCCTGTTGGCGGGCATTCTGGGCCGCCTGGGACTCCGCACGGCTGGAACGTTCCCGGGCCAACTCGTCCCTCAGGGCCGAGGCCTCGGCCGCCACCCTGAGCCAGCGGCGCCTCAGGAACAGAGCCACCGCCAGGCCGGAAAACACCGCGCCCAGGAGGGCGGCCATGGCGGTGGCGGACGACATGCTCAGGTCAGGCCTCCAGGAAGCGGTATCCCACGCCCCGCACGGTGTCCAGGTACTGGGCTCCGGTGCCCAGCTTCTCGCGCAGGCGGCGCATGTGGGTGTCGACGGTGCGGGTGTCGATCAGGTTGTCGTATTCCCAGACGTCGCGCAGGAGCGCCTCGCGGCTCTGGACGCGACCCCGGCGCTGGGCCAGCACGATCAGCAGCTTGAACTCGGTGGCCGTCAGGTCGACGCGCTGCCCGGCGACGGTCACCAGGTGACGCGGGATGTCGATGACCAGCTCGCCGAATTGCATGGTCTGCGGCGCCTCCTCCTCGGCCTCGCTGCGGCGCTTGAGCAGGTTGCGGATGCGCAGGATCAGTTCGCGCGGACTGAAGGGCTTGGTGACGTAGTCGTCGGCACCCAGCTCGAGACCCACCACCCGGTCGATCTCGCCGGCCTTGGCCGTCACCATGATGATGGGAATGGCGCTGGTGGCCGGATCGCGCCGCAGCAGCTTGCACACCTCCAGCCCATCGACCTCGGGGAGCATCAGGTCCAGCAGGATGAGGTCGGGCAACTGCTGGCGCGCTTTCTTGAGCGCCGCGTCGCCATCGTCGGCCGTCGTGACCTCATAGCCGGCGTTCTTGAGGTTGAAGCCCAGGACCTCCAGCGCATCGGGTTCGTCATCGACGACGAGAATCTTTGCCATAGCTCACTTGGACCTTACCACCACGCACAGCGTCGCTTCGTGTCGTCCAGGTTACAAGTCTGTGACATGGCCGCCGGGCTTGACCCGTCACGGGTGGCGGGCAAGGTCGCCCCATGTGCGGCCGGTACAGCCTGGCGCGGGAAACGGTGGAGACGCGGGTCGGCAACGAACGCGTCCGGCGTCACGGGCAACCACGCTACAATATTGCGCCTTCGCAGCGGGCTCCGGTGGTCCGAAGCACCTCTGCCGGACTGACCATCGACGACCTGCGCTGGGGCCTGGTGCCGGGGTGGTCCCGCGACGAGCAGATCGGATTCTCGTTGATCAACGCCCGCGGCGAGACCCTCGCCGACAAGCCCGCATTCCGGGAGGCTTTCCGGAGCCGCCGCTGCCTTGTGCTTGCCGATGGATTCTACGAGTGGCAGGCCCTGGGGCGCTCGAAACAACCCTGGCGGTTCCTCCGTCACGACGAGGCTCCCCTGCTCTTCGCCGGCCTCTGGGAATCGTGGCACGCCCCGGGGCAGTCGGTCGCCCTGGACTCCTTCACGGTCGTGACCACGGCTGCCAATGGCGTCGTGGCTCCGATCCACGACCGGATGCCCGCCTGTCTCGACGCGGAATCGGCGGCCCTCTGGCTCGATCCGGCCACGCCCGCGGACGCGCTCCGATCCTTGATCAATCCGGGACCCGATGCCGAATGGCGGCGATACCGGGTGGATCCGATCGTGGGGCAGGCCCGCATCGACGACGCCCACTGCATCGAGGCCCTGCCCGAGCAACCGACCCTGTTCTGACCCGGATCCGGTCGAGACGATCCCGGGCTTGACCTCAGGATTCGGGCAACGCCGTCAGCATCCAGGACACCCCGAAACGATCCACCACCGCCCCGTACAGCGGAGCCCAGAACGTGGGGGCCAGCGGCGTCTGCACGGTCCCGCCCTCGGCCAATCGATCGAAGGCCAAGCGCACCGATGCCTGGGTGGGCAGCGACACCGACAGACTGAACCCGCCGAACTTGCCACCCACCTCGCAGCCGTCCGAAGCCAGGAAGCGCGACGAACCGATGCGAACCATCGCGTGCATCACCTTGTCTTCGAACCCGACGGGCAGCATCCCTGGCGGCATCGGCTGCGGACTTTGGCGGAAGTGCATCAGCATCTCGACCTCGGCGCCCAGAGCCTCGCGATACAGCGCCAAGGCCTCCTCGCACCTTCCCCCGAAGAACAGGTACGGCTCCAACGACACCGGTGGATTCATGTCCTCAGCATCACGACCGGTGGCCGGGCGGCGAGTCCGGATTTTGAACCCGTTCCCGGAGTGCCGATCGGGTGACGATATCGCTTCGGCACCAGAACGACCTTGACCCGCTTCTCGAGCGGTCTCGAATGGACACCATCGCCATGTCCCTCCTCGAACGTCTCCCCCAGGCCGTCCGTCACGAAGGCGGACTCAGCCGCCGCCTCTTCGTCGCCTACGGTGCGGCCCTCGCTTCGTTGCCCGCGCTCGCAGCGCGTTCCTCCGGATCCAGCGACTCCCGGATCTCATTCGTGGCCGACCCCTTCCAGTTGGGCGTCGCCTCGGGCGATCCCGACGCCCACAGCGTGGTGCTGTGGACGCGCCTCTGTCCCAAGCCATTGGAACCGGGCTACGGACTGACCACCGAGCGCATCCCCGTCCGCTGGGAACTGTCCGAGACCGAGTCCATGTCCCGCATCATCCAGCGCGGGACCACCTCGGCCCTGCCCCAACTGGGCCACTCGGTGCATATCGAAGTCTCGGGCCTGAAGCCCGGGCGCTTCTACTGGTACCGGTTCCACGCCGGCGCGGCCACCAGCCCCATCGGCCGCACCCGCACCCTGCCCGACCCGGAGTCGCTCCCCCGCGAACTGCGCTTCGCCTTCGCCTCCTGCCAGCACTTCGAGGACGGCCACTACACGGCCTACGAGCGCATGGCGCAGGACGACCCCGATCTGGTCTTCCACTTGGGCGACTACATCTACGAGGGACCGGCCAAGGACAACAAGGTCCGCCGCCACACGGGGCCCGCGAAGACCCGCATCCTCACCCTCGAGGACTACCGCGGCCGCCACGCCCTGTACCGCTCCGATCGGCACCTGCAGGAGATGCACCGCCGCTGCCCCTGGTTCGTGACCTGGGACGACCACGAATTCGACGACAACTACGCCGATGGGGTCTCCGGGAACACCGCCGACAACCCGGCCGAGTTCCTGATCCGTCGCGCCGCCGCCTACCAGGCCTACTACGAGGCCATGCCCCTGCGCGCCGCGAGCCTACCGCAGGGCCCGCACATGAATCTGTACCGCAAGGCCAGCTTCGGACGCCTGGCCGAATTCCTGGTGCTCGACACCCGGCAGTACCGGACCGACCAACCCAACGGCGACAACAACAAACCCCTCAACGCCGCCGCGCTCGACCCGCGCAACTCGCTGCTAGGAGTCGAACAACGGAACTGGATGGATCGCAGCCTCATCGCCTCGCAGGCTCATTGGAACGTACTGGCCCAGCAGGTGATGATGGGATTGGTCGCGTTCCCGGGCACCGCCAAGGATCCCGAGCCCATCTACTCCATGGACCAATGGCCTGGTGCCGCCCACGAGCGCATGGCCATCGCCCGATTCTGGGCCGACCGCCACATCCCCAACCCCATCGTCCTCACGGGCGACATCCACTCCAACTGGGTGAACGATCTGCGCATCGACGACCGCAAGCCCGAGACCCCCGTCGTCGCCACCGAATTCGTCGGCACCAGCATCTCCAGCGGTGGCAACGGCAAGGACAACCCCGAAGCGACGGCAAAACTCCAAGCGATGAACCCCTGCGTCCGCTTCTTCAACCGCGAGCGCGGCTATGTGCGCTGCACGGTCACGCCGCAGTCGTGGCGCAGCGACTACGTGGCGGTGGAAGACATTTCCAAACCCGGCGGCCGCAGCACCGTCCGAAAGTCCTTCCTCGTCGAATCCGGCAAGCCCGGCGCTCAGCCGATCTGAAGGCCAGAATCGCGGTCGGTGCATCCACCGCGAAGCCCCGACCGATTCTCCGGGTCTTCACACGTACAGGACCGATCCCCAACATACGGTACGCGGGCGGAGCGGGATCGGTCCGAAGTGAGCTCTGGAACGTCGACACCCTGATCCCCTCGCGCGATCAGCGCGAAAGCTCTTCCTGTCCCAGCGTTCCCTGCGAACGAAGGACCTGTCCCGCAGCATACCCAGCTTACCACCCAACGGCAGCGGGACTGGGCCGGAGCGAACTCAGAAGGCGAACACTCCATTCCCTCGCGCGCAGCGCGAACACAGGCACTTCAGAGCCTTCCTGTGAGCGGAGCGCCCGGCCCCGCTGCCGCACCCCACATCACCGCCAACTGACTTCGCTGATGTCCAGGTGCCAATCGCTGCCGTCGCTCACGCGCACTGCGGTACCCTCCTGGCGGTACGTGATCTTCGACAGATCCACCGACGGCGGAATGACGTTCACAATCACCTCGCCACTGACCACCGAGACCACCCGCACCCGTTGCTCCGGACGCCGGATGAACTGATAGGTTGTCGGATCCACCGCATAGACGTTGCCCGTCATGCGCAGCACCCCTTCGCGGTAGTCGTTGACGACCCCGACAAAATGACGGTGCGGCTCGTGGTCGAAATGACGCCGATGGATCACATGGATCTTCTCTCCCGGAGCAAGAATCGAAGCGAACATGGGGAGGGACCCTGTCGATGCCGTCGGCGGATGTCCAGTACTGGGGATTCGTAATGCAGCCCACCTGAACCGAACCGGAAGGATCGCCATCCCGGCCAACGGGGTTCCACCCCCTCGAAGTGTTCACCGCCTCCGACGCTCGGCCATCACCCGCCAGGCGCGACCCGGGTTGTTGGTGATCAACCCGTCGATGCCCAGGTCCAACAGCCGGTCCATGTCGGCAGGAGCGTCGATCGTGTAGACCCACACCTTCATCCCCCGCTCATGCGCCCGGACCACCGCGGCCGCATCGATCTTCTGGTTCCAGACCACCACCCGGGCGCCCACCCGACGCGCCTCGTCGATCCAACGCACCGAAAGCACCTGATCGCCCTCGGAGAGCGTCGTGCCCCGATACGACTTCCAGGGCCCCAGCGCCCCGAGGATCTGGGACGGCTCCAACCGATGGTACTCCTCCAAGTACTCCCAATCGAACGACTGCACCACCACCTGGTTGACTTCCTTCCGCTCGCGGATCAGGCGCACACAGCCCTCGGCCGGCCCGGCCTTGCGCTCGATCAACGTCACCGACTGCGGCTGGATCAGCTCCAGGGCCTCGACCAGCGAAGGGATCGTCGCCGGCGGTTGGTTGGAACCCCGCCACGACGAGGCATCCAAGGCGTGCATCCGCGAGAAGGTCGTCTCCGAAACCTTGTGGGGGCCCTTGCCCCAGCGCTGCACCGCATCGGTCGTCCGGTCCAACGTGCCATCGTGGACCACCGTCAGCACCTGGTCCTTGGAATGGTAGTAGTCTAATTCCACCAGATCGGCCTCGACCTCGACCGCCCATCGGAAGGCCGGGAGCGTGTTTTCGGGGGCAGCCGAAGAATACCCCCGGTGGGCGATCACCAGCGGCCGATCCAGACGCAGCAGCGCCTCGGCCTTGGGCAGAGGATCCGCTCCCATCAGCCCCACGACCGAAATCCCCAGCCCCAACCCCAACTTCCGGAACCATGCACGCATGGCCCGATGCAAGGGACCCAACCCCTCCGGGTCAAGCAGCCGCCCCCCAAAAACCGCAGCGGAGCGGACTCAGGCCAGCGCTCGCTCTGGAACCGATCAACCACCTCCCCCCTCGCGCGCAGCGCGAAAGCATCCCCTCCTCCGAGGTTCCCTGCGAGCAACGGCCTGGGTCCGCGGAGCCCCTCCAAACCGCAGCGGAGCGGACCCGGGCCAGCGCTCGCTCTGGAACCGATCAAACCACTCCCCCTGCGCGCACAGCGCGAAAGCATCCCCTCCTCCGAGGTTCCCTGCGAGCAATGGCCTGGGTCCGCGGAGCCCCTCCAAACCGCAGCGGAGCGGGATCGGGCTGGAACGAGCTCTGGAAGCGATCATCCCCATCCCCTCGCGCGCAGCGCGAAAGCATCTCCTTCCCCGAGCTTCCCTGCGAGTGAAGCCCGTTCCCGCGGAGCCCTTCCAAAATCGCAGCGGAGCGGACCCAGGCCAGCGCTCGCTCTGGAACCGATCACCCCCTCCCCCTCGCGCGCGGCGCGAAGGCAGATCCTTCCCCGAGGTTCCCTGCGAGCAACGGCCTGGGTCCGCGGAGCCCACTGACTTTATGGACTCCCCGCCCGCCCCCGAATCACCCATCCTCCGAGACGTGAACCGCATCCGACTGCTCCCGGAACAGGTGGCGAACCAGATCGCCGCAGGCGAAGTGGTGGAACGCCCGGCCAGCGTCGTGAAGGAACTGGTCGAGAACTCCCTCGATGCGGGCGCTTCGCGCATCACCGTCGAGATCGGCACCGGCGGACGCAGCCTGATCCGCGTCACCGATGACGGCCGTGGCATGAGCCGCGACGACGCGCTGCTCTGCCTCGAGCGCCACGCCACCTCCAAGATCACCAAGGCCGAAGACCTCGCCTCCATCGCCACCATGGGCTTCCGCGGCGAAGCCCTGCCCAGCATCGCCAGCGTGAGCCGCTTCGTGCTGACCACCCGGGAACGAGAAGACACCTCGGGCGAGGCCACCCAGGTCGTGGTCCACGGCGGGAAGATCGTGGAAGTGAAGGCGGCGGCCTCACCGGCGGGAACCTCCATCGAGGTTCGACAGATCTTCTTCAACCTGCCCGCCCGTCGAAAATTCCTGAGAGCCGAAGAGACCGAACGCGCCCACATCCAGCATTACCTGACTCTGGTCGCCCTCGCCTGGCCCCAGGTGGGCTTCGGATTCGTTTCCGATGGTCGACCCGCCTGGCAACTGCCGCCCGTACCCTGGACCTCCGACGCCGACCGCTTCACCGCCCTCAAGGAACGCCTGCGCCAATTGCACGGATCCGAGACACCCCTGCTGCCGCTGGAGTTCTCGGCCGGCATCGAGGAGGCGCCCGACGTGGAGCCCGGCGACGACTGGGTGCTGCGCGATTCGGGCAAGCTGTCACGGTTCCGCCTCTGGGGATTCATCGGAGCCCCCGGGGTGTCCCGCGGTTCCCGGGACGAACAGCACGTCTTCGTCAACCAGCGGCCGGTCGAGAACCGGGGAATCCAGTTCGCCCTGGTCGAGGGCTACCACACGGCATTGATGCGGGGACGCCAGCCCGTGTGCTGCCTGTTCCTCGAGA
>CAIOKD010000145.1 GCA_903858835.1 uncultured Verrucomicrobiota bacterium
CGAGGCTCGTTGTCGGCATTCCAACGGGCGCGCATGGCGGGATCCCTGGAGACGGCACGGTCCTGGCGGATGAATTCGGCATGGCCGTCGCAGAACATGAAATTGGCACCACCCCCCTGGCTGGACTTGATCTTGCCGCTGCCGGGCTTGGGAGCGCCCGAACCGCCGTGACGGCTGCTGGGCCATTCGGACTGCTCCGGCCCCTTGGGATCACCGTCGGCGGGATCGATCGCGGTGTCCCACACCGCGTCCGACCGGCTGTCGGCCAGGCAGATCATGTCGGAGGGAGCTTTGACCACCGCCTCCACCGGCTCGATGTGCCAGGGCTCGGAGCCTCCGCCGATATCACCCCCGAGTCCCTGGTACGGCTTGGTGAACTCGGACACGCCGCCCCAGTCGTTGTACCCGTAGGTGAAACCGGTGCTCGGCGTGAGCACCAGCGGCTGGCCCGTCTTCACATCGTTGGTCCAGAAATACTTAGGACTCTCGGTCGGGCAGTTCCAGACCATCAGGTTCGACGCGCAATACGGCAGCAGGCGTTGGGGATAGATGATCCTCCCCTGGGTCACGAGGTAATGCCCCGGGTACCGGTGGTGATCCTGCACATACTGCACGAGTGCCAAACCGACCTGACGCAGGTTGCTCATGCATCGGGTCTGGTTGGCCCTCGATTTGGCCTTGGCGAGGGCCGGCAGGAGCATCCCGGCGAGGATGGCGATGATGGCGATCACCACCAGGAGTTCGATCAGCGTGAACGCGGTACGGGAACGAGTCGGACGGATCATGGCTCTTTCGGGGATTCTCCTGATGGAAGCAATCGGTTCGCCGGTGTCAATCGCGGGTAGCATCGGAGGAGGGCATCGGGGAACAGATTCTTCACCAGCGCGCTCGTCGGATTCGGAGATCGCAGGATCGGCAGCCGCCGGGCAGGATCCGGGGCCATGATTTCCCGTTCCTCGTGGGCCTGGTGGCGGCCGCTGTGGGTTTCCTTCATCATGCGGTGCGCGTGGGCCCCGGCCATGATTCTGGCGCAGTCCGCGGAATACCCGCTGGGTCCCGATTCGCAGTTCAACCCCTCGGCGCCTCAGGGCAAGGTCACCCGCCATGTCTTCACGGCCTCGGCCCGGAGCCTTTTCCCGGGGACCCGCCGCGATTATTGGATCTATGTGCCCCACCAGTACTCGGCCGAGCACGCGGCGCGGCGGTCCGCCTGCCTGATGGTCTTCCAGGACGGCGGCGGCTACGTGTCCACCAATGGCCCGTTCCGCGCCCCCATCGTCTTCGACAACCTCATCGCCCGTGGCGAGATGCCGGTGACCATCGGCGTCTTCGTCAACCCGGGGGTCGTGCTCTCCGCGCAGGGAACCAACGCGCTCCCCCGCTACAACCGCAGCTACGAGTACGACGGACTGGGCGACCGCTATGCGCGCTTCCTGGCCGAGGAACTCCTGCCCGAGGTCCGCAAGACCGTCACCTTCACCGACGATCCCGACGGCCACGCCATCGCCGGCGCCTCCAGCGGCGCCATCGCCGCCTTCACCGTGGCCTGGGAACGGCCCGACCTGTTCCGCCGGGTCTTCAGCACCATCGGCACCTACGTCGGACTGCGCGGCGGCAACGCCTATCCCATCCTGATCCGCAAGACCGAACCGAAACCGCTGCGCGTCTTCCTGCAGGACGGATCGAACGACCAGAACATCTACGGCGGCAACTGGTGGATCGCCAACCTCGACATGCACAGCGCCCTCGAGTTCTCCGGCTACGAACTGGAGAAGGCCTGGGGCACGGGCGGCCACGACAGCAAGCAGGCCGGGAGCGTCTTCCCGGACGCCCTCCGCTGGCTGTGGAAGGATTACCCGGCCGCCGTGAAGGCCGGTCAGGGATCACGACAACCGCTCACCCGGGAGGTGCTGGCCGCGGGCGAGGCCTGGACGCCGATCGCGACGGGACCGGTGCGGCAACTCTGGGCCGACGAGCAGGGAACCCTCTTCGCCGAGACCCCACAGGGCCTTCAGCGGCTGGAGGAGTCCGGGGCCGTCGCTGTGGACCGCACCTCGGCCCGTCGGCTCAAGCCTCGCTTCTCCAACCTCGCGGCCGGTTCGGTGACCCGGGCTGATGGGCACGCCTACCGACTCCGGCCCGCGGCACGCGAACTGTCCCACCAACCCCCGTCCGGTCGCCGGCATCGCCACTCCCTCACCGGATTCGACGCGCCGAGCGCGCTCTGCCTGTCCCCCGACCAGACCCTGCTGTATGTCGCGGACCGAAGGCGGCAGCTCATCACGAGCTTCCAGGTCGGCTCCGATGGCGCACCCACCCTGGAGCAACCGTATTTCCACCTGCACCTGCCCGACGATGCCGACGGATCCGGTGTCGGCGGCCTCTGCGTCGACACCGCCGGACGACTCTACGCAGCCACCCCGATGGGCATCCAAGTCTTCGACCAGGCGGGCCGGGTGAACGGGATCATCACACCTCCCCAACCCATCAAGGACGTCCAGGGACTGATCTTCGGTGGACCCGCACGGAACCGGCTGCATCTGCTGGCCGACGGGCGCGTCTGGCGACGAACGCTTCAAACTCGGGGAGTCTTCCCCGGGGCCCCACCGCTCCTGCCCGCACCGCCCCGGCTCTGAGAACGATCGGGAAACCCGGGCCGAAGCGAAAAGCTTCGCGGTGAACAGCCGGGGTCTGCTAGCGTCGGTCCCTGCGAATGAGTACGAAGTTGTTTTCCGAGCTGGGCCTGTCCGAAGAGATCCTCAAGGCCGTCCAACGCCTGGGATTCGAGCAAGCCTCTCCCATCCAGGCCGAGGCCATCCCGGTCCTGATGACGGGCCGGGACATCGTCGGGCAATCCCAGACGGGCTCGGGCAAGACCGCCGCCTTCGCAATCCCGGCCATCGAGCGCATGGACCCCAAGGCCACCGGGCCCCAGGTGCTGATCCTGTGCCCCACGCGCGAACTGGCCATCCAGGTGAGCGAGGAGGTCCACAAGCTGGCGTTCTTCAAGCGAGGCGTGAAGCCCTTGCCCATCTACGGCGGGCAGAGCTACGAGCGGCAGTTCTCTGGGCTCCGCGCCGGCGCCAACGTCATCATCGGCACCCCGGGCCGCATCATCGACCACATCGACCGCAAGACCCTCCAACTGGGCGGTATCCGGACGGTGATCCTCGACGAGGCCGACGAGATGCTGAACATGGGCTTCCGGGACGACATCGAGAAGATCCTCTCCTCCACCCCTGCGGAGCGACAGACGGTGATGTTCTCGGCGACGGTGCCGCGGCCCATCGAAGAACTCATCGCCCGCTACACCCGGGAACCGGTGCGCGTCCGCATCGAGGCCAAAGCCCTGACCGTCCCCACGATCGAGCAGGTGTATTTCGAGGTGGACCGCCGGTGGAAGTTCGAGGCCCTGACCCGTCTGATCGACCTGCATGACGTCACGCTGGGCATCATCTTCGCCAACACCCAGCGGGTGGTGAACGAACTGACGGAGGAGCTCATCGGCGCGGGCTACACCGCCGACTGCATCCATGGCGGCATGCCCCAGGCCTCCCGCGACCGGGTGATGGGCAAGTTCCGCTCCGGCGGACTGCGTTTCCTGGTGGCCACCGACGTGGCGGCCCGCGGCATCGATGTCGACGACATCCAGGTGGTCTTCAACTTCGACCTGCCCTACGACGCTGAGGACTACGTCCACCGCATCGGCCGCACCGGGCGCGCCGGGCGCAACGGCCTGGGCATCTCCTTCGCCAGCGGGCGCGAAGTGTTCCTCATCCGGGACATCGAGCGCTTCACCCGCCAGCGCATGCGTCGCGGCGAGATCCCCAGCCTCGGCGAGATCGAGGACGCGCGGCGCGACCAGTTCCTGAAGGGCCTTCGCGAGACGCTGAAGGCCGGGGATTTCCGCCACTACGACCACCTGATCGAGGCGCTGCTCGAGGAGGGTTTCGATTCCCTCGACGTCGCCAGCGCGGCCATCCACCGGCTCGTGGCCAAACCCGGAGAGGAGCCGTCCCGACCGGCCAAGGCGACCCGGGCTCCCCGCCCCGCCGCAGGCGCGGCCTCGGCCCCGACGCTCCCGACACCGGCCCCGGCGATCGACGTCCCGGTCGCACCACCCGTGCCCGCGGCCCCCTCTCCCACGACCCGGAAAGCGCCCCCCCGGACGGAACCGCCGGTGCCCCCGAGGCCCGCAGTGCCGACGCCTGCTCCGGCGACCCCCGCGAACCCGCCGCGCCGGTTTGAACCGCCGACCGCCGACGTGCCGCGCACCGACCGCGCCCATCATCAATTGCCGCGCACGTCCCGGCCAACGCCCCCGGCCGCGGTGCCCTTCGTGCCTCCCACCGTGCCCAGGACCCCCGCGGTGATCCCGTCCGACGCGGCGACGACGATCCCTGCGACCGCAGAAGCGGTTGCCTCGACGAAGGCACCCCGCCCCGCCAAGCCCGCGACGCCGCCCCCAAGCACGGTCAAGGCGGCCGCCAAGGCCCCTGTTCTCGCCCCGCTCGTGGCCGGTCCACGCCCGAACGAGGCCGAGGCGGTGGACTCCCGTTCCCCGGCGGGCGCTCCAACGGTGGGGATCACCCGCCTGTGGATCAGCGCCGGCGAGGAACAGGGCGCCACGACCGACTCGATCCGCACCTTCATCCTCGGCACGACCGGCGAGCCGGCCGCGTCGCTTGGCCGCATCGACATCCGCGAACGGCACACCTTCGTGGAGGTTCCCGGCGACCGCGCCGCCTCCTTCGTGTCGCGCCTGAAGCGCGCCGAATTCGGCGGCAAACGCATCAAGGCCAAGGTGGCCTGAGGTGGTTTCCGCCGGCGAGGGCCGACTCCGGTGCGCCTCCGGACTTGGGTGCGTCCCGCCCCTTGCATAACGTTCAGCCATGAATGTCACGCTTCGAGGCGGGCGCCGGCACCATCGCACGGTCACCTTCGACCCCATGGCCAATGCGGTGGTGCTGATTGAGCAGCGCCTGCTGCCCCACGAGTTCCGGCTGGTGCGGACTCAGGACTACCGGGAGACGGCCGAGGCGATCACCACCATGGTCGTCCGGGGTGCCGGAGCCATCGGAGCGACCGCCGCCTTTGGACTGGCGCAGGGGGCGCGCGCCTTCCGCGGCACCCGTCTGGACCGTTTCGAGGCCCACCTGGAGCGGGTGTACCAGACCCTGAAGCATGCGCGGCCCACCGCGGTGGACCCGGTCAACGCCATGAATGAGGTGCGCAAGGCGATGGCCCTGGGTGAAACGGTCGCCGAGCGGCAGGACCTCGCCTTCGCCGCCGCCTCGCGATTCGCCGAAGAGGATATCGAGCATTGCCGGGCGATCGGGGAACACGGGGCGCCGCTGATCCGGGAGGGCATGCGGGTGCTCACCCACTGCAACGCCGGGTGGCTGGCCTTCGTGGACATCGGCACCGCCACGGCACCGATCTACGCGGCGCAGGCGGCCGGACGGAAGTTCCACGTGTACTGCGACGAGACCCGGCCCCGCTGCCAGGGTGCCTCGTTGACCGCCTGGGAACTGGCCCAGCAGGGGGTGTCGCACCAGGTCATCGCCGACTCGGCGGCCGGGTTCCTGATGAGCCGGGGAGAGATCGACCTGGTCATCGTGGGCAGCGACCGGGTGCTCGGCCGGACCGGCGAGGTGGCCAACAAGATCGGCACCTACACCAAGGCGGTGCTGGCCCATCGGCATGGCATCCCCTTCTACGTGGCCATCCCGCTCTCGACCATCGATTGGGAACTGGGCTCTGGCCTGGAGATCCCCATCGAGGACCGCTCCGGCGACGAGGTGCTCGGAGCCTGGGGAACACTCCCGGGCAAGGGTGACAAACCCGGCAGGCGGGCTTACGTGCGGATCGCCAACCCTGGCAGCACCGCCCGCAACCCGGGCTTCGATGTCACCCCGCCCGAACTCATCACGGGCATCATCACCCCCCACGGCATCCTGAAGCCAAAGGCGCTGGGCAAGTTGCGGGGCAAGGGCTGAGGCGCGGGACTCGCCGGCGGCGGCCCCCCGGTCCGCAGGCACCGTGCCCGGGAGGCTCCGCCCCCCGGGCAGCGGCTACGGTTTGACGAACCGGAAGAAGCGGACAGCGCTCGATGTCGCTTCAGGAGGCAATGCGACCCGAAGCTGGTTGGTCGAAC
>CAIOKD010000146.1 GCA_903858835.1 uncultured Verrucomicrobiota bacterium
CACCGGCCGATCTGGCCCGAACTGGAGGAAGTGCTGCGGAACCACGGGGTCGGCACCTATTCCATCTTCCTGCACCCCGGCACCCGGCAGCTCTTCGCCTACGTCGAATTCGCCGATGAGGCCGCCTGGAACGCGATCGCCCAGACCGAGGTCTGCCGCCGATGGTGGCGCCACATGGCTCCGATCATGCCGTCCAACGCCGACGACTCGCCGCAGGCGGTGCCGCTGCAAGAGGTCTTCCACATCGTTCCCCAGCCATGAGCGAACCGCATCCAGAAACCTCCCCGAACCCCGCGCCGCTTCGGCGGAGCCTGGGCCTCTTCCATGCCACCACGGCGGTCATCGGCGGGATCGTCGGCGCGGGGATCTTCCTGAACCCCTCGGTCGTGGCTCGTCAGGTGGGCTCCCCGGGATGGATCCTCGCGGCCTGGATCCTCGGCGGCCTGGTCGCGCTGGTCGGTTCCTGGATCTACGCGGAGTTGGGTTCCGAACGCCCGGCCGCCGGGGGCCAGTACGTCTTCCTCCGCGAGGCCTACCATCCGGCGGTGGCCTTCCTCTACGGCTGGGGCCTGCTTTGGGTCATCCAGAGCGGCGGCATGGCGGCGGTGGCCATCACCTTCGCCCAGTACCTGCGGACGGTGGTGGGCTGGAGCATCGACGACCGCTGGGTGGCGGTCGCCGCCCTGGGTCTGCTGACGGCGATGAACTGCCTGGGCGTGCGGACCGGCGCCGCGACCCAGAGCCTGCTGACGGTCCTGAAATCCGTGGCCATCGCCGGCCTGGTGTTGGCTGGATTCCTCGGTCCGGCAGGTTCGGCCCCAGCGGCCACCGGGACAGCCCCGGCGATCCCCGACGGCGGCATCGTCCCGCTGCTGGGGGCCATGGTGCCGGTCCTCTTCGCTTACGGCGGCTGGCAGACGGCGGGATTTCTGGCGGGCGAGGTTCGGGATCCGTCACGAACACTCCCCAGGGCGCTGATCCTCGGCATCGCCGGGGTCATCGTACTCTACCTCGGGGCCAACGCCGCCTACCTGCGGTCGCTGGGGGCCGCGGGCCTGGCCGGCACGCGCACCCCTGCCTCCGACGTCCTTCGACAGGCGCTGGGCGAGGCCGGAGCCCGCTGGATCGCCGTGGGCATCGTCGTGTCGACGCTGGGATTCCTGAGCCAGGGCATGCTGACCGCGCCCCGGGTCTACTATGCGATGGGCCGCGACCGGGTGTTCCTGACCTGGCTGGGTAGGGTCGATCCGCGGACGGGCGCGCCGACCGCGGCCATCCTGCTCCAGGGCGCGGTGGCTTCGCTCATCGCGTGCTCCGGCAGCTACGAGGCGATCCTGAACTACGTGGTCTCGGTCGATTTCATCTTCTATGGGCTGGCCGGCCTCTGCATCTTCGTCTTCCGCCGCAGGCCCGGATCAGCCCCCGGGTTCCGGGTGCCGCTCCATCCGTGGAGCACGCTCGGATTCACCGGGGTGTGCTGGATCGTGGTGGCCAACCTGGTCCGCCAGCAACCGCTCCAGAGCGCCATCGGGCTCGGGATCCTCGCGGCGGGACTGCCGGCCTTCGGCTACTGGAAGCGAAAGAATCACGCATGAACATGGTCGCACCGAACACGGACACGCCGCGCCACGACGCCTCGGAATACATGCACTGGGCCAAGACGCTGCAGGCGGCCCGGTTCAATCTCGGCAACAGCGGCGTGGCCGCGGTCACCTTCCAGGAGCTGGGCGCGGGGCTCGACGACCTCGAGATCAGCGGCCCGAGCTTCTACGGGTGGCCGCCGCTCCTGGAGGCGCTGGCCGCGCACCTGGCCGTCGGCACCGAGCGGGTCTGCCACGCCGAGGGAACCTCCCTCGCCAATTACCTGGCCATGGCGGTGCTCGTCCGCCCCGGCGACGAGGTGCTGATCGAGGAACCGACCTACGAGCTGTTGGTCGACACGGCGCGGCACCTCGGGGCGTCCGTCCGTCGATTCCAGCGGCCCCGGTCGCTCGGGTTCCAGCCCGACCTCGACGCGCTGGCCGGGATGATCGGTCCCCGCACCCGCCTGATCGTGCTGAGCGATCTCCACAATCCGAGCAGCGCGCGATTGGCCGAGGGAATGCCCTCCCGGATCGCCGACCTGGCGGCATCGGTGGGCGCCCGGGTGCTGATCGACGAGGTGTACCTCGATGCGGCTGCGGTCGCGCCGCCCCCGACGGCGCATCGGGTCGACCCTCGGATCATCACCACCGGGAGTCTCACCAAGGTCTACGGACTCAGCGGCCTGCGCTGCGGTTGGGTTGTAGCCGAACCGGAACTGATCGCGCGCATGTGGCGACTGAACGACCTGCTCGGGGTGATCCCGGCGCATGCCGCCGAGCGACTCAGCCGTGTGGCCTTGCGGGAGCTGCCCCGGCTCCGTCAACGGGCCGCCGCCATCCTCGATCCCAACCGCGACGCCTGGAACGCGTTCCTCTCGCGGAGAGCCGACCTGCTCGAAGGAACCCCGCACGTCGCCGGCACGGTGGCCTTCCCCCGGCTCCGGCGCGGATCGGTCGCCACACTGTGCGACCGGCTGCGGGCCCTGGAGACCACCGTGACGCCCGGGGCCTTCTTCAGCGAGCCGGAGGCGTTCCGCGTGGGCCTCGGGTGCCGTCCGGAGATCTTCAACGAGGGGCTCGAGCGCCTCGGCCGCGTGCTGGACTCATGGGACTGAGCCCGGGGCCCCGCCGCCCTTGGGACCCAGCCGGTAGCGGAGGTAATCGCGGGAGACGCCCAGACGCCGGGCCGCGGCCGACACGTTGCCGCCCGATTGCTCGAGGGCCCGCCGGAGGATGTGCAGGATGGCCGCCTCGAGGTCGAAGCCCTGATCGGGGAAACGGAATCCCTCGTTCCACCAGGGCTCGGAGCCGGCCGATCCAACCGCGATGCCCGCTCCAGCGGCCGCTGGAGCGGGTGACGTCGGGACCTCGGGAGCTCCGCCGCCGGCCCCGAGCAGGGAATCGAAGTTCAACGCGTCGCCGTCCTCGAACACCAGGGCGCGCTCCAGTTCATGGGCCAGCTCTCGGACGTTGCCCGGCCACCCGTATCCCAGCAACCGGCGGCGGCCCGTCTCCGAGATGGCCCGGACCGGCAGCCGGTGGCGCGCGGCGATGCCCTTCATGAGCGAGGCGGCCAGGGGCAGCAGGTCGGCCCCACGGTCCCGCAGCGGCGGGATCGACAATCGGAAGAGGTCGAGCCGGTGCTGGAGGTCGGCGCGGAAGGCTCCTTGGGCCACCAGGTTCTTGAGGTTCTGGTTGGCGGCCGCGATCACCCGGACATCCACCGCGATGTCCTTGGACCCGCCGACACGGCGGATGCGGTGGTCCTCGAGGACCGTCAGCAGCTTGGCCTGAAGGGGCATGGAAAGGCTGCTCAACTCGTCGAGGAACAACGTGCCGCCATGCGCCGCCTCGAAGAGGCCGATGCGGGTGCTGCGGGCGTCGGTGAAGGCGCCCTTCTCGTGGCCGAAGAGCTCCGACTCGGCGAGGTGCTCAGGGATGGCCGAGCAGTTGATCTCCACCCAGGGCCCGTCGGCACGGGGGCCTTCGCGGTGGATCCGTCGGGCCAGCGACGTCTTGCCGGTGCCGGTCTCGCCCTCGATGAGCACCGGAGGCAGGTGCGTCTGCATGCGTCGATCAGCCGCGAGGATCCGCTCGATCTGCGTCTTGAGGCTCGAAAGCGCAGTCCCGAAGAAATAGCCCGGGCTTTCAGAACGCTGCTGCTCGGCCACGCGGCGACCCGCCTGGGTCGAGCGGGCCCGTCGCAGGGTCAGGGCCAACGCCTCGGGCTCGAAGGGCTTGGTGAGGTAATCGAGCGCCCCGAGCCGCATCGCCTCCACGGCCCCGGAGATGCCGCCCTCGGCGGTCATGATGACCACGCCGGTGTGAGCCGGAACGGTCTTGTCGCAGAGCAGGTCCGGGCCAAGCCCGTCGGGAAGGTTCACGTCCATCAGGGCGAAGTCGAAGGTCGCCTCGCCCAAGGCCCGGCGCGCCCCGGCCACCGAGTCGACCGCGGTGACTTCGGCACCCCAGCGCTCGAGGCTGGCCACGAGGTGACGCCGCCACAGCGGCTCATCCTCCAGGACCAGGACCGAAAGACCCGACAGCGCCTCGGATGTCATGGGCCCCATGAGAACCCGAAGGCCCACGGCAGCCCAAGCGCGAAGAGGCCCGGTTCAGGCGGCACCCGGGGTCCCCTGGCCCGGACAAACCGGGAGATCGGCATCGGGCGTCTTGAGGAACAACAGCACGAGTCCGACGCAGGTGAACATGCGGGCCGCCGGTACCTGACCGTTCCACACCTGGGATTGCCACATCACGAACCATTCCGCACCGACCGTCAGGAAGGCGGTGAACCAGAGGAGCAGGTTGACGGTCAACGCACCCACGGCGAGGGATTTCGCACCGTTAAAGGCTGACGACGACGCCCTTCGGACCCGCCAGAGGGCCACCGCGCCGGCGGCGATGCCCAAGCCGGACAAAGCCTCCCAGGTGATGATGGCGCAGTAGAAGGCGTGGTGTGCGGCGGGCGAGGTGATCGCCCTCCATTTCAGACGGTTTCCCGGGAAGGTGGTGTCCATCGAGAGCACATGCTGCACGAAGTCGAAGTTGGACCCGTAATCGGTCACGTTGTTGAAGGCGATGAGGCCCATGAACAGTCCCAGCGCCGCGAGGAGTGCGATCTTGGAGTAGCGTTCAATCATGGTGTTGGAGCCACGACCGGGGTCGCGGCGGTTGTGTCGCCGTTGCAGAAGTCCCCGGTCCAGGCGGTCTTCGGATCGAAGGCGCCTCGAAGAACCCCGAGTTCTTTGAGGGTGCGGTGCTGGAACTCCCAGCGTCCCGCCGCCATGCGGCCGGGGGCCTCGCCCTTCGCCGGGTCACCGACGACGAAGGCGCCGTCTTTGAGCGCTTTCAGGCTGTAGTCCATCTTGGCGGGTGTGAGCTCGGGGTTCCTGCGACGGATCTCGACATGCACGGAGGATGGATCGGTGAGATAGGCCTTCCAGCCACGGACACTGGCCCTGACGAAGGCGCGCACCTTCTCCGGATGGTCCTTGAGCCAGTCGCGCCGCGTGAAGAAGACACGGTAGGGGTCGTAGCCGCTGCCGCTGATCAGCAGCACCCGGGCTTTGACGCCGACCTCGGACGCGAAGAATGGCTCGCTGGTGACGAAGCACATCTGGATGTACTCAGGGTCCCTCAGGAAGGCGCCGATGCTGAAGTTGTGGGCCCGTTCTCGGGTCGTCTTGAGGCCGTAGCGCCGGATCAGGTAGGGGAACCAGGCCGTGCCCGGGGTCACCGCGACGGTGCGACCCTCGAGGTCGGCGAAGGTCTTCACCGGCGAAGCGTCATGCACCATCAGGCCCTGCGGGTCGTGCTGAAGCGTGGCCCCGACGGCCACCACCGGTATGCCACGATCGTTGGCCATGAGCACATCGTCGGTGCTGGCCATCCCGAACTCGGCACCCCGCGTGGCCACCCGTTGGATCGGGAGCGCATTCGGGCCGCCGGGAAGGATCTCCACCTCCAGTCCCACCTCGCGGTAGAAGCCGTGGATGAGCGCATGGTAGAATCCGCCGTGCTCAGGCTGGGGATACCAGTCGGTGATCAGGCGCACCGGCATGAGATCGGCACCTCTCGCCGAGGGTGACACCATCACGAGGGCCATAGCCACGACCGCGGCCATGAGGGCATCCCGAAGCCTTGGATGAACGCGCGGATGACGCCGCAGGACGGGGACCCGCTGGGAATGGCGGTGGGGGTCGATGAATCCTGCTTCGGAGATCATGCTCGGGTTCCTTTCGTGGTCCCGTCGTAATGCCGCCGTGCCGCCTTGCGGTGCCGAGCCAGCAACGAGGGCAGGTCCACGCCCAGCAGGCGACCCTCGCGGATCCGGACCCGCCCGTGGACGATCAACGCGTCGACCTGGCGGGCATGGCAGAGCACCAACCCGTGGACCGGATCGTGGGCTCCGTTGCTGTAGAGGTCCTCGGCCGGGAAGACCGCGATGTCGGCACACTTGCCGACCTCCAGCGAACCCAGGTCGGAAAGCCTCCCGAGGTTGCGGGCGCCCTCGAGGGTGGCCATCTCCAGCGCCTGCTCGGGCGTCATCGCCTCGGCCCCGTGGACGACTCGGGTCAACAGGAGGGCCAACCGCGCCTCGTTGATCAGGTGCCCGGAATCGTTCGAGGCGGACCCGTCCACGCCCAAGCTCACCGGGCTGCCCGCCCGCCGGAGGTCGTTGACGCGGCAGACCCCGGATCCGAGGCGCATGTTGGAGCATGGGCAGTGGGCCACGCCGGTGCCGGTGCGGCCGAGACGGGCCACTTCGCGGTCGTTGAAATGGATGCCATGGGCCAGCCAGACGTCGTCGCCCTCCCAGCCATGCCGGGCCATGTAGGGAAACGGACGCGATCCCAATGCCTTCATCGCATCCCGGTTCTCCGGGATCGTCTCGCCGCAGTGGGTGTGCAATCGGACCCCGAGGGACCGGCCCAGCCGGGCGGACTCGCGGTAGTGCTCCCCCGAGCACCCGAAGACCGTGCACGGGGCGAAGGCGACCTGCGACATCGCCCCGCGACCCCTCTGGTGGAACCGGTCGTGGAGCCGTTGGCAGTCGGCCAGGATCACGTCCAGATCCTGACAGGCCCACTCGGGCATGATGTCGCTCGGCAGATTCACCGAGCCACGGCATCCGACATAGCGGATGCCCATCTCGGCCGCGGCGGCGAACCCCGCATCAAGCATGCCGGCGGAACCATCGCGGGGGAACAGGTAGTGGTGGTCGCTGGTCAGGGTGCAGCCGCTGAGCATCAACTCCGCGCAGGCCACCTGCGTGGCGAGGTGCAGGTCGTCGGGATCGAAACGACGCCAGAGGGGCATGTGGCCCGCGAGCCACGGCAACAGCGGCAGGCTGGCGATGGGCGAAAAGGCCCGCGCCAGGTTCTGGAACATGTGGTGGTGGGTGTTGATGAGCCCCGGCACCGCGATGCCACCCCGGGCGTCCACCACCTCGGCACCCGCGGAACGTGGTGCCGGCCCGGTGCCCAACGACCGCACGATCCCATCCTCGGCCAGGATCCACGCACCACGGAGGATGCGCCGGCCGGCGTCCATCGTGACCAGATGGCCGATGTTCTTGAGGAGAGTGCGCGGGGGCTTGGGCATGGGCGGCTCAACGCGGGGAGTGGGCGGGGATCCCACCCCGGTCCGACGATTCGGTCCAGAACGGGGGCGGAAGGACAGGGTCGATGCCCAATGCCCTCGGAGTGAACGCCGTCGAGACGACGGACTCCACCGGGGGCACGGAACCGATCACCCCGAGGTCTTTCAAGATGGCACCGAGAGAGTGCCATCGCTCCGGATCGACCGCTCCCAACGATTCGCCGCGGGCAGGGTCGCCCTCGGCCAAGCGCAGCCTCCGCATGGCCGCGTAGCTGAAGCGCATGCCCGCCTCCTCCATGGTGGGTGAGATCTTGAGAAGGTGGTCGTGCACTGGCCGCGGATCGCGGTAGTACTCCTGCCATCCCCGGTAGGCCCCGCGGCTGAAGCGGGCCACCAGCTCGGGGTGCTTCTCGACCAATTGCCGGTTGGCGATGATGACGCGGTAGGGATCGAAGCCGGATTCGCTGAGTTGCAGCACCCTCGACCGGATCCCCTCCTTCAACGCGTAGTAGGGTTCGCTGGTGGGATAGGCCTGAGTGATCCATTGCGGATCCTTCACGAAGTTCGCGACATTGCCCGTCACGGGACGGACGCGGACGCGCTTGAGGTCGTACTTCTTTTGCAGGTAGAGCAGCCAACTGGCCCCGATCTGCATGGCGATGTCCCGGTTCTCGAGGTCGGCGAAGCCGCGGACGGGAGAGTCCTCGCGCACCATGATGCCCTGCGGATCGTGCTGGAAGTAGGCATTGACCGCGATGACGGGAAGACCGCGTTCCACCGCCACGAAGACCGCATCGCCCCGCACGATGCCGAGGCCGAAGGGGTCGAGGGCGACGCGCTTCTCGATCTCGGAATTCGGCCCCCCGACGTGCACCTCGACGGAGACGCCCTCCTCCCTCCACAGGCCCCGCAAGTGCGCGGCGTAATAGCCCCCGTGCTCCGGCTCGGGCACCCAGTCGTGGATGAAATGGAGCACCGGACCTGGCGTGACGGTCTGTGGACCGGCCTCCGCCGACCGGCCACCGGGATCGGCCGGGGAACAGCCCACCCACGGCATGGAACCGAGGACCAGGCTGAGTACCCCGATCCATCCGAAGAGCCTGCAGCCGGAGAGCTTGGAACCCCGAATCCGGGTCCTCGTCCGAATCTCTGTCCCGATCCCGGAGGATTGGTTGGTGCCGGCCATGGGCATGGGTGAAAAGGGACCCCCGACCGCACACACCACGGCCGGGGGTCCGTGCGCTCAGGATGATGGTCAGAACCGGAACCGGACCTGACCACTGATCCGGAAGGGTTGTTCCGGATAAATGACGTCGTTGCCGGCGAAACTGGGGTCGATCGAGGTCCAGTTGCGCTGATCGGTGATATTGAAGAAATTGACCTGCACGTCCCACTTCGGCTGCCGGTAGAAGACGAAGGCGTTGATCACGTACTGCATCGGGATCCGCAAGGACCCCTCCTGATTCTGCCACTGCTCGCCGGTGAGCTGGGGCCCGAAGCTCGCCCCGAATCCGTTGTCGAGCTGATAGGTGACGTAGGAGTTGAACATGACCTGAGGGACGCTGGCCGCGCGATTCCGCCCGAACGACCGGGCGGGGGTGTTCGGACCGCGGCTGTTGTAGTTCGGCGCGCCCGCACCCGTGCCGGACACCCCGTCCACCAGGAAACCGACGGGATAGCCGTCCCGGTAGTTGTAGGTCTGCTGGTAACCGAAGTCGTCCTGCTCGGCGTTCTGGTAGGTGAAGTTGGCACTCGCGTTGAAGTTCCGGTTCGGTTGGTAGAACGATTCGAACTCGAATCCCATCGTCTCGATGCCGATCGGGTTGCCGACCAATTGCGGTGCCTGTCGCGTCTGCTGGAACACCGATCCGCTCAGGAAGACCTTGTTGTCGAACAGGCTGGCCTTTTGCCCGAACTCGACCAGCTCGCTCTCCGTCGACAGGGACCGTTTCAGGCCATCCTCGGTGTTCCTGGTGCCATCGACGCCGCCGAAGTTGGCGCTGCCCTGGATCGCGTTGATGACGTTGTAGGTGGCATAGCTGCTGAGCACGGGCGTCCACTTGTAGATGCCGCTGATGAAGACCGAGGTGTTGAACACGTCGGTGCTGACGTTGTAGTTGGATCCCGCGGCCTTGCCGACGTACTCGGGGCTCTTGGCCTGCGCGCCGATCAGGTCGCCTCGGCCGCCGGCGATGATCGAGAAACGATCATGCAGTTTCATGTCCCATTGGGTGAAGAAACCGCTCTGGGCGATCTCGGAGTTCTGATCTCCGGAGCCGAACCCGTTCGAGCCGTATCCCGGGGCCCCGGGAACCATCAGGGAGCTGCCACCATAGGTGGTCACCAGAGGCGTGGGCGGCAGGCGGAAGGTTGAGGACGGTTGGGTGACGTCGTAGAGGAAGAACGGTTCCACCGAGAAGTCCTGATAGGACACCAATGACTGGTACCGCAGGTCCACGCCGCTGATCGTCTTGATCGGCAACTCGTAGTTGCCGATCGCCGGCGTGATCTCGTAGTGCAGCTCGGAGCGATTGTTGGCCATCCAGTTCTCCGGCACCCACTCGGTGTATCCATAGCCAGAGGCCTTCCGCGATTCCATCGTCTCGCCGTAGGTGCGGTTGACCACCTTGCCAAACTCGTTGATCTGGTAGTTGGCGATGAGCTGGGAGGTGAACTTCTGCCCGGCCGCGCTGTCGAACGGGGCATTGATCGTCTGCCATGGGTACACTTTCACCCGGGTCGCCAGGTTGGTGTTGAGCAGGGCGAAATTGGCGTTCTGGCCGAACTTCCCGATGGAGGTCAGCGGATCACCGAAACGGTTGTTCGGCAGGACGGGTCCGGCGATGTAGGTCCAGTCGTCGATCAATTCCTGGGTCACGCGATTGATGCCGATGACCTCGTTGAAACGGGAGGTGTAGAACTGCGCGTTCCAGTCGACCGTGAGCTTTTCGTTCGGCCGCCAGGTGAGCGCGGTGAAGATGTCCTGGGTGTTGTCCTTGACGTTCTGGTAGTATCCCTCGGCCTCCCGACCCAGGTAGCTCACGCGGAAGGCGACCTTGTCGTTGACCGGGGCACCGAAGTCGATGCCCCACTCGGGGTTGAAGAAGCTCTGCCCACCGGGCACGAAGGTTCCCCAACGGCTCAGAACCTCGCCGTGGAACCCGTCGAAATAAGGCAGCTTGGTGACGAAGTTCACGTAGCCACCGGGGCCCTGTCCCTGAGGCCCATACACGGCCGAGCCAGGCCCCTTGACGATGTCCATGGCCTCCACTCCGTTGAAGCTGGCGAGCACGGAGTTGCGGCTGTAGATGATCCGCTGGCCGTTCTGATAGATCTCGGAGAGATCACCCCGAATCACCGGCACGTTGGCCAAGCCGTAGCGGGATGGGGTGTACACGCCCGGAGAGTATTGGTTGAAGTCGGTGGCTCGGGAGATGGCCCGGGCCTCCATCTGGGCCTTGGTCACCAGGGAGACCGATCGGGGCGTCTCCAATATGCTGCGATCATCGCCCATGACCGACTCGACGGGGCGGGCCGTCGGCAGGACGGTCTCTTCGAGGGAGAGTCCTTCGACGACGACCTTGTCCAGGAGGTTGGTGGATCCGGGAGTCTGGGCGAGGGCCAGCCCGCCGGGAGACAGGGCGAGGGCGGCCAGCGATCCGATGCGGAGCGGCAACCACGGGGAGGTTTTCATAGGAGCACGCGGGATGAGTTTGGTTGTTTGGGTGCCGCGGGGGTCAATCGCGACGCCTTGCTACCGCATTCTTCGTGCCATTCATTCGTCGACCACCCGGGCCGCGTCGCCCGGAAGTCCCAATCCATCGCCTCCGGGATGACGAGGAAACTCCCGAGGCGCCGATTCCAGCCCGGAAACCGTCATTCCGAAGCCCTATGATCGCGGTGGGCAGCGGTTTCAAACAATGGATTCACCGGGTCCATGAATCGATTTCACGCCATGGCATCCTCACCCGGTCCCGCGGGTGGCCGGCAGCTGTTCCAAATTGTCCACGGTGCTCAGAGACGGAGCTGGACCTCGACCGGACCACCGGCCCGAACCAGCGATGGTGCAGGTCACCCGGTGGCTTTTCGAGCAGATCGAAGGGTTCCGCCGGACTGGAACACGGCGTGCTTGAGGTCGATCGGACGATGAGCCGAACCTCCCAGACTTCCAGAGACATTGATCACGAGCAGATGGATTCACTCGTGGCATTCACCCGGGCCCGGCTCGGTACCGTCGCGCAATCCCCATTCGGCTCGTCGGTGGTCGAGACGGGCAGCGGGCGGTTGGTCGTGCGGCGGCTCAATGCCGTGCGGCAGGAGACCGACCCCTCCAGCCATGCCGAGGTGCGGGCGCTGCGGGCGGCCTGCAAGCGGCTCAAGAAGACCAGCCTCGCGGGCCACTCGCTTTACACCACCTGCGAACCCTGTCCCATGTGCATGGCCATGGCCCTCTGGTCGGGGATCGACCGGGTGGTCTTCGGAGCCACCATCGACGACGCGGCCCGCCATTGCGCCCAGATCCATGTGTCGGCCAAAGAGATCGTCTCCCGCTCCGACATGGACTGCGTCGTGATCGGTCCGGTCGCCCGGGCCGGTTGCGTGTCCCTCTTCGAGGATCCCCGCATGGCCGCAGCCATGGCGCTGTGGCGGAGATCGCGCAGGCACCCCACGGGATCGGACCGCTCAACCCGGTGACACCGACGCCCTAGCCTCACCCCTCCCTGCACCGACGACTCCAAGGACTCCACCGACGAATGACTGCAGCAGACTTCAACGCCCTCGCCCAGATCCTCCCTCCCGAACGGATCGTCACGACTCCGGAGCGTCTCGAGACACTCAGCCGCGACTTCTATTGGTACTCACCAGTGCTCAAGCGCGAGTTGTCCGACAAGCTGGCCGAGGCGGTGGTCCAGCCGGCCACGCGGGCGGAAGTGACGGCGCTGGCCGCATTCGCCCACCAGCGTCGGATCCCGCTGACCCTACGCGGCGCCGGAACCGGCAACTACGGACAATGCATCCCGACACGCGGGGGAATCGTAATGGACCTGGCCGCCCTCGACACGATCCACTCCATCTCGACCGACGGCGTCGCGACCTGCGACCCGGCGGCCCGGCTCGGAGCCATCGAGCGGGTGGCGCGACAGACCGGCTGGGAACTGCGCTGCTACCCCAGCACCTATGTGAAGGCCAGCGTTGCCGGGTTCTGCGCCGGGGGCTCCGGTGGCATCGGCAGCATCGAGTGGGGGGCGCTGCGGGAGAACGGCACGGTCCATTCGCTCACTGTGATGTCGCTCGAAGCGCAGCCTCGCGAGTTCCGACTGACCGGTCAGGACATCTTCCAGGTGCTCCACGCCTGGGGCACCAATGGGATCATCGTGGAGGTCCAGCTCCGGCTCGCGCCCAGGACCGACTGGGCCCAGGTGGCCGTGGCCTTCGACAAATTCTCGGCGGCCTTCGACTTCACCGAGGCCATCGCCCGGAACGACTCTTTCCGGAAACGCCTGGCCACCGTCTTCGAATGGCCGATCCCGGGATCGTTCACCCCGCTGCAGAAGTGGGTCCCCGAAGGCGAGGCGCTCTGCTTCTTCGAGGTGTCCGATATGCAGATGCAACGCCTCGTCGATGCCGCCCGCCATGCCGGCGGCGAGCCTTGCTTCACGGCCCCGTTCTCCGAACCCAGGCGGGGCACGCAACTCAGTGACTACACCTGGAACCATACCACGCTTTGGGCGTTGAGGCAGGACCCCTCGCTCACCTACCTGCAGTGTGGATTCTCGCCCACCGAGGCGCGCAGCCAATACCGGGCCCTCAAGGCGCGTTTCGGATCCGATTTCCTGCTGCACTTCGAGTTCGTCCGCTCCGGGGGCGTCGTGACCCCCGGGGCGATCCCGGTGGTGCGCTACACAGACGATGTGCGACTGCAGGCGATGATCGATGCGTGCGGCTCCCTCGGCGTATCCGTGGCGAACCCCCACGTCAACTATCTCGAGGCTTCGGGTCGCTGGCGCCCCGACGACGCGAAGCGCCAGGCCAAGGAACGGTACGATCCGAGGGGTCTCCTGAATCCCGGAAAGATGCGGGATTTCATCCCCGACATCGGGAATGCGGCAACATCCGCATCCGACCGTAGGCTCGCTGCGGACCCCCGCTCCGTCGCGGGCGACGCCATCCTTTCGGCAAGAACCCTCCCGACCCCCGCGTGAAGACCTGGATCCCACCCGAACGTTTCCTGCCCTACCTCACGTGGAAGCAGGTGGATGCGCTGCCCCGCGACCGCACGCTGCTGGTGCTGCCTACGGCGGCCATCGAGCAGCATGGCCACCATCTTCCCCTGGCCACCGACACCCTCATCAACAATCTGCTGCTCGGCCACGCGCTGGAGAAATTGCCACGGGAACTGCCGGTCTACGCGCTCGCCCCGGTCCATTACGGCAAGAGCAACGAGCATGTCGGCTACCCGGGCACGCTCAGCCTGCACCGTGACACCTTCATCGCCGTGCTGCGGGACCTCGGACACAGCATCCATGCGGCCGGTTTCCGCAGGCTGGTGTTCTTCAACACCCACGGCGGGAACCACTCGCTGATCGACGTGATGGCCCGTGATCTCCGCGACGAATTCGGGCTGAGGACCTTCTGCCTCTACGGCGGGGGACCGGCCGAGGGCCTGAGCCCGCAGGAGGCGGCCTACGGGTTCCACGCCGGCGAGGTCGAGACGGCGCTGCTGCTGGCGGGCACCCCGGAACTGGTGCACACCGACAAGTACACCACGAACTACATCGCACGGGTCGGCGACTCCGGGCTGTTGAAGCCCGAGTTCGCCAGCGCGACCTTCTCCTGGCTCACCCGCGACATAGCCCCGAGCGGCGTCATGGGCGATCCCGGACCGGCGACCGCAGAGAACGGCGGGAGATGGTGCGAGGCCATGAGCGACCGGATCGCCCGGGCTCTGGTGGAGATGCACGACTTCCGCGAGATCCTGGACCGTTGAGCGGAGCACCGATGGCGGCCCGATACCCAACCTCGGATGCCCGGAACCGGAGACGCCCCTCCGGTGCTAGGGTCGACGTCGGCTCCGGGGTGACGGTGGAGCGCGATGTCCGCTTCCGGCTGCCCGACGGCACCGTCCTGGTCTCCGACCACTACCATCCTCCCGGCCGGGGACCTTTCCCCACCCTGCTGATGCGCCAACCCTACGGGCGGGCGGTGGCCAGCACCGTCGTATATGCCCAACCGGCCTGGTTCGCGGCCCAGGGCTACAATGTCGTCATCCAGGACGTCCGGGGTCGCGGCGGGAGCACCGGGCGTTTCTATCCTTTCCGCCACGAGGGCCCCGACGGCGCGGCCACCCTCGAGTGGCTGGCCCGACGCCCCGAATGTGATGGGCGCCTCGGGATGTACGGCTTCAGCTACCAGGGCATCACTCAACTGCTCGCGGCGGCCGAGGGCCCGCCGTCGCTGCGCTGCATCGCCCCGGCACAGACGGCCGGCGACCTCCACGCGGGGTGGTTCTACCATCAGGGAGCCTATCGGCTCGCCTCCGGCATCGCCTGGGCCCTCCAGATGCTCCGGGGAGACGCGCGGAAGCTCGGACGGTCGGTGGCCAGCCGCCGACTCGAGGAGGCCGCCACAAGGCTGCCCGCGCTCCTGGCTGCCGCACCCTATTCGCGACTCGAATGCCTCACGGCCCGGGGCATACCCACGTACCACCGGGACTGGACGACGCACCGCGAAGCCGGGGCTTGGTGGTCTCGCCACGACGTCAGCACACGGATGGACCGGATCCGGATCCCCGCGCTCCACCTGTGGGGTTGGTTCGACACCTACCTCGACGGAAGCGAGCGGCTCTACCAACGACTCCGCAGAGAATCGCCAGCGCCTCAGTACCTGGTCGCCGGTCCGTGGGCCCACATCCCATGGGGTCGCCGCTTGGGCGACGTCGACCACGGCCCCGACGCGGTGCTGGACACCGATCGCCTCCTGCTGCGCTGGTTCAACCACTGGCTGAAGGATTCACGGGAATTCAACGACGAACCCCTCGTCCGCTCGTTCGCTCTGGGAGAGAACCGCTGGCTGAGCTTCGACTCCTGGCAGGGTGGCTCCGGCACACCGGCCCTCGAGCAGCGTTGGTTCCTCGATTCCGAGGGCAGGGCCAATTCCAACTCAGGCGACGGGTGCCTGAAGCCGGATCCTCCGCGGGGCGATCGCCCGCGCGACGGATTCGTCCATGAGCCGGAAGTACCGGTCGCGGCCCCGGGTCCCGGCGCGACTCCGGGACCCCATCTGCAGGACCGCCAAGACTCCTTGAACAACGTGCTGGCATACACCAGCGCTACGCTCTCGACGCCGCTTCGGGTCGCCGGCCGGCCCCGAGTGCGACTGCATGCCACCAGTCGCACCGCCTCGGCCGACCTCGTCGCCAAGCTGGTCCGGGTGCTCGCTGACGGGCGCTCCCTGTTCGTCTGCATCGGGATCGCACGCTCGTCCTGGCTGTTCGGACCCGGCGAATTGGTTCCCGACCGGGTGCAGTGTTGGGAATTCGACCTCGAGCCCACCCACTGCGTCTTCGCTCAAGGGGAGCGGATCCGACTGATCGTCTCCGGCAGCGCCTTCCCGCTGTACGACCGGAACCCGGGTTCCGAGATCTCGCCGGAGAGTGCGGCTCCCTGCGACTGGATCCAGAACCAGCAGCAGATCCTGCACGACGAGACACATCCCTCATCGATCGCCTTGCCGCTGGAACCGTCGGCCCCGGACGGAATGGGGACGCCTCCACCATGAGCACGACACCACAACCCGCGTTCATCTCGGTCGTGGGCGCGACCAAGCGTTGGTCGAACGGAGTGACCGTGCTCGACGGCATCACACTGACCGCCGATCGCGGGGATTTCGTGTCGCTCATCGGCCCCAGCGGCTGCGGCAAGTCGACGCTGCTGCGCATCCTGGCCGGCCTGACACCGCTGGGGGCCGGCTCGGTGCGGCTCGACGGCATGGCACCCGAGGCCGCCCGCGAGATCATGTCCTTCATCTTCCAGGATGCCACCCTGCTGCCCTGGCGGACCGTCCGGTCCAACGTCGAGCTTGGCCTCGAACTCGAGGGCAGGACCCCCACGGCCCAACGACGGGAGATCTCCGCATCGATGCTCCGCCTGGTGGGCCTCTCCGACGTCGCACACCTGCACCCGCGACAGCTCAGTGGCGGCATGCGGATGCGGGTGTCCATCGCCCGCGCCTTGGCCACCCGCCCGAGGATTCTCCTCATGGACGAGCCCTTCGGAGCGCTTGACGAAATGACCCGGGATCTCCTCAACGAGGAGCTGCTCCGCCTCCGCGAACAGGAGCGCTTCACCACCTTCTTCGTGACCCACAGCGTGTCCGAAGCCGTCTTCCTGTCCACCCGGATCCTGGTGCTCGCCGCGAAGCCGGGGCGGATCGCCCGGGAGATCCGTGTCCCGTTCGAAGGTCCTCGAAGCGCGGAGTTGCGCAGCGCGCCCGAGTTCCTCCGGCTCGTCGGCGAGGTCAGCACGGCGCTGCGCTCCGTTCAGTGCGACAACCCACCCGAGAACCCATGAGACGACTCCTCGCGCAGGTCGGCTGGCCGTTGGCGGTGCTGGTCGCGGTGATCACCGTCTGGGACCTCGCCTGCCGATGGCTGGCCATCCCGGCCTACGTCCTGCCACCACCCGAGGCCGTGCTGAGGGTCCTCGTGGAGCGCCGCGGAAACCTCGCCAGCGCGTTCAGGGTGACCGCCGTGGAGGCCGGCGGCGGCTATCTGATGAGCATCGTCGCGGGCGTGCTGATCGCTCTCTTCTTCGCCCGGAGCCCGCTGATCCGACGCTCGCTCTATCCTTACACCATCGTCCTGCAGACCGTGCCCATCGTGGCCATCGCACCGCTCATCCTCATGTGGTTCGGCTCGGGCCTGCGCAGTGTGATGCTGGTGGCCTTCGTGATATGCCTCTTTCCCATCATCGCCAACACGACCCAGGGCCTCATCAGTGTTCCAAGGAACCTCATCGACCTCTTCGCCATGGCCAACGCACCCCGCTCGGCCCAACTCCTGAAGCTGCGGCTGCCATACGCGCTACCCAGCCTTTTCGTGGGGCTGAGGATCTCGGCCGGCATCTCTGTGATCGGCGCGGTGACCGGGGAACTCTTCGCGAGCTCGAACGCCGTCGGCGAGGGGGGGCTCGGCTACTCGATCACCTACGCCAACAGTCAGCTCCAGACCGACTACCTTTTCGCCCTGGTGCTGACGGCAAGCCTGCTGGGTTTCCTGTTCTTCTTCACCGTTGCGGCCCTGGAATGGCTTTGCCTGAGGCAATGGCACGAGTCGGCCATGCGCGCCGACGCCGACTGAAACCCAAGCTTCACCCCGATGAACCCATCGCCATGAACGCACATCGCATCCTCCTCTGCCTGATGATCCTCGCGGGTAGCCTGGCCGCCACGGAACCCGTCGCCGTCACCTTCCAACTCGACTGGAAGCCCACCGCGCAGTTCGCGGGGCTGCTGCTGGCGCGGGAACGGGGGTGGTACCGGGAGGCCGGGATCGATCTCTCGTTGCGTCCGATCCCCAAAGACGAAGGCGTCGTCAGCAACGTGGTTGCCCATGCCCGTTGGATCGGCAGCGTCGAGAGCGGAGTCCTGCTGCAATCGCGCGCGGCCGGCCTGCCGGTGAAAGCCATCGGAACCATGCTTCAGGGAACGCCGATCTGCCTCATCAGCCTCCGGTCGGCGGGGATCCGCTCACCGCGGGACCTCGTGGGCAAACGCATCGGCGTTCACGCCGACGGGGACGAGGCGGTCAAATACATGCTGCAACGGGCCGGTCTGGATCGCCGACGGGTCGGGGTGGAGGTGGTGGGGTATGACCTGACACCCCTGCTCGATGGCCGGTACGCGGCCGTGCAGGGCTACTCCATCGACGAAGGGGTCGCCTTGCGCCAAGCAGGCCATGACATCGAGATCCTCCACCTGCACGATCACGGATACGCGGCCTACGGGCAGGTCTACATCACCAGCGAGGCGTTCCTGAAGTCCGAGGCGCCGCTGTTGCGACGGTTCCTGGAGATTTCGCGCCGGGGCTGGGCCGCCGCGGTCCGTGAACCGGACACCATCGCCGGGATGGTGGTGTCCACGGTCCCGGGAACCGACCGTGCACATCAGCGCGGCACCGTCGAGGCGCTGATTCCGATGCTCACCCGCGAAGGCGGCCCGGGGAGCATCGGCCGAATGCGGCGGAAGACCTGGGAGCGGGCCGTCGCCGACTTCAACGCCCTCCCCTCGACTCCCCGTCGTCTCAGGGTCTCCGACATCGCGACCTTCGACCTTCAGCCATGACCGCGGGCGAGCACTCGGACGACGGCGGGGTCAGACCCATCATCGGCGCGCGGCGAACTGGGGTTCGTAGCGATGCCTGCGCTCCAGGATCTGCTCCACGTACTGGCGGGTGCCCGGATAGGTCATGACCGCCAGGAATTGGGCGCTGTTGGTGCGGGCCTGGGGTGCGTTGGTGGCGTTCATCCACCGGAGGACATTCCGGCGGCCGGCGTTGTAGTCGGCGAGGGCGTAGGCCAGCGGATTGTCGGTCGCCGCATAACGGCGGAGCACCTTCGACAAGTAGTACGATCCGGCATTGAGGTTGGTCGACGGATCCAGGATGTGCTCGTGCGCGTAGCCGTTCAGATGGAGCGCATCCGCCCATTCCTGGGCGGCCACCTCGGTCACCTGCATCAGGCCGATCTCGCCGGCCCGGCCCCGGACGCCGGGGTCGAAACGGCTCTCTTTCCAGACCACCGCCTTCACCAACGCCGGAGGCAGCCGGTGGTTCTGTGCGGCCACCCGGATCTGCGGATCGAAGCGGTCTTCGTACCGGGACAACCAGAACCATCCGATGACGAGGGCACCGGTCAAGATCAGCAGGATGACGGCGATGCGTTTCAAGGTTCGACCCCGCCAGCGTAGCCGTTCCGGGAGCCACGGAAAGCCGGGGATGTCCTCCGATCCGAAGGGCCGGCGCTTCGACGGTTGATCATTGCGCGTCTGGGGCGAGTATCGGCCCATGAAGGAAGCGTACATCGCGGCCAAGGAACGGTGGGCGCGCAAGATGGCGGGAACGGCGAAGCCCGAGGTCCGGTCACAGGACCGGTTGCCGCCGGGTCAGCGGCAGGTCCACAACTTCCCGGTGCTCGACCTGGGTGTGAAGCCCGAGGTGCCGCTCGATCAATGGCAGCTGCGCATCGCGGGGCTGGTCGAGAATCCGGTGACCCTCGACTGGAAATCGTTCCTCGAGCTGCCGCAATTCACGGACACCAGCGATTTCCACTGCGTCACCACCTGGAGTCAGTTCGACATGGTCTGGCAGGGGGTCGCCTTCTTCACGCTAGCCGACCTGGTGCGCCCGAAGGCCAACGCCTCCCATGTCTTCTTCAAGGCCCATGACGGGTATTCGACCAACAACCCCATCGAGGCCTGCCTCGACGATGACGTGCTCGTCGCCCACCATTGGAATGGACAGCCCCTGGGTGTGGAACACGGGGGCCCGGCCCGGGTGATCCTGCCCAAGCGCTATGCTTGGAAGGGGGCCAAGTGGATCCGCGAGATCACCTTCATGGACCGCGACATCCTCGGGTTCTGGGAACTCCGCGGCTATTCGAACACCGCGGACCCCTGGACGGAGGACCGCTTCTCCGCGGGCGATCCGACGGCCTGAGCCGAGTCGGGCGCTGGGCTCGCCCGGGAGTGCGCCCTGCCGGGCGCACAAACAAAACGCCGCCCGGAAATACCGGACGGCGTGATAATCTTGCGAAGAATCGAAAGGTCGTCCGGGGTCAGCCGACGATCTCGATGCCCATGTTGCGGGCGGTGCCGGCGATGGTGCGGAAAGCCGCTTCCTCGCTGTTGCAGTTCAGATCGGTGCCCTTGGCCTTGATGATCTCAAGCACCTGCTTGCGGGTCACCTTGCCGACCTTGTCCTTGTTGGGAGTCTTGGAGCCCGAGGCGATCCCGGCTGCTTTCTTGAGCAGCACCGAGGCCGGCGGGGACTTCAGGATGAAGGTGAAGGATTTGTCCTGGTACACGGTGATGATCACCGGGATGACCAGACCGGGGCGGTCCTTGGTGGCGGCGTTGAACTCCTTGCAGAAGCCCATGATGTTGATGCCCTGCGAGCCCAGCGCGGGGCCCACCGGGGGGGCCGGGTTGGCCTGACCGCCGGGGATCTGCAGTTTGACGATGCCTGTGACTTTCTTTGCCATGTTCTATCCAGTTGGTTTGCGGCGGTGTGCGACGTCGCTTGGAGGCATCACGACTTCTCGACCTGCCAGTATTCGAGTTCGACGGGCGTTTTGCGCCCGAAGATGTCCACGGTCACCTTGAGCTTGCCCTTGTCGGGCTCGAGCTCCTCGATGATGCCGGTGAAATTGAGGAACGGACCGTCGTTGATCTTGACGCTCTCACCGACGTCGAAGGTGACCTTCGGGCGCTCGGTGTCTTCGCTGTCCGAGATCTGTGCCTTGATGGTGGCGATCTCGTCATCGGTGACGGTCATGGGGCGCTCGCCGCCCACGAAACCGATGACACCCTGGATGTCCTTGATGAAGTACCAGGGCTTCTCCATCGGGCGCTTGCTCTCGTCGAGGAGGGCCATGTCGATGTAGACGTAGCCCGGATGGAGCTTGCGGTTGGTGACAGTCTTCTTGCCACCGCGGACCTCCACGACCTTCTCCATCGGGAGAAGCACCTCGTGGATGTATTCCTCCATCTCGTCGGTCTTGATGCGACGGTGGATGGTGTCCCTGACCTTCTGCTCCTGACCGGCGAGGGTGTGCAGGACAAACCACTGGGTGTTCATGGGAAGGACGGGGGTTCTGCTGGAGATGGGTTGGAAAGGACCGGGGGAGGTAGACTCGGGAAACCGGTACTCAAGAGGCCTTGATGAGGGCCTTCACGAAGATCGAAACCACGCCATCGGTCACTGTCGTGAACAGGCCGAGCAGCCCGATGATGACGAAGATCAGCACCGTGGACTGGATGAGCTCCTCCCGCGAGGGCCAGTTGCACTTCTTGAGCTCCTGCTGGGTGGCGGTGACATAGGCGGCCAAGCGCGCGAGCTGCCCCTGTTTCCAGGCGACGGCGAAGATCGCGCCGATGACGGCGAACCAGATCAGGAACGGAAGATATTCTTTCACGATGTTTTTTTCGGGCCGAGGCGTTTTGGCCCAGGCGTATTCATCAATGCTATGTGGCGGAGGGGGAGGGATTCGAACCCCCGGTGAGCGTCAGCCCACAGCGGTTTTCAAGACCGCCGCATTAGACCACTCTGCCACCC
>CAIOKD010000147.1 GCA_903858835.1 uncultured Verrucomicrobiota bacterium
GATCTGCCGGGTCGTGAGAATGTCGCCAAGATTCATGCGTCCTATGGAACCGAAGCTTCTCGCCGCTGGAGGCGTCGTTTCAAGCGTCATTTGCAGAACACCGCGGTGCCGATGCACTGGATTCCCGCCAACGATCGGGTCTCCTCGGAGCTCCCACCGAAGGGGCCTGCCCCGGATTCAACGGATCCACCGCTCCGCTCCATGCCATGCGCCGAGGGAGAGGTCGCGGGCGTGGATGGCGGCCCACCGCAGGGCCGTCCAGGCCCCGGGCCGCTCGGCGATCCAGGCCATGCCCATGAGCAACACAAGGGCGTTGCCCAGCCAGATGAGGGATCCCGAGAAAAGAAATCCCTCGCCCGCGAGGTCCGGCTGCCGGATCCGCAGGATGACCGCCGTCATGGTGAGGTGGAACCCGTAGGTGAAGCCCAGGCCCGCCTGATACAGCGGCAACACCCACCAGACCGCGCCCCAACGCCAGTGCACCGCGGCCATCACCAGGGACCAGAGCAGCGAGTAGATCGGCACAAAGTAGGGCGACAGCGCGATGAAGGCGTTGCTCCGACTGACCCTCACCTCGCCGCCCCGGCTGTGGATCTTGAAGGACTGGACGCGGGCCCCGCACATCCAGGCGCTCACGGCATGGGTCAATTCGTGCCCCAACACGTAGAGCCACATCGGCCTCGGCAACTGCGCATACACGACGGCCCAGATGGCCAGACCCACGCCCAGGGGCACCCAGGAGGGGGCGCCCGCCACCGACAGGCGCGCCACATCCCAGATGGCCAGGCTCAGCCCGAGGTTGACGGGCAACAGCGCCACCGCCATCCCCCATCGAAACACCCGTCGCAACCCTCGAGACGCCATTTCCTGCGGAGATTCCCGACCCCGGGCCCGATCGAACAGCCCAAAGCGACTCCGGGACGCCCCACAAACCAACTCCCACTCCCCTGCCGGTCCTTGCTGGTGACTGAGGAAGCGGGCACGCTCACACACCGTTGACCGCATGAAACCCAAGGCCAAGCCCTCCGTGAATCCGCTGGCAGCCGCCTCTGGGACCGCCTCCAAGAAGGCCGAGCGCCCCACCGGTAAAACGCGGACGCGCCCCCCGCAGGCCGAAGCGCTCTCCGAGGGTCTGCCGACCGACACGGCCGCCAGCGAGTTCGCCGCCGAGGTGGCTGAGGAATTGGGACGAACCCTTAAACCCGCGGAGATCGAGACCCTCCGCCTCGTCGACAGCCTGTTCGCCCGGGTCCGCAGTGGCACCCCGCTTACCCTGGGCCACATCGCCGAACTGGGCCTCCTGGTCGGTGACAGCGCCTGGCAGAAGGCCGATCTGTGGAGCACCCCGCCCCGCTCGGCACAGGAACTCTGGCAATACATCGCCGTCTTCGCCGAAGAACGGAACCTGGCCATCCCCGCCTTCCTCAAGCCGGTGACCCACCCCGACGAAGCGCGCATCGCGGTCGCCACACACCGTCGGGAGCGCGACGTTCAACGGTGGAAGACTCTCTTGGCCAACCTGCAATTGGGCCCGTCCGACGACGCCCGACCTGGGGGCCAGATCGAGCTGCGCCTGCGCCTCGACGCCAAGGAAGCACTGGTCGAGTGGCGCAAGGCCGGGGCCGACGCCTGGACCGCGATCAAGCCCGGGAAATTCAAGGACTTCGATGAGAAGCATGCCACGGAGCTTCTCCCGGAGGTGGCGCTCCTCTGGCAACCCCTGGCTCAACGGGCGCGGTATGGCTACGCCATCGACCTGTTCTACCACGACCAGAACACCCGCCTGTTCCTGAACCGGGTGCTCCGTCTGCCCGCGTTGCAGCCCTTCATCGTGGGCGCGGCGGGCGAACCGCTGAACCGCCCGGAGCAACCCCTGCGCTGGACCCTGGGTGATGCGACCGACGAACGCTCCGATTACTCCCTGCGCCTGCTCACCGGGGAGGGCCAACCGGTGCCACCGTTCCTGCTGACCTTGCAAGGGCGTCCCTCGCTGTACCTGACGCCCGACACCCTCTATGCGGGTCCGCCGGCCGAAGACCGGGCCCTGGATCCCGCCCTCGAGACACGGATCCCCGCACCGGCGTTGGAGACCCAGGCGGGCGTCCGATTCCTCTCCCATCTCCAACTGACCCTGCCGCCCCGGCTGGCCTCCAAGGTCTCGGTGATCCCGTTGCATCCACGGATCCAGGCCGAGTTGGTCCAGCCCATCGTCGGGTACGACAACGAATTCTGTTTCATGGACCTCCTGGCGGTGCGGCCCGACGGCCAACCCGTCGAGCGGTGGACCGGTTCCGCCTGGAGCGAGCTTGAGCCCGCGGGATCGTCGGCAACGGCCGGCAAGACCGTGGCTCCAGACACCACCGACGCGGCGGAGGCACTCTGGATGTACGACCGCTCGGCCCTGGCCGAGGCCGCCCGGCGGCTCGACGCCTCCGGGTTCCGCTGGGACTTCGCGCGCCAGCGCTGGTCGGCGAAGGTGACCCGGCAATTCCCGGACCGGTTCGTGCCCTGGCTCAGGTCGCTGCCCCTGTCGCTCGAACTCGACCTGCGGGGAGAACTGGCCTCGTTCCTCCAGTCGGAGGTCTCGGGCACCGTGAAACTCGAGGTCCACGAATCGGGCATCGACTGGTTCGATCTCTCGGTGATCGTGGACGTTTCCGACACCTCGCTCACGCAGGACGAGATCAAGATCCTGCTTCAGGCGCGGGGCAAGTGGGTGCGGCTCTCGAACAAGGGCTGGCGCAAGCTGGAGTTCAAGTTGTCGGCCCAGGAGGACGAGCAACTGGCCCGACTGGGGCTCAATCCGCACGAGCTCAGCTCCGACAAACAGCGGCTGCACGCGCTCCAACTGGCCGACCCGGCCGCCCGGCAATTCCTCTCGGAGGCCAGCTACCAGAAGGTCGAGCGCCGCGCCGCCGAACTGAAGGCTCGGGTGACCCCCGAGGTGCCGGTGGAGATCCAGGCCGAACTCCGCCCCTACCAGAAGGAGGGCTTCCATTTCCTGGCCTACCTGAGCACCAACCGGTTCGGAGGCATCCTTGCCGATGACATGGGCCTGGGCAAAACCCTCCAGACCCTGACCTGGATCGCCTGGCTGCGGGCCCAGTACGCCCAGCCGGGACCGATCCTGGTGGTGTGCCCCAAATCGGTCGCCGACAACTGGCGCTCCGAGACCGCGCGATTCCTGCCCGGCGTGCGCCCGCGGGTCTGGAGCAGCGACGACATGAAGTCGCTGCCCGCGCAAACCCGGTCGGCCGACCTGCACATCATCAACTACAACCAACTGCGCGCCATCGGGGATAAACTCCGCACCGAATTCCTCGCCGTCATCCTCGACGAGGGGCAGTACATCAAGAATCCCGGCTCGGTCACTGCACTCATCGCCACACGCATCGAGGCCAAGAACCGAGTCCTGTTGAGCGGTACCCCCATCGAGAACAAGCTGATGGACCTCTGGAGCCTGATGGCATTCGCGATGCCGGGGATCCTCGGCAACCGGGCCGAATTCCAGAAGCTCTTCGACGCCAAGGAGGATCCCCTCTGCCGACGCAGGCTGGCCGCCCGGGTCCGCCCCTTCCTGCTCCGACGCACGAAGATGCAGGTGGCCAAAGACCTGCCCGAACGTATCGAGGAGGACCTCCTCTGCGAACTCGAGGGCGAACAGAAGACGCTCTACAAGGCCGAGCTCAAGCGGGCGCAGCAGATGCTCCTGGGCATCAGCACGGCCTCCCAGCTCAACAAGAACCGCTTCAACCTGCTCACCTCCCTGCTCCGACTGCGGCAGATCTGCTGCCATCCGAGGCTCGTGAAGGAGGACTCGAAGGCCGAGAGCGCCAAGGTCGAGGCCCTGATCGAGACCCTCGACCCGATCATGGAGGAGGGCGGCAAGGTCATCGTGTTCTCCCAGTTCGTGGAGATGCTGGGCCTGCTCAAGAAGGCCATCGCCGAACGGAACTGGCCCACCTACTACCTCGCCGGCGACACCGAGAACCGCGGCGAACTGGTCCGGCAATTCCAGGAGCACACGGGCGAAGCGGTCTTCCTGATCTCGCTGAAGGCGGGCGGCTTCGGACTCAACCTGACGGCGGCCAGCTACGTGGTGCTCTTCGATCCTTGGTGGAATCCCGCCGTCGAGAATCAGGCGATCGACCGGGCCCACCGGATCGGCCAACGCCAGACGGTCATCGCCTACCGCTTGCTCATCAAGGACAGCGTCGAGGAGAAGATCCGTTCGCTGCAGAAGTCCAAGAGCCAACTGGCCGAGGACGTGTTGGGGGAGGACAAGTTCGCTCAGTCGCTCACGCTCGACGACCTGAAGTACCTGTTCGAAGGCTGAGTCGGCGACGACCATGGCCACCTCCGTCCAGGCCCGAGTCCTCTCGGTCCATCCCCGCCTCATAGAAGAGGCGTGGGAAGTACTGTGAGGACACCGTCCCTACCATTGGCGACCCCAGCGGCCGCGGCCAGTCCCTTTCGACTGTCCGATCTCTCCTTGGCCCTCGTTCAGCGCTGGGTCACCAATACCGGGGCACCGATGGATCGACCTCGCGACTCCAGCGGTCGATGCCGCCCGTGAGGTTCACGAGGCCGGACACCCCCTGTTCCTCCAGGAATGCGATGGCATGCGCGCTGCGGACCCCATGGTGGCAGTACACCACCGTGGTGCCGCCCCCGGCACACCATTCGGTCAACTCCTCCCAGCGCGACTCGAGTTGCGACAGGGGCAACAGGCGAGATTCGGGCAATGCGCAGTGCGCGTGTTCCTCGGGCTCGCGCACATCCAACAAGCGCGGGCGCTGGGCCGGGGTCGCCCGTTCCCAATGCTTCTGCAGCTCCTTGGGAGTGATGGCGTTCATCAAACTTCCAGGGCCGCCAGATAACGCTCGGCCTCGATGGCCGCTGAACAACCGAGGCCGGCAGCGGTGATGGCCTGCCGATACACCGAGTCGACGCAGTCGCCGGCCACGAACACGCCGGGCACCTTCGTGCGCACGGTACCGTCGGTCTTGAAATACCCGTTCTCGTGCAGATCGAGCGTGCCCTTGAAGAGCGAGGTGTTGGGCACGTGACCGATGGCCACGAACACTCCGGTGCAAGGCAGGTGCGACTCGGCACCCGTCTTCAGATTTTTGAGCTTCACGCCGGTCACCTTGTCGGCCGCCACGTCGGTCACCTCGGTCACCACGCTGTCCCAAACCGGCTGTATCTTGGGGTTGGCCAGCGTGCGCTCGGCCATGATCCGCGATGCCCGGAGTGTGTCCCGACGATGGATCAGGTACACCTTCGAGGCGAAGCGGGTCAGGTAATTGGCCTCTTCGCAGGCCGAGTCGCCACCGCCGACCACCACCACCGGCTGATTGCGGAACATTGGCAGCGCGCCGTCGCAGGTCGCGCAGTAGGTCACGCCCTTCTTCTCCAGCTCGTGCTCGCCCGGCACATCGAGGTGCTTGTGGCCGGCGCCGCTGGCGATGATCAGCGTACGGGTCTCGACCGGATCGCCATCCACCACCAACCGGGTCACGCCATCACCGAAGGCCACCGATTCCACGGTCGCGAACTTCACCCGAGCCCCGAACTTCTCGGACTGTGCCTGCATGCGCGTCATCAATTCGTAACCGTCCACTCCATCGGGAAAGCCCGGGAAGTTCTCGACGATGCTCGTGGTCGTGAGGAGTCCGCCGGGCATGGTGCCCGTGAGGACCAGCGGCTTGAGGTTGGCACGGGCGGTGTAGATGGCGGCGGTCAGTCCGGCGCATCCGGTCCCGATGATGACGACGTTTTCCATGTTCTCGGACCATCCTATCCCGAAACCCCCGGTCGGCCAAATCGCAATTCCCGGTAGGATTCAGGTCGAGGTCTCCATCACCGCCCTCGTTTTTTGCACTGATCGGCTGTTCATGAGCGCATGTTAAAATGATGGGTGTTCGCATGACCGGGCATCTGTGGCCATTCCGAGCAACCTGGAATCTTTCACCTGCATGACGACGAATGACAACCCCTCGTTCCCCTCCGAGGGTTCATGCCGAAATCTTCCTTTGAACCGACCGGTCCGATGGGCGCTGATCGATGGATGGAGTCTGTTTCGAACGGCGGTCGAACGACTGCTGAGACTGGATACCAGTCTCGAGTGGATAGGGTCATTCGGATCTGGCAAGGATGCTTTGAACCTATTGCCAGCACTCGAACCCGAGGTGATCGTGATGGATATCGAATTACCGGACATCGACGGGATCGAGTGTGTCTCGCGATTGAAGTCGCTGTGCCCCGGAATGAAGATCCTGATCCTCACCACCCATGACCACCCCGAGGCCATGCTTGCCGCGTTCCGCGCCGGGGCGAGTGGGTATCTGGTGAAGAGCACCGTCGGCCCTTCGCGAATCCGTTTGAGGGATGCCATCCTCGATCTGCATGGGGCGGATTTCCCTTATCGAGTTCCCTGACTCGCTGGGTCCTGGAACTCGCGATCCAGCGCCCCGCCGATGGTTCGGACTTCCTCGAAACGGGGCCATAATGCCAAGGCAAGGCAGATGTGGTCTCAAACCAAGCACCTCTAGGAATGTGATCGGAGGGTCGGCATTGAAGTGGACTCGGATTCCTCAACGAAGAGATTGGAAGACCACAAGGTGTTTCGAAGGCGCACAGCTATTTTCACCGCAGCCAATCTCTGGTTTTGAAGTTTTATTGTTCCGCTCAGCCCGTTCATTGACGATGATTTCGCCTGAATCTCCGAGGCATGCATGCCGGAAGTTGCAGGCCCTGGATGATGACCCGTCATCAACCCGTGACCGCCGCTTGCCCCAAAACCGAGGGAAACGAGAAGTTCAGCGAGACCCGGTGGACCTGGGTCTTGCGGGCGACCCAAGGTAGTGGCACCGAGGCGGTCGAGGCTTGGGAATCCCTGGCACGGCAGTACTGGAAGCCGCTCTACGTATTCTGCCGCAAGAAGGGCGACGCCCGGGAGACGGCCGAAGACCATGTGCAGGGTTTCTTCCATGAACTGTTGTCGCAGGATCGGTTGAACGGCCTGAATCCCGCCCAGGGCAAGCTACGGAACTGGCTCATGGCGGCACTGGTCCAGTACCGCAGCCGCCTGTGGCGGGCGGCCCAGGCCCAGAAGCGCCGGCCGGCCGGAGGCTTCGATCCGAGGGAACTCTCCGAGATCGACGAGACCCTGCAGTTGCAGAGTGGCGCTTCCGCCGAGGATTCGTTCCGCAGGCAATGGGCCCAGGAGGTCCTCGAGCAGGCCCACCAGGAGATGCGCCGTCGGTACGTGACCCGCGGCCAGGAGGATCGATTCCTCCGATTCTGGTCGAGGATCATCCCAGGCGCTCATCCCGACGAACACCCTGCGCTGGCCGAGTCGCTGAAGGTGACCCCGGGGGCCTTGGCCACCGCCCTGTGGCAGTTCCGGCAGGAATACCAACGGATCCTGCGGAAGACCGTCCGGGCGACGCTCGATGAGAACGATGACATCGACGCCGAACTGCGGGAACTCATCCTTGCCCTCTCCGGCTCCTGATCCCCAGCCAATGACCCGGATCTGTGATCGATGTCAGGTGACGTTTACGGGGCGCGAGGATGGCGTCTCGGAATGTCCCGCCTGCATGCTCCGTTTGGGGCTGATGGGGCCGGCCGCGCCGGGGGGCCAAGGTCCGGGCTCGGGCGACCGGATCGGCGCCTGGGTGTTGCAGCGGCTCCTCTGCCGAGGCCCCCACGCCTCGGTGTTCCTGGCCACCGACGTCTCGGAATCACGGACCGTGGCGCTCAAGTGGCCGAACCCCTCGCTGGTGCAGGACGAGGTGGCCCATCACCGGTTCCTGCTCGAAGCCTCCCGCCGCATCGACCATCCTCATGTGGTCCCGGTGATCGACTCGGGGTACCACGGAGACACGCCCTACCTGGTGCTTCCGTTTTACCCCGAAGGATCGCTGGCCGACTGGGTCGACCGAACCTGGGGAACCGGGGCGGATCAGGATGGACTTCCAGGCCGACCCGACTTCGATTTTCGCCGCATCGCTCGATGGACCCTCGAGGTCGCCCAGGCCGTGGGCTGTCTTCATGAGCAGGGCGTCATCCACCGTGACCTGAAGCCCGCGAACATCCTCCTCGATGACGACCATCGAGCCCGAGTGGGCGATTTCGGCATCAGCGGCCGCATGGAGACCGACCAGCGGCTGACACCCACCGGTTGTGTGCTCGGTTCTCCCGGCTACATGGCCCCGGAATGGGTGTCGGGCAAGGTGACCGGAGGCACGGTGACCGCCGACATCTACGGCATCGGCGCGATCCTGATGACGCTGCTCACAGGCCGCCCCCCGTACACCGGCCCGAACGTACTGGCGGCGCTGCGCGAGGCCTCCGAGACGCCGATATCCAAACCCCGGAGCCGCAATCCATCGGTGCCGCGCGATCTCAACACGATCTGCGCCCGATGCCTTTCGCGGGATCCGGAACAACGCTACCGGTTGGCGCGCGATCTCGAGGACGATCTAGAGCGTTTCCTGCGCGGGGAGGCGCCGAGGGCTCCCGCCCCGACGGCCTTCGGACAACTCATCGACTGGGCCCGCGGCAATCGCTTCACCGCAGGCATGCTGGGGTCGGCCGCGGTCGCCGCGGTGGTCGTGGCCGCGGTCAGCCTCTCGGCCCTGGCCCGGGTATCGGCCGCCCGCGATGAGAGTCGGAGGCTGGCCGAAGATCGGCGTCGGACGATGGTCCAGCTCTGGACCGAAAAGGGCATCGATTCGATGGCCCGCCATCGCCCCGGCGAGGCCTTGGCTTGGTTTGGGGCGGCTTGGCAATCGGAGATCCTTGCTGGAGCCTCGAACGCCGCCTCGGTACACTCCCTATCGCTGGAGGCCTGCCGATCGCAATTTCTGGACCCGGTCCAGGTGGTGGCCTTGCCCCTGGATGCCGCCCATGTCTGGGCCCCGGAATCCGGTTCAAACCTCGTGGCCGTCGCCGAGCAGGGCCGGATCTCCCACTGGTCGGCCACCGATGCGCTACCGAAGATCGATGAAGCAAATCTCCAGCATTCATTCCTGGGATTCTTTCCACAGGCCCGGGAACTCTTTCTCCACGCGCGCGGCGACTCGAATCGTAATCACCTGATGTGGATCGACGGAAACCCCGGACATCCCCCGGGTTCGGTGGCGATCTCCGGCCAACTCCGCGATGTGGCACCATCTCCCGATCGGCAGTGGCTGGCACTCGTCCTCGACGGCGAACGGCCTCAGACCGAGCTGTGGCGGACCTCGCCGCCCGAGAGGGTCGCCACCTTCGCCGATCATACCGAACGGATCCGGCGGGTGTGTTGGGTGGGGCCGAACCGCTTCGCCACGGCCTCTTGGGACGGGTCGGTGGTCCTGCGCGAATGGCCGGGGGATCGGGTGCTGGCGACTTGGCGCACGGCGGAGTACGTGCGGGACCTGACGGTGGACCCCCTCGGTCGCTGGCTGGCCTTCGGGGGTGATGACCGGTTGCTGCACCTCGTGGACCTGCGAAGCCTCCGGGAAACCTTCACCATCGCCTGCCCCGCCTGGGCCATGCGCCTGGTGACGGCCGATGACGGCTCCCGGCTCGCGGTGGGCGACCGCGGGGGCAACGTGAGCGTTTGGGACCCCTTAAACGGCCAACCCATCCTGAATTGGACGCGGTTCTCGGTCTCCGAGATCCGGAAGCTGGTCTTCAATCCGGGAAACTCCCGATTGGCACTGGCGACCGCCGACCAGACCCTGCGGATCATCTCCGTGGATGCCTCGGCGTCCGTTCTCGCCACGCTGCCGGTGGCCGACGAACGGGGCGGATGCGACTGGCTCTCCCCGGACCGGTTGCTGAGCGTACCGTTTCCCGGGATCGGGGTGGTTTGGAAGGTCCCGGGGTTCAATCGTTTCCAGAACCATCGTGAAACTTCGACGGATGCCTCCCAGGTGAAGGTGTCCGCCGATCATCGATGGATCGCCGTTGCCGACGATACGGCGACCCGGATCTTCAACCGGCTTGAGTCCGGGATGCCTCCAATCATCCTGCCCCACCCAGGGCCCATCGCAGAACTGGGCTTCGAAGAGGGTTCCTCCCGCTTGCACTCACTGGCACGGTCAGGTTTCTCAATGACGGTGGCAATGCCCGAGGGACGCCGGCAGGAACTCCCGGCGATCCCGAACGGTGAGACCATCGCCGGCGCCCTGCTGGAGCCCTCTGGAAACCAGTGGATCGCCCTCACCGAGGATGGGCACCTGATCACCCGGTCCACCCGGGAGGGAGCCGGCATCGATTCCGGGTCGGATGCGCCGAGAGAACCGTCCCGCCGATTGCGGGCGCCCCCCTTCGAGCGCAAGTTCATCACAAGCCCGGATCAACAGTCCTTCCTCCTGGCACTGAGTCCGCAGTACCGGGTGGCTCCCGACATCGACCGCGTCCCCGGGCTTTGGCTGGGGAGGTTTCCCTTCCGGAACGGCTCGGAGATCACCCTCGAATTCCCCGGGAATTGCTCCTCGACGACCTTCTCGAGGGATGGCCGTTGGATCGCGGCCGGGAGCTGGGACGGCGCATACCGGATCTTCCACGCCGCCGATGGTTCGCCAGCCACGCCCCTGCGACGGCAGACCACGCCCATCCGCAGCGTCGCCCTCGATCGCTCAGGCCGGGTGGTGATCACCGGGTCGACCGACCGTCACATCCGTTTCTGGGATCGTCAGTCGGGTGAACCGGTGGCCCCCGACATCGAAATGCAGGCGAGCGTGGCCCATGTGCAGACGACGCCAGCGGGCCATCTGCTGGGCCTTGGAAATGACGGGTCGGTCGCGCTTTGGAGCGCCGATGATTGGCGGCCAATCTTCTTGAGGACCTCGGTCGATGCACCGCTGCGGCAATTCGCGGTGTCGCCGGATGCACGCCTACTGGCCTTGACGACCAAGGACTCCAGCCTGACGACCCTGAACCTCGATCCGCCTCTCTGGGCTCCCGCCGACGCCCGGCGCTGGATCGATTTGCTGGCGCCCTACCGGATCACTCCCTCTGGCACCCATGAGGCGATCACGCCCGAAGAACGCCTGAAGGCATGGCACTCGTTGAGCGCACCTCCAAGGGCGGGAAATGCCCGATGACGGCAAGGCATCTGCGGGCGGGAACAGACCTCGGTTGCGATCAAGGCCCACCGAATTCCTCGATCACTTGCCTCCAGCGGTGCGGGTGTAGGCGCGGATGTTTTGCACCTTGGCCTGCTTGGCGAAGTCCATGACCTTGACCACGTCGCCCCAGTTGGCGTTCTCGTCGGCGCGCAACACCACCTTGACCTGGGCATCGCCCGCCACGGCGTCCTTCAATTCGTTGAGAAGCTTGTCGGAGGTCACCGCACGCGGGCCGACGTAGAACTGCGGCGCGGCCGCGGCAATGGTCACCACCAACGGCGGCTTTTCTGCACTGGCACCAGCCTTGGGCGCCTCGCGGGTCTCGGGCAGCGTCAGGGCGACCGACGGGGTGTTCTTGAACCGCGTGGTCACCATGAGGAAGACCAGCAGCACCACCAGGACGTCGATCAGCGAGATGATGACGATCGCGGGCGCGGCCTTGCGGCGGCGGGCGAGGAACTTCATGGGCGGAGTCCCTCGGCCCCGGCGGAGGCACCCACGGCACCGGGATCGGCCGGTCGCAGGTACTGCCGACGCATCAGTGCATCGCAGACCGCCTCCAACTCGAGGCCCAGCAGTTCGACCCGCTTGTTGAAGAAACTCCAGGCGGCCAGGGAGGGCATCGCCACGAGCAGGCCCAGCACGGTTTTGTAGAGGGCCACTGACATTCCCTTGGCGATGAAGGCGTTGTCGGCCTGGAGGTTGGAACCGAAGTCGCCCAGCAGCGGGATGATGCCGTAGATGGTGCCCACGAGGCCCAGCAGCGGGGCGACCCCCACAATGATCTCCAGCACCACCAATCCACGCTCAAGGCCGGCGATCTCCTGCCGCGCCCGAACCTCCAGGGCCGAAACGTTTTCGGCCTTGGACCACGGAAGGTGGTCGAGGATGGACAGGATCAGACGAGACAATGGCGACGGTTGGGCCTGGCAGGCGCC
>CAIOKD010000148.1 GCA_903858835.1 uncultured Verrucomicrobiota bacterium
CACCCCCCTTCGTCGTGATCCCTCCCACAACCCTAAATCCCCCATCGACACCCCCTGGCACCAGCGGGATGGGGTCGGAGCAAGCTCTGGAGGCGATCACCTCCTACCCCCTCGCACACAGTGCGAAATCTCGACCACCTCCAGAGCCTCCCTGCGCGCGCAGGCCCCTTCCCGCGGCCCCACCCACGATCAGTGATCACGACTCGATCCTTTTCTCCGCTCATTGCCGCAGTATCATCTCCCTGCCTGCATGAACCCCTACGCCTCGATCGTCCGCGACTACGCCCGCAGCTTCCGTGAGGGCCGCTCCTATCCGATGGGCGGACTCGCGCCGACCACCGTGGCCACCCCGCGTCCAGGAGCCCCCAAAGCCCTGATCTTTTCGCCCCATCCCGACGACGAATGCATCATCGGCGGTTTGGCCCTGCGGCTGCTGAGGGAGTGCGGCTGGGACATCCGCAACGTCGCCGTCACCCAGGGCAGCAACCGCGCCCGACAGACCGAGCGCTGGACCGAACTGCAGGCCGCCTGCGCCTACATGGGCTTCGGACTCATCCAGACCCTCGAGAACGGCCTCGAGAAGGTGACCCCCAAATGCCGGACCGAGGAACCCACCGTCTGGGCCCCGATGGTCCGGCGAATCGCGGAGATCCTGAAGCAGGAGGCCCCGGCCGCCCTCTTCGTCCCCCACGTCGCCGACTGGAACGGCACCCACATCGGCACCCACCACCTGGTGATGGACGCCCTGGCCACGCTGGGGCCGGAATTCCAGACCGTGGTGATCGAGACCGAATACTGGGGACAGATGACCCGACCCAACCTGATGGTCGAGATCGGCGAGAACGACCTCACCGACCTGGTGACCGGCATCTCCTTCCATGCCGGCGAGGTGAAGCGGAACCCCTTCCACCTGCTCCTGCCCGCCTGGATGCAGGACAATGTCCGCCGCGGCAGTGAACTCGTCGGCGGTCAGGGCGGTGCCGCCCCCGATTTCGGATTCGCCACGCTCTACCGTCGGTGCCTCTGGAAGAACGGAGCGGTGGTGGAAATCCAGAAGGGCGGACTCAACCTCGGCCTGAAGGACCGGCCCGATACCCTGTTCACGGTGTGAGCCTGCCGCCCCCCGAATCTCCATTGAAGCCGCTCACCGCCGACAAATACCGCGGCCTGCGCGAGCTTCTGGCCAGCTACGGCAGCTGCGTCGTCGCCTACTCCGGTGGCGTCGATTCGGTCTTCCTGGCCCAGGTGGCGTATAAGGTCTTGGGCGACCGGTCGCTTGCGGCCATCGCCGACTCGCCCAGCCTGCCCCGCCGCGAGCTGCAGGAGGCCCTGGACATCGCCGAGCGCTTCGGAATCCCCGTCCGTGTCGTGCAGACCCGGGAATTCAACGATCCCCGCTACCTCTCGAACCCCGAGAACCGCTGCTACTTCTGCAAGCACGCGCTCTTCCGCGAACTCGAACCCATGGCACGCTCGCTCGGCTTCCGTGTGTTGGCCTACGGCGAGAACGCCAGCGACGTCGGGGATCATCGCCCCGGAGCCAAGGCCGCCGATGAGTTCCAGGTCCGTGCCCCTCTCAAGGAATTGGGCCTGACCAAGGCCGAGATCCGGGAACTCAGCGCCCACCTCGGATTACCCACCGCCGACAAGCCTCAGATGGCCTGCCTGAGTTCTCGCATTCCGACCGGCGAGGCGGTCACTGAAGAGAAGCTGCGGATGGTCGAGGAGGCCGAGGCATTCCTGCGCGACCAGGGATTCTACGACCTCCGGGTCCGTCACCATGAATTGGGAGGCACCCTCAAGGGGCACCTTGCACGCATCGAGGTCGGTCTGAACGAGTTCCAACGCTGGCAGGATGCGGCCCTGCGCGAATCCATCCTCGGGCGACTGAAGGGCCTCGGGTACGGGTGGGTCACGGTGGACTTGAACGCCTACCGGCGAGGCCCGTCACCGATCGCCTTCAAGCCCCCCGCGGGTTGAATCTGCTGCCAGGAAAACTCCTGGGCAAAACGCGTTTGGGGAATCGCCAATCCCGGGCCACCTTGAAAGATCGATGTCGGCCCCGGTGCAACCGTCCCTCCTGCTCAGAGCCAGCGACCTCCATCACGCCTATGGCGAGAGACCTGTGTTGGCGGGCGTGTCGCTGCGGCTGCACGCCGGCGAGCGGGTGGCCCTGACCGGCCCCTCGGGATCCGGCAAAACCACCCTCCTGAATCTGCTCGGCGGCGTCGATCGCCCGAGATCCGGTCGCATCGATGTCGAGGACGTGTGCCTGAACGACTTGGATGGCGACGGCTTGGCGGCACTGCGCCGGCGCTCCTTCGGCACCATCTTCCAGTTCTTCCACCTGCTGCCCACGCTGACCGCCGCCGAGAACGTCGAATTGCCGCTGCAACTCCTCGGGGTTCCGGCCAGCGAGCGGCTCGACCGGGTGGCCAGCCTTCTCGAGCGGGTCGGCGTCGCCCACCGGGCCGATGCGCCCCCGGGCCAACTCTCGGGCGGCGAGATGCAGCGGGTGGCCATCGCACGGGCCCTGGTCCACCGACCCCGACTGCTCCTGGCCGACGAACCGACCGGCAACCTCGATTCGCGCAACGGCCAGCGCATCCTGGAACTGCTGCGCGAGCTGACCGACGCCACGGGAACCGCCCTGGTGCTGGTCACCCACAGCTCCGAGGCCGCGGCCATCTGTCATCGAGAGATCCGCCTGCGGGATGGGATCATCGAGGCGGAGACGGCGTCCTCCAACGAACGCCTATGAGCCTCCGGACCCCGACCCAGGTCCAACACCTCCTCTGGACCCGGGTGAGCTGGCGCCATGCCCGCGGCACGCCCTGGACCACCGCCCTGCTGGTGCTCACGTTGGCCCTGGGTGTGGCTGTGTACCTCGCCATCCGACTGGCCAACCAGGCCGCCATCGCCAGCTTCCAGAACTTCACCGACGTGGTCACCGCCGAGAGCGACGGCATCCTCCTCTCGCCGGCCGGCAGCCTGCCGGAATCGTTGCTGACGGACCTGCGGCGAAGTTTCCCCGACACGCCGGTCCACTGGGTCCCCGTGGTGGAGAGCACCGCGGTAGAACCCGGCGACGGGACCTCCGGGCCCATCGGCAGCCGCCCCACCTACACGCTCCTGGGAGTGGATTGGGTGGCTTTGCAGAACCTCGCCCAGGCCCGCCAGTCCCCCGCCCGACGCGCGGCAAGCACCCTTCGCCCTCCGACCCCGGCTGCCACGAACACCCCCGCTCCGTCGCTGGACGAGTCCGCGCTCTGGTCCCGGTTGCAGGATCCCCACGCCGTGCTGATCCCGGCCGCGACGGCCGCCCGCATCCGAACCCCGACCCTGCGCCTGGTGATCCAGGAACGCATCGTCGAACTGAGGATCGCGGGCGTCATCCCGGAAGACCCCGCGCAACCCAAGGCGCCGGACAACCTCCTGCTGCTGGACCTGCCCGCGTTGCAACACCTCACCGCTCGACCCGGCCAACTCGACCGGATCGAGTTCGTGTTGCCCGAGGGAGCCGATCGGCCCGCCAGGGCGGCCGAACTCCGCAGGGAATTGGGCGACTGGGTGAACGGACGCTGGATCCTGAGCACCCCGTCGGACCGCCGCGACAATGCCGCGACAATGACCCGGGCCTTCCGCCTGAACCTCACCATCCTCTCCCTGCTGGCGTTGCTGGTCGGGCTGATGCTGGTGTTCCAGGCCCTCGACGGTGCGGTGGTCCGGCGCCGGGAAGAGATCGCCATCCTGAGATCCCTCGGGGTCGAACCCTCCCGAATCGCCCGCGCCTGGCTCTGGGAGGCCTCGGCGCTCGGACTGGTCGGAGGCCTGCTGGGCCTGCTGCTGGGATGGGCCGGAGCCCAAGGGGCGGTGCGCGGCGTCGGACAGACGGTCAACTCGCTCTATTACGCCACCGCCGTCCGGTCCGCCGCGTTGGATCCCGTGGAGGCCGCGGTCGCCTTGGTCCTGGCCATCGCCGCGAGCGTCGCGGCCGGAGCCTGGCCAGCGCGTCGGGCCGCAGCCACCCCGCCCGCACAGATGATCGGACGCGGGCGGGCCCAGGCCGGCACCGCCGCCCCGCCGTGGGTCCTGCCCGGAGCGCTGATCCTGATCGGTGTGGGCGCCCTCCTGACCCTGCCACCGCCGTTGCGCCTCGCGGGCGGCTCCCGGATCTCGCTGGCCGCCTACGGATCGGCCCTCACCGGACTGATCGGCGCAGGACTCCTGGCCGGTCTCTTGCCCCCGCTGTTGATCCGCAGGCTCACCGCCTGGGGCGGCCTTTCCGCGCCCGGACGTCTGGCCTTGAGCCATCTCCGGAAACCCACCGGTCGGCACCGTCTGGCCATCGCCGGTCTGGTGTGCGCGGTCGCGATGACCTCCGGCATGGCCATCCTGGTGGGCAGCTTCGACACCACCCTGCGAGGCTGGATCGAGCGCACCTTCATGGCCGACCTCTACGTCTCGAGCGAGGGAGCCCAAAGCGCTTCGACCCAGAACCGCATCCGGCCCGAGACCTGGAAGGCGTTGCTGGCCGATCCGGAGGTGGTGGCCGCCAATGTCGTCCAGGCCCTCGAACTGCAACTGCCGGGCGGGTCGACCCTGCTCTTCGGTGGCAATCCCTCCTTCATGCGCGATCAGGCGCGGATCGCGTGGCGCGAGGCTCCCGCCGACGACGCGGTCTGGGATCCCGACCGCAACCAGGGGCTCGCACTGGCCAGCGAGAGCTTCTCCCACCGATTCCAAATGCACCGCGGTGACACCCTGATCCTGCCCACTCCGGCCGGGCCTCGGCGGCTGACGTTGGCCGGCGTCTTCTCGGACTACGGCAACGAGCGCGGCTCCCTGGTGATCCAGCGCGAACACTTCGCGGTCTGGTTCGGCGACGAACTGGCCACCAGCATCATCGCCCAACTGCGGAGTCCCGACCGTGCATCGGAGATCCGGGCGCGGTGGAAGGACCGGTACCCGGGCCTCGCGGTGTACACCCAAGGGCACCTGCGCGGCGAGGCCCTGCGGATCTTCCGACAGACCTTTGCCATCACCGACGCGCTGGAATTGATCGGGGTGGCCGTGTCGGTCCTGGGATTGGGCTTCACCCTCGCCAGCCTCTTGTGGGAACGACGCAACGACCTGACCACCCTTCGGGCCCTCGGGTTCCGCCATGGCGAGATCGCCTGGGCCACCACCCTCGAGAGTCTGGTGACGGCCGGTGTGGGCGTCGCGGTCGGACTGCTGGCCAGCCTCGGCCTGGGGTGGTTGCTCATCCACCGGGTCAACGTGCAGACCTTCGGCTGGACCCTCGAGACCGACCCGCCGTGGCTCTGGATGGCCGGACTGGCCCTGGCGGTCCTTGCCATGGCCGCCCTGACCGGCTGGAGCATCGGACGCTGGGGCGCAGCCCTGCCCGCCGAACGCGAGGAATGAATCACCTGCCACCCATGCCTTCCCTACCCCGCGCCATCGCCCGAAGGTTCTGCCTGATCGCCTTCGTGCTCGGAGTGCTTCAACCCGTCACCGCCGAGGGCCCGTCTTCCGGCCGCCGAGAATTCGCGGTACCCCAGGCGGGGCGTGTCTTCCGGTTCCCCGCAGACCATGGCAGCCATCCCGAGTTCAAAATCGAGTGGTGGTACATCACCGGACACCTCGTTTCCGACGGCGACCAGCGACACGGATTCCAGGCCACCTTCTTTCGCCGCGCTGGCGAAGGCTTGCCCACGGCCCGGACCGAGGGCAGCTCGACGAATTTCGCCACCGATGAATTCTTCCTGGCCCACATGGCCTGGCTCGACGTGGGCACTGGAACCTTTCGCCATGAAGAGCGACTCAACCGACGGGGCTGGGATGCCCGGGCCGAGACCGGCCGCCTGGAGGTCCGCAACGGCAATTGGTCCCTCAAGGACATCGGCCCCGATCCCGGAGGTCGCACCATCCTCGAGCTGAAAGGAGGCATCCAGGCCGACCTCTTCTGGAGCCTGCGCCTACGGCCAGAAAAACCCCTGGTGGTGTTCGGGACCAACGGCGTTTCCCGGAAGGCCAAGGAACCTGCGGCGGCGAGCCATTACCTCACCTTCCCTCGACTCTCCGTCTCCGGGGAACTCCGGCGAGGCGACCAGACCCGACGGATCCAAGGCGAGGCCTGGATGGACCATGAACTGAGCAGCAGCCAGCTGGGCGAAGGCCAGGTGGGCTGGGATTGGACCAGCATCCAGTTCTTCGACGGTCGGGAGTTGATGGCCTACCGGATGCGCAGCGACGACGGCACCACCGACGCCTTCTCCACGCTGGCCTGGATCGACAAGACCGGGCGGGTCTCGCATTGGGGGCCCGACCGCTTCCAGTGGCGGGGCGAGGGCCAATGGAAGAGTCCCCGCTCGGGAGGTTCCTATCCCGCCGCCGTGGTGCTCACGGTGCCCGATCCTGAGGGGCGCCCGGGCCCCACGCTGAGGATCGAACCCCTCTGCGCCGACCAGGAACTCTCCGGGGGCATCGGTGGCGTGCCCTATTGGGAAGGTGCTTGTCGGGTCCTCGACTCCAACGGCCGCGAAGTCGGTCGCGCCTTCGTGGAAATGACCGGCTATGCCGGGAACCTCCGGCGGGCCTTGTGAACCCGGCTTCCCCGGCCCTACCGTCCCTTGCCATGAACTGCATCGTGACCGCGGGCCCCACTGCGGAACCCCTGGACTCGGTGCGTCGATTGACCAACCACTCCACCGGCACCCTGGGCACCGAGTTGGCCAATCACCTCGCCAGTCACGGTCATCCAGTGCTGCTGCTGCGGAGCCTGACTGCCACGGCCGCGCCTCCGATCCCGGGTGTGGCCACCGAAAGGTTCGGAACCTCCCGCGAACTGCTGTCGCTCTTCCAGCGCCACGCCACGAGGGAACCGGTGGCTCTCTTCCATGCGGCCGCGGTCGGTGACTTCGAGGTGGGTTCCGTGTTCCGCAGGGAGGCCGATGGCAGCCTCACCCGTCTCCAATCCGGAAAATACTCGACCCGCGACGGCGACCTCCTTGCCGAGCTTCGTCCCACACCGAAGATCCTCGCCCAACTGAGGGACCTCTACCCGAAGGCCTGGATCACGGGATGGAAGTTCGAGGTGGATGGTACCCGGGACGAGGTGATGGCCCGAGCCCACGCGCAGGTCGAGGACTGCCGTTCCGACGCCGTGGTGGCCAACGGACCGGCCCACGGCCCCGGCTTCACTTGGTGGACGCCGGCCCAAGAGATCCCAGTGGGCGATACGAGTGCGTTGTATCGGCTGCTCGAAGAACGCCTGCCGGGCTGATCGCTGGGGTAGGCCCCGTCGCCTACCGTCACCCGGCCGTGGGATCGCCGTTCCAGGATCGTTCGGAAACCCATCGAAGGGCCCCCTCGAGGTCGCTGAACTCGCCGTCGAGCTGGGCGGCATAGGCGTCCTTCAGCAGGGCTCCAAGGCGAGGCCCAGCGACCCAACCGCTTGCCAGAAGGTGACGTCCCTGGAGCAAGGGTGCCGGAGCCGAGGCCTGCACCTGCAGTTCCGCCGCCGCCTGACGGAGCCGTTGGACCGAAGGCGGAACTCCCGGAGGCCTGGGCGGACGCGCCGAGGCATCGGCGGTCATCACGGTACACAAGGCGTCGATCGATGACGGCCGAAGCCGGACCGCCAATCGCCGGACCATTCGCGCCGAAGGGTCTTCGGAGTGCACCATGTGGTTGACCACCAATGGCACCACCCGCTCCACCAGGGTCTCCTGGAAACCGATGCCACGAAGGAACCGGGCCGCGAGATCCCCACCGGCCACCTCGTGACCCGGCGAGACGATCCGATCCCGCCCCCCCTTGGACTCGGTGCGGGTGCAGGTGGCCTTGCCGACATCGTGCAGCAGCACCGCCATCATGAGGACCAATCGATCGTCCGTTGCCGTTTCTGACCAACCAGGCCCGTCCACCAGCGCGTCGACGGCATGAAGGGTGTGGGTCCAGACATCGCCCTCGGGATGCCATTCAGGATCCTGCGGCACTCCGACCACCGCGGCCAACTCGGGCAGGTGCTCCAACCATCCGCAGTCTTTCAGGAAGACCAGGCCCAACGAGGGCTGGACCGAGCGGGTCGCCCACTTGAGCCATTCCTCCCGCACCCGCTCGACCGCCAACTCGCGATAGCTGGACCGGATCGAGCGGCACAACTCCAGCGTGTCGGGCGCGGCCTTCAGTCGGAAGCGGCCCGCGAACTGCATGCCCCGCAGCACCCGCAAGGGATCCTCCGGGAACGCCCCGCTGGTGTGCCGAAGGGTGCCTGCGCGAAGGTCCGACCGACCGCCATGAGGATCGATCACCTCCGACGTCCGGGGATCCCAGAGCATCGCATTGATGGTGAAGTCCCGCCGGGCCGAGGCCTCGACCGGGCTCAACTCCGGGTCGAATTCGATGTCGAAGCCCTTGTGGCCGGGGCCGCGCTTCGAATCCCGGCGCGGCACCGAGAAGTCCCAGACCGCCCCGCTCGGATGGGAGAGCTTCACCACCCCGAAGGACTTGCCCACCCAATCGGCGCGCCCGTGGCGGGACAGCAGGGCGGCCAGCTCCGGGTAATCGAGCCCGTAGACTTCGATGTCGAAATCATGGACCGGCACCCCCAACAACCAATCCCGCACGCAGCCCCCCACCAGGTAGGATCTCTCCAGCCCCGGGGTCTCCCTCAGCAGTTTCAGCAGTGCCGGTGGCAGGATCTCGACCATGGGAAGGACACGGGATCCCCGCGCTCAGCGGCACTCGGGCAGACCGAGTTCGCGCCTCAAACCGGCCCAGGGCTCGTTGTCCCACTCGTTGACCGTTCCGGGTTCCTCGGCCTCCGATGGGGACAGCATCGCCAGGAAGATCACGGGCTCGCGGAAAGGGTTGTAGGTGCCGTGGATCTCGTTCTTCGGGATCAGGACCATCTCGCCCGCCTTCAAGATCCGGTGTTGCCGACCGCACCACTGCTCGGCCTGGCCGGAGAGGATGTAGATGATCTCTTCGCGAGTGGGATGCCGGTGAAACCCGTGGCAGCGACCTGCGTCGAGCGTGGCCCGCACCAGCAGCAGCGACTCGCACGGCACGATGTCCGGGCGCGAGAGCCAGGTGTTCAGCGTGTACGGGGTGAGGTCGGATCGACTCTCCTCCGCCGTGACAAAACGCCGTTGCGACACCTCCGGGGACGCGTTCATGCAGGCCATTCCGCCCGAGTCACGGGGCGACGCAAGCCTTTCCGGGATCAACCGGCCTGGCCCACCTGGCGGCGGATGGATCCGCAGATCGCGGCCGTCCACCGTTCCATCGCTTCCATCTCCGGACCCTCGATGAGCAGGCGGGCCTTCGGTTCGGTTCCGGAATAGCGCAGGAGCACCCGGCCACCCTTCGGTCCGACCTCGGCCTCGGCCTGCTTCACCAGGTCGAGGATCTCTTCGAGTTCCTCGAACGGGGTCTTTATGCGGACCGCCACGTTGGTCACCAACTGGGGATAGCGGGTCCAACAACGGGCCATCTGGGAGAGGGGCTCGCCGCGGGTGCGCATCGCACTGAGTATCTGGAGGGCGGCGACCAACCCGTCGCCGGTGCTGCTGTGGTCGCGGAAGATCAGGTGACCGCTCTGCTCGCCGCCGAAGTTGTAGCCATTGGCCAACATGCAATCGATGACGTTCTTGTCGCCGACCGACGTCCGGACCACCTCGCCCCCGGCCGCACGGATCGCCGCATCGAGGCCGGCGTTGCTCATCACGGTGGCCACGAGGGTGTTCTTGGCCAATCGACCCTCGGCGATCATCTGCAGCGCGCTGATGGCCATGATGTCGTCGCCATCCACGAGGTTGCCGGCCTCGTCGCAGAGGAGCACCCGGTCGGCATCGCCGTCATGGGCGATGCCCAGGTCGGCCCGGTATTCGCGGACCTTGCCGCAGATGAGCTGCGGATACATCGAACCGCACTCGCGGTTGATGTTGGTGCCATTGGGCTGGGTGCCGAAGGCGATCACCTCGGCCCCGAGTTCTTGGAGCACCATGGGCGTGGTCTTGTACGAGGCCCCGTGCCCGCAATCCACCACGATGCGCATTCCCTCGAGCGTCAACTGCTTCGGGAAGGAGGACTTGGCCTGCTCGACATACCGGCCGATGGCATCGTCCACGCGGATGGCCTTGCCGATCTCGCTGGCCGTGGGACGGAAGGCCTCGATCTCGCCGCTGAAGACCAGTTCCTCGATGCGGTCCTCGGTGGGATCATCGAGCTTGTAGCCGTCGGGACCGAAGAACTTGATGCCGTTGTCGTCGTAGGGATTGTGCGAGGCGGTGATCACGATGCCCGCGTCGGCCCGCATGGAACGGGTCACGTAGGCCACGCCCGGGGTCGGCAGCGGACCGATGAGCACCACGTCGACCCCCATCGACAGGATCCCCGAACTAATCGCGTTCTCGAGCATGTAGCCCGAGAGGCGGGTGTCCTTGCCGATGACGATCCGATGCCGGACGCGATTTCGGGCCTGGCCGTTCCGATTCTTGAACACATGCGCCGCTGCGCGACCGAGCTTCAGGGCGGTCTCGGCGGTCACGGGCTCGATGTTGGCCCGCCCCCGGACGCCGTCGGTCCCGAAGATCCGTTTTTGGTACGACATATCTGCAAGGCAAACCCTGCCAAAACCGCATCCTTCCGGGCAACTGGCATTCCAAGATTCCGGGGCATCGAGGCTTCGAAGAGGCTTCCGCTGCATTGCTCCCACGCCCGTCGATCCATAGGCTTCGAGCCACGTGTCCCGAACCCTCGGTCCAACTGCACTGCCCGCGCTGCTGAAGCAGGTGTTCGGCTACACCGCGTTCCGCCCGCATCAGGAGGAGATCATCCGGGACGCCCTCGCGGGACGCGACGTCTTCGCCCTGCTGCCCACCGGGGGCGGCAAATCCCTGTGCTTCCAACTGCCAGCCTTGGTTCGGCCCGGGCTCACGGTCGTCATCTCGCCACTGATCGCGCTGATGAAGGATCAGGTGGATCAACTCCAGGCCAACGGCGTGGCGGCCACCTTCCTCAATTCGTCGCTCTCCGAGAAGGAACGCAAGGCCCGGTGGCGGGGGCTGCACCACGGCGAGTTCAAACTGCTCTACCTGTCCCCTGAACGTCTCATGGTCGGCGAGGGCTCGCTCTTCGAAAGCCTACGCCAATGGAATGTCCAGCAGGTGGCGGTCGACGAGGCCCACTGCATCAGCGAGTGGGGACACGACTTCCGGCCAGAATACCGCCAACTGTCCCTGCTCCGGGAACAGTTCGCCGACCTGCCGTTCATGGCCCTCACGGCGACGGCCACCACCCGGGTACGCGACGACATCATCCGCCAACTGCGTCTGCGAGAACCGTCGATCCATGTGGCGAGCTTCAATCGACCCAACCTGACCTACCGGGTGATCCCGAAATCCCAGGCCTACCGGCAGGTCCTCGAGTTCGTAAAGTCCCGCCCCAAGGAAAGCGGCATCGTGTATTGCTTTTCACGGGCTTCGGCGGAGTCGGTTTCGTCGAAACTGGTCCAAGACGGCGTCAAATCGCTGGCCTACCATGCGGGGTTGTCGGCCAAGGAACGCTCGGCCAACCAGGAGGCGTTCCTCAGGGACGAGGTGCGGGTCGTCTGCGCGACGATCGCCTTCGGCATGGGCATCAACAAACCCAACGTCCGCTTCGTCATCCACCATGATCTCCCGAAGAACATCGAGGGGTATTACCAGGAGACCGGACGGGCGGGCCGCGACGGCCTTCCCGGCGAATGCCTGCTGCTCTTCAGTCCCGGCGACGTGGCCAAGCAGACGGCCTTCATCGCCGAGAAGACCGACCTGGACGAACAGCGCATCGCACGCGAACAGCTCCAGCGGATCAGCCACTATGCCGACAGTTCCGAATGCCGGCGGGCCTCGCTCCTGGCATACTTCGGCGAGAACTATCCCCAGCCGAATTGCGGCACCTGCGACAATTGCCTGAGTCCGCGATCCACCTGGGATGGCACGGTGGCGGCCCAGAAGTTCCTGAGCTGCGTCTTCCGCATCCGACAGAAGAGCGGATTCGGGACCGGCTTCAACCATGTGATCGCCGTGCTCACGGGCAGCGAATCCGAGAAGGTCATCCAGTGGGGGCACGACCAGCTCAGCACCTACGGCATCGGCTCCGACCTGGGCCGCAACGAGTGGGCTTCCATCGGCCGCGAACTGGTACGCCTGGGATACCTGCGACAGACCTCCGAGCAGTTCAGCGTGTTGGAGATCACCCCGGAAGGCATGGCCGCCTTGAAGGACCGCCGGACGATCACCCTCACCAAGCCGATGGAGAAGCCTCGCCCCAGGGCCGAGCGGGTCGGGAACATCGACTGCGACGAACTGCTCTTCGAGAAGCTGCGACTGCTCCGCAAGGACTTGGCCGATAGCATGGGGGTTCCGCCCTACATCGTATTCGGCGACAATTCGCTGCGGCTCATGGCGCGCGAACTCCCGACCACCGACGACGAGTTCCTGACCATCTCGGGCGTCGGTGAGCGCAAGCTGCGCGATTACGGCGAGGCGTTCCTGACGGAGATCCGGGAACACCTGCGGAACAATCCCCGGAACTGAACCCGGACTGCGGGAATCCGAGCCGTGGGACTCGAAGTCGGCCCGAGACCGGAATGTCTCCCGGTCTGCGGACCATCGCTCACATCTTCTCGGTGACCTCGATGCCCAGCGTCTCGAGCCCGAGCTTCAGCACCTGGGCGCTGAGGCGGCACAAAGCCAGGCGGGTTGAACGGGCCGGCTCCTCGGCCTTCAGCACCGGGCAAGCCTCGTAGAAGCTGCTGTAGAGCCCCGCCAATTCGTGCAGGTAGTTGCAGAGGTAATTCGGACGGCATTCCTCGGCGGCGGCCTGCAGCGTGAATCCCAGGTTCATCAGGTGCTTGGCCAGCGCGATCTCCGCGGCCTCGGTCAACACGATCGGCTGCGCGGCGACCGGGGCCCCGGAATCGCGCACCACCTTGGCGGCACGGGTGTATTGGTACTGGACGTACGGAGCCGTGTTGCCCTGGAGGGCCAGCATCTTGTCCCACGAAAAGACGTAGTCGCTCTGCCGATTGGGCAGGAGGTCCTGCCACTTCACGGCACCGATGCCGACGATCCGGGCAATCTCCTGGCGCTCGACCTCGGGCAGGTCCGGACGCTTTTCGCTGACCACCTTGAGGGCGCGCTCCTCGGCCTCATCGAGCAGGTCGGCCAGTCGCACCGTGTCGCCGGACCGGGTTTTGAAGGGCTTGCCATCCTCGCCGAGGATCTTGCCGAAGCCGATGTGCCGGAGCTGGGTCTTGCGGTAGGCCTCGGGCTGCCATCGCGCGAACACATGGAACAGCGCCCGGAAATGGCCCGACTGCCGATCATCCACCACATACAGGATCTCGTCGGGAGCCCAGGTCCGGATGCGATGGTCGACGGTGGCCAGGTCGGTGGTCATGTAGTTGAACCCACCGTCGCTCTTGCGGATCAGGGCGGGCACGTCGACCCATTCCCCATCGCGGCTCACCAGGAAGGGATCGTCCTTGGGAGGCATCGAACGGTCGCTGAAGACCGCCACCGCCCCATCGCTGGAACGGGCGATGCCGGCCGCCAGCAGCGCCTCGACCACGGCCCCCAACTGCGGATTGTAGAAACTCTCGCCCAACGTGTGGTCGAACCGGGTGCCCATCCGGCCGTAGAGCGTGTCGAACTGGACCTGCGACAGGCGGATCATCTCCTTCCAGATCGCCAAGTTCTCCGGGTCACCGGCCTGCAGTCGCACCAGTTCCTGGCGGGCGGTCTCGAGACGGGCCGGATCGGCGTCGCACTGCGCGTTGACCGTCTTGTACAGACGCTCCATCTCGGCGATGGGGTCGCGCTCGAGGGCCGGCCGGTCCAGCAATTCCTTCCAACCGACCAGCAGCTTGCCGAACTGGGTTCCCCAGTCGCCGATGTGGTTGTCGCTGATGACCCGGTGTCCGAGCAGCCGCCACATCCGTTGCAGCGCATCGCCGATGCCCGTGGAGCGGATGTGGCCGACGTGCATGGGCTTGGCGACATTCGGCGAGGAGAAATCGAGGACCACCGTCCGCGGAACCTCGGCGTGCGGCACCAACACCGGTTTTCCGGCGGCGGCATCGACCAACCAGTCCTCCAGGACCTTGCGGGTCAGTCGGAAATTCAGGAACCCGGGACCGGCGATCTCCACCGGTTCGCAGCAATCCGAGACCTCCAGGCGCGCGACCACATCGGTGGCCAATTGCCGGGGATTCATGCGGGCCGCCTTGGCCACCAGCATCAGAGAGTTGCTCTGGAAGTCTCCGAAGCGCGCCTCGGAGGCCGGTTTCACCTGGATGGTGGCGGGGTCGGCCGCGGGAATGAGGGCGGAAACCGCGGCGCGCAGCCGGGATTCGAGGACGCGTTGGAACATGGGAAATCGGGATCGGACTCGGACGGATCGCCCTCGGGTGCGTTCAGCGCAGCCCCTCGGAGAAGTCGCGGATCATCTTGATCATCGCTTCCGCGTCCGGCGCCTGGGTGATGGACTTCAGGAAGTCGTCGCGGCGAAGGACCTTGGCGATGCCAGCCAGGGTGTGCAGGTGACGCTGGAACTGGCCCGCCGGCACCAGGAACAGGGTCACCAGGTGCACCGGCTGGTTGTCGAGGGCATCGAAGCTGACGCCGGTACGCGAGCGCCCGAAGGCGGCGGTCACCTCGGTGATCAGGTCGGTCGAGGCGTGCGGGATGCCGATGCCGAAGCCGATCCCGGTGCTCATGGAGGTCTCGCGCTTCTTGACCACCGCGGTCACGGCCTCGCGGTGCTCCGGCAGGACCTTTCCGGACGCGACCAGGCAACCGATCAGTTCGTCGATCGCCTCCCAGCGGTTTTTGGCCGCGAGTTCAGGGACGATCTGCCGGGTCGTGAGAATGTCGCCAAGATTCATGCGTCCTATGGAACCGAAGCTTCTCGCCGCTGGAGGCGTCGTTTCAAGCGTCATTTGCAGAACACCGCGGTGCCGATGCACTGGATGCCCGCCAACGATCGAGTCTCCTCGGGGCTCCCACCGAGGGGGCCTGCCCCGGATTCAACGGATCCACCGCTCCGCTCCATGCCATGCGCCGAGGGAGAGATCGCGGGCGTGGATGGCGGCCCACCGCAGGGCCGTCCAGGCCCCGGGCCGCTCGGCGATCCAGGCCATGCCCATG
>CAIOKD010000149.1 GCA_903858835.1 uncultured Verrucomicrobiota bacterium
GAGAAGGAGCAGGAGAACGCCGGCCGATTGCTCAGCGCCGGCCTGCACAGCATGACCGGCTACTTCCGCGACGACCAACCGCTCTGCGATCTGGTGCTCGACGACGCCGGGCGTCGGGAGCTCGATCGGCTCTGGGACGAGTTCGAGTTCCTCGCCTCGGTGCCCCAGCGCATGCTCACCAGCCTGGTGTGGTTCGAGCGGACCGACTCGGCGTTCCTGAGGGATCCCGAGTTCGACCCGTTCCGCCCCGAGGACCAATCCATCCACTCGGAAGCGAAGATCGCCCGCCTCGGCGAACTCTACGAAGCCAAGGCCGCGCGGCATCAGGCCAGCGACACCGCCCGGCAAGCCATCCGGGACCACTTCGCCGGGACCGCCCGGCAGATCGCCCGTCTGCGGCACCTGCAGACGGGGGCCGAACCCCGACACCTGGCGATGCTCGAGGCATTCGCCGAGCGGGCCTACCGAAGCCACCTGCGGCCGCGCGATCGGGAGGACCTCCGCGCGTTCCACCAGGAATGCCGTCAGAAGAACGGCCTCGGTCATGAAGACGCGATGCGCGATGGCATCGTCCGGGTGCTGATGTCGCCCCGCTTCCTGTTCCGGATGGACCTCATTGAGGCGGCCGGCGAGAGCCGCGAAGGATCGGCGAGCCCCAAGACGGCCAACGGCGCGTCGTTCGCCTCGGTCCCGCTTTCCGACATGGCCTTGGCCAGCCGCCTGAGTTACTTCCTTTGGGCGGGTCCTCCCGACGCCGAATTGCTGGCGCTCGCGGCCGCCCGGGAACTCCACAAGCCCCGGGTGCTTCAGGCCCAGGTCCGGCGCATGGTGCAGGACCCGCGCCTGGTCCACTTCGCCGAATCCTTCGCCGGCCGCTGGCTCGAGTTCGATCGATTCCTGGAACACAACGGTGTGGACCGGGAACGCTTTCCGGCCTTCAACAGCGAACTGCGCGCCGCGATGCACGAGGAGCCCCTGCGCTTCGTGGTCGATGTGGTGCGCCAGGACCGTCCGGTGCTCGATCTGCTGGAGGCTCGCGACACCTTTGTGAACGGGCCCCTGGCCCGGCATTATGGGATCCAACCGGAACCCCCGGGCACCGATGCCTGGGTGCACATCGCCGATGCGCGGTCCTATGGACGGGGCGGGTTGCTGCCCATGGCGGTCTTCCTCACGGCCAACTCACCGGGCCTGCGCACCAGCCCGGTGAAGCGCGGCTACTGGGTGGTCCGGCGGGTCTTCGGAGAGCGGATCCCCCCGCCACCACCGATCGTGCCGGAGCTGCCGAAGGACGAACGCGCCCTCGGCAAACTCACGCTGCGCGAAGCATTGGCGGCCCATCGAGAGCGTTCGGGCTGCTTCGAATGCCACGCTCGGTTCGATGCCATGGGCCTCGTCTTTGAAGGCTACGGACCAGTGGGTGAACGTCGCACACTGGACCTGTCCGGAAACCCGGTGGACACCCGGGCCGAGTTCCCCGGGGGCTTCGAGGGCGAGGGCCTAGACGGCCTGGTGGGGTACGTCCGGGACCATCGACGCGCGGACTTCATCGACACCCTCTGCCGGCGGCTGCTGGCCTACGGACTGGGGCGCACGCTCATCCTGGGAGACGAGCCCATGGTGGCCGAGATGAAGTCGCGGCTCGCGGCCCGCGGGGGCCGCTTCGGCACCCTATTGGAAAGCATTGTCACCAGTCGGCAGTTCCTCCACAAACGGCTCCACGATCCCGTGGCCCGAAACTGAGCACCCCATGGCCTTGCCTTCCCGAGAACACCGTTGGAACCGACGCACCTTCCTGCGGGGCGCGGGCGTCACCATGACCCTGCCCTGGCTGGAATCGGTCCGGGTCTGGGGTGCGGCCACGCCGGCGGCCGACGCGCCGCCGACGGCCTATCCGCAACGCTTCGCCGCCCTCTTCGTCGGCAACGGCATCAACGGCGACCACTGGTGGGCCAAGGGCTCCGGCGAGCAGATGGAGCTGGGCCGGACCCTCGAGCCGCTCGCTCCCTTCCGCAGCCGCCTCAACGTCATCCAGGGCCTCTTCAACCGGCCGGCCGTGGGTGTGGGCATCCACCCCGGCCAGACGGGCAACATCCTCTCAGGCATGCCGCTGATGAAGGGCGCCGTGCTCCGAGGCGGCATCAGCATGGACCAGGTGCTGGCCAACCAGATCGGCCAGGAGACCGTCCAACCGAGCCTAGTGCTCGGCTGCGAGCAACCCGTCACCGGATACCACGAGACCAATTTCTCGATGGCCTACAGCTCGCACATCTCGTGGCAGAATGCCGACTCGCCGGTGCCGATGGAGGTGTATCCGTCGCTGGCCTTCGATGCCCTGTTCGAGAACCGGGGCAACCAGCGCACCCGGAGCATCCTCGACCGGGTCCGTGACGACCTCTCGTCCCTGGGCCACAAGGTCAGCGCCGACGATCACCGTCGCCTCGACGAGTACCTCACCAGCGTGCGCGAGGTGGAGAAGCGGGTGGACCGCATGCGCGGGGAAACCACCAAGGCCGCCGACCGCGCCCGGGAGAAAGGTCGCCCGCTGTCGATGATGCAGCGGCCCGACAACGGCCTGCCCGAGGACATCCGCGAGCATATGCGCCTGATGTGCGACATCGTCGCACTGGCCTTTCAGACCGACAAGACGCGCGTGGCCACGCTGGTCCTGTGCCGCGATCTCTCGGGCCTGTTCTACCCGTTCCTGAACGTGCGCGACGCCCACCACTCGGCCTCGCACAACGACCTGTCCGAGGCCTACGAACGCATCTGCCGCTACTACGTGGGCAACCTCGCCTACCTCGCAGGCAAACTGGAAGCAATGCCCGAGGGCGACGGCACCGTGCTGGACAACACCTGCCTGTTGTACCTGTCCAACATGTGGTCCGGCGAACGGCACGACAACACGCGCCTGCCGGTGCTGACCTTGGGTCGGCTCGGTGGAGCCCTCCAGGCCGGTCGGGTCCTCGATTATTCCAAGGTGGGCGACGAGAATCGCCGCCTCTGCGCGCTGCACCTCTCGCTCATGGGGAAGATGGGAGTCCGACTCCCCCGCTTCGGAGACGCCGACGCCCCGCTCCAGGGCGTTTGAACGGGCGACCGGGCGAGATTGGGCGGAGGTCACTCCGCCCGGAGCACCCCGCCCTTCCGATCGTCACTTCAACGAAGCTTCGCGGGCGGCTTTGAATTCACTGCCCGGATTCCACTGCGGCGTGCGCCGGTCCTCGGCCAGACGCCA
>CAIOKD010000150.1 GCA_903858835.1 uncultured Verrucomicrobiota bacterium
GCGACTCCGAGCGACCCTGGGTCTGACGCCCAACCCGCGGCGACCGACGATGGGAGGAATCCGTCAGGCGATGGCTTCGGTGATCAGTTCGCCGTGGACGTCGGTCAACCGGTGGTCGCGGCCACCGGAACGGAACGTGAGACGGTGGTGATCGACACCCATCTGGTGCAGGACCGTCGCGTGCAGGTCGTGCACCGCGCAGGGCTTCTCGACGGCCCGATATCCGAACTCGTCGGTGGCGCCGATGATGGTGCCACCGCGGATGCCGCCCCCGGCCATCCACACCGAGAACGCGAAGGGATTGTGGTCGCGGCCGTTGGACCCCTGGGCGAAGGGGGTGCGACCGAACTCGCCCGCCCACACGAGCAGGGTGGAATCGAGCAGGCCCCGCCGCCGGAGGTCGAGGATGAGCGCGGTGATCGGTTGATCGACCGCCCGGGCGTTGGCCTCGTGCCCCGCCTTCAGGTCGCTGTGCTGATCCCAGCGGTCGCCAATGGTCCGCGGGCAGGTCACCTCGATCATGCGGACCCCGCGCTCGACCAACCGGCGCGCCAGGCAGCATTCCCGCGCGTAGATCCGGGTCGGCTCGAAGGGACTGTCGAATCCATAGAGGGCCTTGGTCTCGGCACTCTCTCCGTCGAGCGCCGAAAGCTCCGGCACCGCCGCCTGCATTCGGTAGGCCAGCTCATGGTTGGCGATGGCGCTCTCTACGGCCTCGGCCCGGGTCTCATGGGCGAACGCCGAATCCAGGCGTCCGATCAGGTGACGCTTGCGGAGTTGGATCGCCTCGGGGTCGCGCGGTGCGGCGTCGGCGATGGTCTCGCCGCGTGGACGCAGGATGGAACCCTGGTGCCGAGCGGGGAGGAACCCCGCCGAGAAACAATCGAGCCCGCCGGGCGGAATGAGTCCTCCCTCGACCACCACGAAGCCGGGCAGGTTTTCGTTTTCGCTGCCCAGGCCGTAGGACATCCAGGCCCCCATCGACGGCCGACCGGGAATGCCCAGGCCCGTGTGCAGGAAATAGTTGGCGTTGGTGTGCTCGCTGAAGTTGCTGGTCATCGAGCGGATGACGCAGAGGTCGTCGGCCACCCTCCTCAGGTTCGGGAACAGCTCGGAGATGGGGATGCCCGACTGTCCGCACTGCGCGAACTTCCACGGCGACGCCAGCGTGTTGCCGTTGTTGTTGAACTGCGTGGGCGCCATCGGCAACGGGAAGGGCTTGCCGTGGTAGTCCGCCAACCGGGGCTTCGGATCGAAGGTGTCCATCTGCGCCGGACCGCCATCCTGGTACAGGAAGATCACGCTGCGGGCGCGGGCCCGGCTGTGGTTCGCCAGCAGTGCCCGCCGATCGCGCCCCGCCCCATCGGCAGCAGCGCGCGCGATGCCCGGGGTTCCCGCCAGTCCGGCCAGGGCCAGCAGGCCGAGACCGCTGCCCGAGGCGGCGAGCATGTCACGACGGCTCATCGGCGCGGGACGGATTCGTCCGCAGGGAAGGGTGGGGTTCATCGGAGGAAGACGAATTCTTTCGAGGCGAAAAGCGCATGGGCCAGCGCGGTGTAGGCGGCCCGCTCCCGGGTCGAGGCAGGCTGGTCGGCGGAAGAGGCACGCTCGGCCCCGAGGAACTCCAGGGCCATGAGCACCTCGTCCTCGCGGGGAGCCCGGGAAAAGGCCGAAAGCCACAACCCGGCCACCCGTTCGCGGTTCCGCGCGGCGGAGACCGGCTCGCCCGCGGCGTCGGCCGGCAGCAGCGTCTCGGCCCATCGACCGGCCATCAGGTGGACGAGTTCGCTGTTCATCAAGGCCAGCGCCTGGGCGGGCACGTTCGAGGAATGGCGGCGACCGCAGGTGGTGGCCGGCGTCGGTTGGTCGAAGGCCTGCATGAATGGATCCAGGAAATTGCGCCGTGTCTCGAGGTAGAGGCTCCGCCGTCGGGCTCCATCGACGGGCCCGGACTTCCCGGGGCGACCGCGGCCCTGCATGTGCTCGGTCAATCGGGCCGGAACGCTGAGCCCGCCCACGGTGCGGTCGAGCGTGCCCGAGGCGACCAGCATCGCGTCACGGATCTGCTCGGCATCGAGCCGACGCACCGGCAACGGCGACCAGACTTCGGCGGTGGACTCGCCCGGGTCGGCGGCCGCGCGGTAGGCGTGGGACAGGACGATGTCCCGGATGAGTCCCTTGAAGGTCTCCCCTCGGCCGAGGCGGAACGCCAGGTGATCGAGCAGTTCGGGGCTCCAGGGCACCGACCCGAGTTGGCCGAAATCATCCGGGGTATCCACGATGCCCCGGCCGAATAGCTTGAGCCAGATCCGGTTGGCCGTGGTGCGCCAGAGGAATGGCCGGGCCGGGTCGGTCAGGGCCTCCACCAGGAAGCGCCGACCGCTGCCCGCGACCGTGGCCTGCGCAGGTTCCCCGAGCAGGGAAAGCCGCGCCAACGGGGCGGGCTCGCCGTAGCGGTGGGCGGCCCCGCGCACGTGGATCGGTTCGTCGAGCGCCCCCCCCTCGTCGGCCATCAGGGCTCGGATGGGCGGAGCGCATTCCAGCAGGGCGGCCCGCGCCTCGACGACCGCCTTGCGGACCTCGGACAATCCCGGGGCGTCCGGCTTCCATCCGGAGGCGGGACCATCGGCATCCCACTGCTCGGACGGGGGCGGCGTGGGCGCGTCGGAGGTCAGGATCGTGTCGATCTCGATCCACCCCGGGCCGTCATCCTGGATCTCGAAGTGCACCCGTTCCCCCTGGTAACGGGAGAAGTCGAAGGTCTCGATGCGCCAGGCCGTGTCGCGCGGATCCTTGCGGGCCTCCTCGCCGTCGGCACGCCCGAGGCGGCGACGGAACCCCTCGAAGAGCAGGCTCGCGTGCTTGTCGAGCCAGTAGTTGTCGACCACGGCCCGGAAGGCCGCATCGCTGCCCCGGATGCGGAGATGGAAATAGCGGTTCCGGATCGTGAAATCGGCCGAACGCGCGCTCCCGGCCAACGGCAGGGCCAGGCGTGCGCTGTCGAGGGTCCCGGTCTCGGCGACCCGAAGATTGCCGGTCGCATCGAGCGCGAGCGGCGATCCCGAGGCGTCGAAGGCCCGCCCGGACCGTGACCAACCGGCCCCGCCCTCCGCCAAGGCATCGAGGACTGTGACTCCGGAGGGTGCGGTGGGACGGGTCGTGCCAGAGACCCCGGAGACCTTGGAAGCCGCCGTCAGCGCGGCCAACGCCACAGAGGCCCTCGCCGGCGTCCGAGGATCGGCATCCAGGAAACCTTCGATGCGGCGGGTGTTCCGAGCCACCCCGAAGAGCGCGTAGAAATCGCGGGCGGGTATGGGATCGAACTTGTGGTCGTGGCATCGGGCGCAGGCGATCGACAATCCGAAGAGGCTCCTGCCAGCGACATCCACCGCACCGGCCAAACGGTCGGCCTCGTCCTGTCGCACATCCACGGGGGCATGAGTGGCGGGACCCAGGAACCACCACGCGGTGCCGAGAGGGGCGACATTAGGGAGTCCCAGGCCGGGGCGCGGCGGCAGCAGGTCTCCGGCGATCTGCTCGGCGACGAAGCGGGCCGGCGGCACATCGGCATTGAAGGCCTGCACCACGTAATCCCGATAGCGCCAAGCGTAGGGGATCTCGAAATCGAATTCGTGAGCCATGGTCTCGGCGAACCGGGCCAGATCCAGCCAGTGGCGGCCCCAGCGTTCCCCATAGGACGGATCGGCCAAGTAGGCGTCCACCCGGCGTTCGTACTGCTCCCTCGAGGGATTCTCGAGGAAGGCCCGCACCTCGTCCGGCGATGGCGGCAACCCCCGAAGGTCGTAGGACAACCGACGGAGCAGCGCCGCCGGATCGATGTCCCGTGCGGGCGGGCTCAACCGGGCCGCCTCGCGATGGGCCACCACGTAGGCGTCGATGCCGGTCCAGCACCAGTCCCCGTGCTGCACCCGGGGCCTGGGAGGATCCTGCAGGGGGCGGAACGCCCAGGGTTCGGCGTATCCGGCGCCGGCGTTGATCCAGGCCTCAAGGGTGCGCACCTCATCGGGAGTCAGGGGCTCGCCCTTGGGCGGCATCCGCTCCTCCGGATCGGAATGCGTGACGCGGGCCAGCACCGCGCTGGCGGCGGGCTTGCCCGGCACGATGGCCACCACCCCCGATTTCAAGGGATGGGTCGCGCCGTCGAAGGTGTCGAGCCGCAGCCCCGATTTCCGGGCCTCTGCATCGGGCCCATGGCAGGAATAACACTTCGCGGCCAGGATGGGACGGACCGACCGGCTGAAGTCGGGCCCCGCCGCCAGGGCCGGCACCCACCCCACGAGCAGGAGGGCCCACCGGAGGATGTTCCGGTGGACGACCTGATGGGCGACGAGTTCCGAGGGCATATCGAAATTCTATCACCGGAACCCCCGGGAGGAAACACCCCAAAGGTCTCGACCCTGGCGACGGCAGGGAGGAATCCAGAGGGGCCGGCCTCGTCCGCACCCCTGCGGCCAAATCGCCGTCTTTGCCGTCTTTGGGTCTCCCCTTCTCCGCCATTCCAGGCCAACCTCGCGAGTATCCGATCCCCATGGTCCCGATCTCCCGAGCCGTTCCTGAACCCGTCCGCCCTGGGGGCACCCTCCCCAGACGCAGCCGGTGGTCGGATCGGGTCGGCATCGCGGCGCTCTGCCTGATGCTCGGCGCCTGCGCGCCCGAGGAGAATCCCAAGCTCCCCCAGGAGACTTCAACGGGCGATACAGCCCCTGCACCCGCTGCAGACCGAGCCCCGGCTGCCGCCACGACTGCCACCCACCTCGTCGCCGACCCCGCGGGGCCGCTGGTCCTTGCCCGGGTGGACAATGGGTTCCGACGCATTCCCATTCCCTTGGGCAGCGACTTCGGATTCCTCGTCATGAACGAGGGCGACGAGGAGCATCCCTCGGCCCTGGTCTCGGTGGGGTTCCGGCGAGACTCGCGGGTGATGGCCTGTCGCTCGATCCCCGAATTCGAGGCGGCGCTCCGTCACATCCCCGCAGGCAGCACGGTGCACCGCCACGACCGATGCCTCCGCCCCGCCTCAACGGGGCTGCCCGAGGACTTCCTGGCGGGAATCGAACGGACCCTGGTGCGCTCCGGCCTCACGGTCGCGCCGGACACCGTGACCACCTGCCTCTGCGGCCGTTGAGCTTGCCCCGGGTCACGAAGACGCTCGGATCGACGATGTAGGGCCGACCGGTGCCGATTCCAGGAGACGGCCGCAGTACCAGAGCATGCGAGGCAGGTGGAAAGGCCCCTTGAAACGGTTGCCCTTGGCCGGCTGGGAGACCGATCCATCCCGGTGCAGGTACCCGAACCATTCGCCATGCACCGGATCCGGAAAGTGCCGGAAACTCCAGTCGTGGACCTGCCGGTGCCGGAGGGCGAACCGCGGTTCACCGGTCATCACCCAGGCCAGCGCCGTGGCGATGATGGCCTCGCAGTGCGGCCACCAGAACTTCATGTCGTGCCAGTATTCCTGGACCGGCCATCCCCGCAGGTCGGTGAAATACCGGAGCCCTCCGGGCCCGTCGTCCCACCCGCGTTCCCACATCCAATCGAGGATGCGGACTCCCAGATCGACCCAATCGGGCCTGTTCCGCAGGCGCGCCTCGTGCAGGATGAACCAGGCGCACTCGATGGCATGACCGGGATTGAGCGTCCGCCCATCCTGATGCTCGATCACCGAGCCGTCCGGGGCGACCACCTCGAGGAGGGCCCGGAGATCGGGCTTGAGGAAGTCGCGCTCGATCTCCTGGATGAATCCCTCGATCCAGTCGTCGAGTCCGCGGCCGGCCACCTTCAGGTCCCCGAGGTTCTCCCGCAGTTCCTGGGCAGTGACGATGCCGATCATGAGACCGGCGATGCCCTTGGAGGGCCGCGTCGGCTCGTCCTTCGGGGGCATCAGGCCGGGCTCGAAATTATGGCGCAGGTAGGTCTCGAAAGTCTCGACGGCCGCGCCTCGGAGCTCCGGGTCGCCCGTCGCTGACGACACGGCCGCGTAGGCGATGGCGGCGAAGGCTTCGCTGAAGACGTAGCGGCGCATGCGCAGCGGTCGGCCCTGCCGATCGACCAGGAACCACATCTTGCCCCCTGGCGAGTGACCATGCCTGCGGGAGAATCCGACGCAGGAGCGGGCCGCCTCCAACCATGCGGGATCGCCCCCGAGGGTCCGGTGGGCGGTGGCGAACATCCATCCGGCCCGCCCCTGGAACCAGACGCTCTTGTCGGAGTCCATGAGGGAGCCGTCGCGGTCGAGGCAGGTGAAGATGCCGCCGTGTTCGCTGTCCATCCCGTGCCGGAGCCAGAATGGCAACACATCCCTCACCAGGGTGTCGCGGTAGAAGGCCGCGAGCCGCGAACGCTCGACGGGATCGTCGATCAGGCCGACCGGGCCGCTCCCGGAAGACGGAGTCGGACCCTCGCGGGCGATGCCGCCCGGCGGGCGTTCGTGCCACCGATCATTCATGCAGTCTTGTCCTCCAGCCTTCGATAAGCACGAGAGTGGCCGGGCAGTCGCGGAAGCTCAAACCCTCATCGCCCCGCCTCTCCCACACTCCAGACCTCGGGAGAGCGGACCCCGGGGCGCATCTCACCGCTGGGCAGCCACCAACGCCCCTGCCAGGGCACGCTCGGCAACGTCACCCGGGAGACGGGCATCGGGTCCCGGCGGGTCCATCGGTCGGCGCCCGGATCGTACTCGAGGGGTTCCCTGGAAAACCCGGGATGAGCGGCGGGCGGCTGGAATCCCACGCGGGATCCGTCGTCGCCGCCGAGCAGGTGGATCCGACCACCGACCACGGGGGCCGGGGAGGCGGCGGCCGCACAGGGCCTGGGCAGGTCCGCCAAGCGTTGCCATCCCGTCCCGGGCCGGAACCGCCAGGCGTCGCGGAGATAGCGTCGGCGGGAAGACGTCCCGTCCGTCTCCAGGGCGGCGCCGCCGAAGAGGAAGAACCCCTCCGACGCGGAAGCCACGACCGGCAGGATCCGCGGCTCGGCCGGCAGGGGCGGCCATTCCCGCCAGGCGCGCCGTTTCGACGCGGGGTCCCAGGAGAACACCCGGGCGGAGGCCCGGACCTCACCCGGCTCCGATGTGCCGCACGCCACATACGCCACGCCCGCCTCATCGAGGGCACCGGCGGCGAGGGCCAGCGGCACCGGCAACGCCTCGGGCACATCCGGCCCGCGCTGGACCCGGATCCGTCGACCATCCCATTGCAGGGCGATCACCTCGGCCACCGGCCCACGACGATCGCCGCCGCCGACGCACAGCACCCGATCGCCTCGAGTCAACGACACCCCATAGGCCCTCGGATGGGGCAACCGACCACCGCGGATCCATCGCCCATCCGGTCGGTCGAGCACCCACACGGTGTCGGTCCACACCTTGGTCCCGCCCTCCCAGGGAGGCTTGCCCGGAAAATGGGCACCGCCGGCCACCAGCAGAGCACCGCCCGAGACCCCCGCGAACGGGGCGGCCACGCCGATCGGATCCGGCAACGGCACCGAGGACCGCCACTCGAGATCGCCCGCACGGACGATTCCCCAGATCATCGCGGAGAAACATCCAGCGAACCCTCCGCGCCACCAGGTCTTGTCCATCATGGGGCCATCCTCACCATCCCATCCATCGGTGCAACCATGACCTGTCCCGCGTGGATGCCGGCATCGGGCCGGGCCGAGGACGTCGCGACCGGTGATTCGGATCGGGGCCTCGGAACGGACTTGCCAATCGACTTGTCCCCGGATTGGGTGCCTGAAATCCCATGAAAACCCCACTCCATCCCAGGCCCCTGCGTTCCCTGACCGCCGTGGCGTCGCTCCTCGCGGCACTGTGCGCCGTGCCGATGCTCCTGGCGCAATCCGATGATTTCGAGGACGGCAACGACACGGGGTGGTCGCATTACCAACCGCTCAAGGACTTCGGGGCCGGCGGCGTCTTCGGGGTCTCCGGAGGCCTCTACCGGTTGTCCGCACCCGCCAGCCCCGCACCCGAATTGCTGGGGCCCCAGCGCATCGGAAGCCTCAGGCCCGAGAAGACGTACCGACGGGCACGCATCCAGGCCGAGATCACCGGGTGGCGGACGGACATCAACCAGGCCTTCGGACTCATCGGTCGGGCGGACAAGCTGGGCCTGGGCACCACCGAAGGCTACACCTACAATTACAACTCGGTCTCGGGATTCCACCAGATCAACCTGGTGCAGGGCGAACAGGCGACCCGGCAGGTCAACGAATCGCCCTTCCCGCTGAATCCGGCGCACCGTTACCGGATGGTGTTCCTCATGGCCGAGCGGATCCTCGTGGGCCACCTCTACTCGAGCACCAACGCCAACATCCCGCTGCACTCCGTCGCCGGGATGGACGAGAACTTCGAGCAGGGCATCTCCGGGGTCTTCGCCTTCGCCCTGACGGCCGAACACGGACTGGACACGCGCTTCGACAACTACTCCGCCGAAGCGGTGGGAACCCTTCGAGCCACGGTCCTCGATGCCAGCCCGGCCGTCGGGGAATCCCCCTCCGAGGACATCGGCTCGGTGACTGTCCGGCTCGCGGACCTCGAGACCTCGGTGGTCCCGGAAACCATCCGGTTGGAGATCGACGGCAAGTCGGCGGCCTTCGATCTCAGCGAAGAGCCCATGGGCCACCGGGTGGTCCACACACCCGCCAAGCCTTTGGATCCCAAGGCGGCCCACCGCGCCCGGATCTCCTTCGACGACGAGTCCGGACCGCAATCCTTCGAGTGGGTCTTCGGCGCCCCCGCGGCGCCCGCCGCCCCCGTGCTGCTCTCCTCCGACACCCTCGGGGGCACGCCTGCGTCGGTCGTCGATGCCAAGCACGACCCGGTCACGCGCACCTTCCGGGTACCCCTGGCGGGATCGGCCAGATTCTTCAGGGTCGGAGACACGCGGGCCCGTCGTTGGAACCGCTTCGTCATCGAGGGCGACCAACTGGCGATGACCTACGAGTAGCGCGGGACGGTGTTGGCCGGTTCAAGCGCCTCGGGGACGCGCTCGGGCGCACCGGCCAACTCGGCCGTGTCACGCGCCCCGGGCAGCAGGCGCGCGTTGAACGACCCGACCGCGCTGTTGTAGCCCTTGGTGGCGGCCTCGAGACCCTTGCCCACCTTCTCGAGGTGCTCGGCAAAGACTTGGATCCGGGCCAGCAACTCCCGGGCGCTGTCGCCGATCCGGCGGGCGTTCTCGTTGAGCTTGGCCTGCTGCCATTGCAGGGCGCAGGTCCGCAACAGGGCCAGCAGCGTGGAGGCCGTGGTGATGATGACGCGCTTGTCGAGAGCCTCGTTGAAGATCGTGCCGTCCTCCTCGAGTGCCGAGATCAGGCCGCTCTCCAGCGGCACGAAGAGCACCGTCACCTCGACGCCGCCCCCCAGGGCATCGGCGTAGCGGCGCGAGGCCAGGGTCCGGACGTGGTTGCGCAGGGCCTGGGCATGCGTGGCACGGCGTGCCAACCGCTCCGGATCGGACAGCGCCGGGTCGAGGGAATCGAGGTAGGCGCTCATCGGCACCTTGGCGTCGATGGGCACGAAACGTCCGCCGGGCAGGCGCACCGTCATGTCGGGCCGCAGCAGGTTGCCCGCGTCGCCCTCGACGCTCGACTGCTCGTTGAAGTCGACGTTGGCCACCAGGCCGGCCATCTCGGCGAGGTTCCTCAGCGAGACCTCGCCCCACTGCCCGCGCTGGCGGTTGTCGCGCAGGGCGCTCGAGAGCGTCTGGGCGGCACTGGAGGCCCGCTGCTGGAGTTCGGAGATCTGCCGGAGCTGCTCGCCCAGGGCCTTGGTGTCGCCCTCGCGCTTCTCGCCGAGTTCCTTGACCAACTGCTCGTTCTTGACGAGCTGCTCCCGCAGCGGCGCCAGGGTGGCATCGATGGCCTGCTGGCGCGCCTCGAGTTCCTGGCGCCCCAGGGACCGCTGACCCTCGAACTGCTCCTTCGCCTGCCGCAGGAACTGCTCGGTCGCCTGCCTGAGGACGTCCGAGCCGGTCGCCTTGAAGGTCTCCGTCAACGCGACCCTGGATTGCTCGACGGTGGCCCTCAGCTCGGTGATCGATCGTTCGCGCTCGACGAGCCGTTCCTCGAGGGCACGCAGGTCCTGCTGGGCCCTGGACCGCGAATCGGACTCCTGGTCGGCACGCCGACGTTCGGCATCGACCTCTTCCCTCAATTCCGTCACCTGCTGCTGCACCGCGCCCAGGGTGGCCTTGGCGGCCGCCTCGGCCTGCTGGGCGACACCGAGTTGGGATCGCAGGAGGAGGACCTCGGCGCGCGCCGCATCCGCCTCGGCACGGGAGGCTTCGGCGGCCGTGGCCAGCGCCTGTGACGTCGCGCGCGACCGCAGGAAGAGGACGAACGCGGCCCCGACCGCTCCGATCACTCCACCTACGAACATCGCCACCCACCAAGACATTCCGTCCATGGCCCGAGACTACCTCCGCAAGGCATCGCGGGTCGATGACAACCCGGTCCGCGTCTGGCGCCACCACGCCCGGTGATCCGTCGAGACCTTTCGGGCTCCCCCAACGACCCGAGGCCCGGAGGCTGCCCTTGCCCCGGTCCGGTCGGAGGCATAACGTCAGAAAGATGCCCCACCCGACGAGCCAGATCGTCCCCTGCCCGGGACCGCTGTCCCGGCGGAGCTTTCTCCAACTGGGTGGCCTGGGCGCAGTAGGGCTGGGGCTGACCGACCTGCTCGAACTCCGGGCACGCGGAGCCGAGCCGGGCACGTCGCCGGACGACCGAGCGGTGATCTTCGTCTGGTTGCCGGGAGGGCCTTCCCAGCTCGACACCTACGACATGAAGCCCGGCGCCCCCAGCGAGTACCGGGGCGATTTCCGTCCGATCCGAACGAACGTGCCGGGCATCGACATCTGCGAATTGTTTCCGCGACAGGCGAAGATCGCCGACCGCTTCACCCTCGTGCGCTCGGTATGCCACGACTTCGCCGACCACGGCGGGGCGCACAAGCGCTTCATGACGGGCCGCGTCCCGGCCACGCCCACCGAGTTCGTCAACGACGCCCCCGCGGTGACCTCGATCGTGACCCGGATGCTGGAACCCCGCCGCAGGAGCCCATTGCCCGCGTGCGTGGCCGGGGTGGACGACGGGCGCAGCCACATCGATGTCTTCAGCCTCGGGCCGGCCTACCTGGGGCCCTCGCAGACGCCCTTCATCGTCGCGGGCGACCCGAGTCGCGCCGAATTCCGGGTCAAGGACCTCGAGGTCACCCAGGCCGCCGCCACCCGGCTCGAGGACCGGATGCACCTGCTCTCGGGGATGGATCGCCTCCGACGCGACCTCGATGCCAGCGGCACGGTCGGGGCCATGGACCGCTTCAACCAACGGGCGCTGGGCATGCTGACTAGCGCCACCATCCGTGACGCCTTCGACCTTTCCCGCGAGCCCCAGGCGGTCCGCGACCGCTACGGCTGGAACGCCTATGGGCAGCGCGGCCTACTGGCGAGGCGACTGGTGGAGGCCGGCTGTCCGTTCGTGACCATGGTCTGGGAGAACCCCTTCCCGGGTCGGCCGATCCCCGCCGGCTGCACCTACAACTGGGATTCGCACGCGGTCAACTGCCACATCTTCGACGATTCTCGGTGGCGCTTCCCGGTGTACGACCAGGCCGTCAGCGCCCTGGTCGAAGACCTGTACGACCGGGGCCTCGACCGGAAGGTGCTGCTGGTGGTCACCGGTGAATTCGGCCGCACCCCCCGACTCGAGCGCAACCGCGGCACCGAGACCCGGGTGGTGCAACCGGGGCGCGACCACTGGCCGCAGGCGATGAGCTTCCTGGTCGCCGGGGGCGGCATGGCCACCGGACAGGTCGTCGGGGCCACCAATGCCACCGCCGAGCACCCGGTCGAGCGCGTGCTCTCGCCGAACGACCTCTGGGCCACGGTCTACCGACACCTCGGCATCGACTACAACGACTCGATCCTCGATCTGGCGGGGCGACCGATGCCGATCCTGCCCTTCGGCGCTCCGATCCCCGAACTCCTGCCCAGCGGCGCGTAGAGGAGTGGAGCCGCCTTTCGGCTGGTCGGCCATGGAGGACCTCGGAAAACTCCAGAGCATGTTCCACTGGCCTTACCCAAGTGCTCTCCCGGGCATGCGCTTCCGGACCCCACGGTCGATCCTCCGAACCGCGACGTTCCTCCTGTTGTTGGTGGCCGGGTTCGCATCACCGGCACGATCGGCGACCGCCCCCCCCCGACCGACGCCGGACCGACCGAACATCCTGCTCATCGTCTCGGACGACCAGGCGTGGACGGATCATGGTTTCATGGGACACCCCGAGATCCGGACGCCGCACCTCGACCGCCTGGCGTCCCGATCCCTCTGCTTCACTCGGGGCTATGTGCCCTCGAGCCTCTGCTGCCCGAGTCTCGCCTCGCTCATCACCGGGCGGTATCCCCACGATCACGGCGTCGTCTGCAACGACCCGCCCCGGCCTGCCGGGATGACCGGGGCGGAATTCTATCGCAGCGACGCCTACCGAGCCGGCCGGGAACGGATGTCGTCGTTCCTGGAGAAGACCCCTACGCTGCCGCGACTGCTCCAGGAACGCGGCTACCTGAGCTTCCAAAGCGGGAAGTGGTGGCAGAACGAGTTCTCACGGGGCGGCTTCACGCACGGAATGACCCGAGGGCAACGCCATGGGGATGCCGGCTTGGAGATCGGCCGTGTCACCATGAAACCCATCGAGGACTTCGTGGCGATGGCCGAGCAGGAACATCGCCCCTGGATGGTGTGGTATGCGCCGATGATGCCGCACGACCCGCACACCCCGCCGGAGCGGTTCCTGGCCCGCCACCGCAGCCTGTCGCCGTCGCTGCCGGTCGCCCGCTACCGCGCGATGGTGGAATGGTTCGACGAGACCTGCGGCCAACTCCTGGATTTCCTCGAGCGGCGGGGATCCGACCGGAACACCCTCGTGGTCTTCGTCACCGACAACGGGTGGATCACCGATCCGCAGACCGGGCGGTTCGCCCCGAGATCCAAGCAGAGCCCCTATGATGGCGGCCTGCGGACCCCCATCCTCGTCGGATGGCCGGACCGCGTGGCGGCGCGGCGCGACGACACCCACGCGGTGTCCAGCCTCGACCTGATGCCGACGCTCCTCCGCGCCGCGGGGCTCGAGGTCCCTAAGGACCTGCCGGGCATCGACCTGATGGATGCCCGGGCGGTGCGCCGTCGCACCTCGGTCTTGGGCGAGTGCTTCACGCATGACGCGGTGAATCTGGACCGGCCCGCATCCGGCCTCCGGTGGCGTTGGATCGTGCGCGACGGATGGAAGCTCATCCTGCCCACCCCATGGAATGAACCCACGGGTGCTCCGGAACTGTATCGGATCACCAAGGATCCCTTCGAACGAACAGATCTGGCGTCCCGGTATCCGACACGCGTGAACCGCCTGCGCCGCGAACTCGACAAGTCCTGGGAACCGGCGGGGGATTGATCGGCACATCCAACCCAAGCCCCTGGCAGCGACTCAGGCCTTGGCGTCGCGGAGGTGCACCCAGCAATGCACGTGCGGATCGCCCCGGAAGTACCAGAGCATCTGGGGGCCTTCGATCTGCCAGACGTCCCACACCCCATCCTTGCCGAGATCCTGACCGTTGAAATAGGCGATGTGCAGGTTCTCGAGGCCCTGGGAATCGATGCAGCGCATGGATTCATCGACATCGACCTTGCGGAACGGGAGCAGCAGATCGCGCAGGACATCCCGGAGCAGGCCTCGCTGGTCCGGGCTCATCGCCGAGGCGGGAAGGCCGGGAAGGCCATCGCGCCGCCCGCTCAGGCGGACCGTCTCGGTGGCCCGTTCCGGGCGGCTACGCCCTTCCTGCAGGGCTGTCGTCCGCTGACGCCCATCGAGGGCCCGGAACAACTCGTTGGCCCGACGCGCCTGGTACCAGAACACATTGCCGGGATGGTCGGCCGGCTCCTCATCGTTGGGGCCCGACTGGTGACCGTAGAAGATGGGGCCTCCAAAGGCCGTTCCGGCCACCGAGTCGCCGTCGCAGCGGCGCGTGCAATGACGGCCGGTGAGCACCAGTTCGAAGGCGCCGCTGCCGGGCTGGCCGAACAGCGCCACCGAGGTGCCCGCATCGAACCCCTTGCCCTCCGAGTCCTCGACCATCTGGCGCATCATGGCGTCGGCATGGTCCGGGTGGTGCAGGCTGCGGAAAATCTGGCGCACCAGGTCCCGCTGATCGGGCCGGAGCGCGTCGTGGATCGAGCGCCCCGTGATCATCCAGTTGTTGTCCACCTTCTGGCGCAGGGGGTCGTCGAAGGCCCGGCAAAGGAGACGGCGCTGCGACTCGTCGAGCGAGCCGTGGAGCTGTGCCGCCAGGGTCTCCGAGGTCGCGACGGGCCGCGTTGGGGCCGCCACTGCGTGCCCCATCAGGCCGAGGGGAACCGCGGCCGCAGTGGATGCGAGGAAGGTGCGTCGATCAAGCAACCGTCCGGGACGTGAGGTTGCCGACTCCGAGTCGATGGGGATCATGCAACCCAGATTGACCGTGCCATCGGAAAAAACCAGCCCCGACAGGCCGGATTGAACCCTTGTCCACCGCACCAGGATTCCTGCACGGTTGACGGCCTTTCGTGAATTTGAGCCTTCCAAACGCCATCGCCGGCCTGCTGGTCGGCGTCGTGGTCGGCGCCACCGGGGTCGGAGGGGGTGCCCTCATGACGCCGCTGCTGGTGCTGGTCTTCGGCGTGGCCCCACAGACGGCGGTCGGCACCGACCTGCTCTTCGCCGCACTGACCAAGATCTTCGGGACGGTGGTCCACCACCGGAACGGCACGGTCGACTGGCAGGTGGTGCGTCGGCTCGCTCTGGGCAGCCTACCCGCCGCCGCGGCGACCCTTGCCTGGATGACACTGACCTCGACGGCACAGATCCGTGGAGGGTTCCTGATTCGCGCCGTCGCCATCGCCCTGCTCATCACGGCGGCAGGCATCCTCTCGAAGGATTGGCTCCAGCGGATGGGGCGCGAAGGACCACCCAGAATCATGGGGTTTCTCGGCCGTTCCCAATCGACGCTGACGGTGGTGGCCGGGGGCGTCCTCGGGGTGCTGGTGACCCTGACTTCGATCGGCGCCGGGGCATTGGGGACGGTGCTGCTCGTCTACCTCTACCCGGTTCGTCTGACTCCCGGCCGCCTCGTGGGCACAGACCTGGCCCACGCGATCCCGCTGGCCCTCATCGCCGGGATCGGGCACCTGGTCCTGGGCAACGTCGATTATGGCCTGTTGGGAAATCTGCTGCTGGGATCGATTCCCGGGGTGCTGGTCGGTTCGTGGATCAGCACCCGAGCCCCGATGCAATGGGTGCGGGTGGGCTTGTCGGTGATCCTGACGGCGGTGGCCCTGAAGATGTTGCTGACCTGATCCGACGGGATGGCGCACGACATGCGCCGAACGGTTGCCCCTCAACGACCCGAGGGGGTGCCGCCTGAAGGAGTCCCCGCCCCGGCCTCCGGAATCGAGGGACTGCTGGTGCGGGCGCGACGGGTCCAAGCCAGGACCCGGCCGGCGGCATCCATCGCCCTCCGGTCACCATGCACCACGCCGTGCAGGGCCAGCGCGAGGATCACCTCGTTGTGGTTGATGCCCTTGGGCTGGCCGTTGTACCCGGGTTCCTTGCCCACGCCGGTGCGGGTGTTCCCGCGGGCGTCCACTTCGCCGGAATCCAGCACGCGGGAGACCTGCCACCGGGCCGCCTTCTTGAGAGCCTCATCCAGTTCGGGCATCGGGACATGCAACGCAAGCACCTGGGCGAACAGCAATGAAACCGCGTTGTAGCTCGAATCGCGGCCGCCGTGCTCCAGGAACACCCCATCCGCGTCGCGCTGCAAGAGGGCCTCGGCCACCAGACGCCGGGAGGTCGCGACCAACGATTCGTCATTCAACACCCGTCCGCAGGTCCCGAAGGCCTTGGCGGCGATGAACACCCGGTTCACGGCCTTGCGACTCTTGGGCAGGATCGTGGACTCGCCCGCGGCCAGGAAGTCGCAGGCCTTCCGGAGCTTCGGCTGGATCGTCTGGATGCGCTCCCGGAAGTGCGCCTCATGGGGAGACTGCCGGATCACCAGGATCGCCCGACCCAATTCCTGCAGGAAGAAGTAGGCCGTCTCCACCGCCGCTGGCCCCGTCGCCGAACTGCCCCCATTGGGCCGCTCCGCCGCGGTGAATCCCCCATCCTCGCGCTGGTGCTCGAAGGTCGTCGTGATCCCCCGCCAGGCCCGGTCGGCCCGCTCGAGGTCGCCGGTCACCACTGCGGCGATGACCGCCCGGCAGCTTCCTCGTTGCGCCCCCGCCTCGATCCAACGCCCCTGGGATCGATTGCCACCGGCCAAGCCCTGGGCATCGGGCATGTCGTTGCGGCTGATCTCCTCCAGCCATCCCGGCGGCAGGGATCGCAGAACCTCGTACTCCGTGACCCGCGGTGCGGGATCGGAAACCGGGCGCGAGGCGGGCTCCACGGCGAGGGTTCCCTGGGTGATCCACCCGCAGAGGAGGATCGGGAACCACCGGAGGCGAAGGAATATCGGAGGCATGAGAAAGGGATTCAGATTCGGGGTATGGGTTCGGAGGGTGGAGGAGTTGTCGGACCGGGATCAGGGCACCTTCGACCATTCGACCCATTCCCTTTCAATCTCGTCCGGACGAGCAGGACCATCGACCAACAAGAGGCGGTACCTCATCCGGTGCACGGCCCCGGGCCCGAGGGTGAATTCGCCCTGCTGCTGGGGCGCCCAGCAGAAGAATGGCTCGGTCGGATGGATGCGCATCGATTCCGGGAACCGGGGATTCGACGGGTGGGACAGCAGGACGACTCCGGCCGTCGCGACGGCACCGGCACCGGTGGTGACCGAGCCGCCGATCCAGCACCAGCGACCCCGGGTCTCGTTGCCCGCCACCCGATCGGTGATGCCCTCGGAGGTCCGGATTCCGCAGTTCTTGGCACCGTCCCAGGCATCAAGGCCCCGATAGCCCAGGCCCCCGTAGTGGTATTGGGGCAACAGCAACGGATGATCGGTCACGTTGGTCTGTCGGATTGAAAGGTCGATCCGATGCGGCTTGCCGGACGGCGTGGCCGGCACCCGGATCTTCCAGCCCTCCATCAACACGGTCGTGGGCATCGTCGCCGTCAGGTCCAAATACCTGTGGAGCACCTCGATCTCGGCGCCCTCGGCCGCTTCACGAGCCCCCAGCCATCCGACCATCTCCACCCGTCCCTTCTTCTGACCCATGTTCCAGAAATCGGGCGATCGTCCATCGAAGCGGGTCTTCGTCCAAGAGGTCCAAACGCCATGGTGATGCAGGTGGTTCTTGGGGTAATCCGCCGAGACGACCGATCCCGCCGGGGTGACCAGCGGATGGAGGTATCCGGCCCGACGGTACTCCTCAGGCACGCCGGTGGGCAGCTCCCCTCGCCCACCCCGATAGGTCACCACCGGCTTGACCCCCAGTCGGAACGTGACGCTGTCCGGGCCGCACTCCAGGCGCACCGGAGGCAGCGGGGCGTCAGCCTGTTTACCGACGGCCTGGGCACCTGATTCTGCCGCCACCGGCACTACCAGGACCGTCAGGGCGAGGCTCTGAATCCAGGCGATCAACGTGCGAGGTATGGAAGTGGACATTTCGGCGGAGTGTCGTCGGGACAGGACAGGCTGGGATCCGGGCCTCAGGCTATCCATAGACTCCGGGGACCGTCGAGCGGGAGTCCATCCACCCAACGAGCACGGCATCGCCCCACCAATACGTCACGGAGCCACCGACCGGTAGAACCGGGTGTGGCTCTCTGTGGACGGCAACTGGATCTCGAGGGTCTGTGGCTGGGCCCGCATCGGCCGGACCTCGACGGGGGACCAATCCGGCGGCGCCAGCGTGTCGCTGCGGTCCACCCGGAGGGCCTGACCGGGCGGAATTTCCCACCGAATCCGAGGCGCCTCCCCTGGCAAGACCGAGATCACCGGCGGCAGCATCAGACCCATCGGAGCACCGGGTTGCCCACCCCAGACCACCCCCGGTCTCCAGGCCGCGGGTTGGCTGGCATCGGTCACCGCGTCCCACCGCTCCAGCGCGTATCCTGACCCATCGGTGCCGGGATACCAGGCGTCGGAATAGGCGAAGTCGAAGACGGGATTCCGGAAGGCATCGACCAACACCAATCGTTCACCCGCGTTGGACAACTGGGAGTCCTGAGCGAGATCGGTCGGATCCCCGTATTGGCCGGCGACACGGATGCCCGTGCCGTGGCGGTTCTGGAACGCCGCTCGGTTGCGCACGATCACGACCCGTTTCAGGGGTGCCAACGTTGCGTCAGGAGTGGCTTGGAAGGTGAACCGGACCCCCTCGGTGAACGACATGCCCCCCAGCGAGATCGGAACAGGACCCAGGTTCTGCAACTCGATGAATTCATAATCTTCGGCACCGTAGGCCACGCCACCGGAGCGCGCCCGTTCGGCGTCGGTCTGCGGCGGCGGATGGTACATCAACCGCGAAACGACCACCGGACTGCTGCCGGGAACGGTGAACAAGGCCTCGTTGATCGCACTCCACACACCTGCCGATCGAACCCTCGCCCGGACCCGCCGTGTCTCCGGGAGCGTGATGGCCACGGGACCCGAGGCGGAGAGGGCTCCGGGATCGATCGAGCCATCGGGCCGGCGCGGATCCGAGCCATCGGTGGTCCAATAGACGGTACCAGCCGGGGCGCCGATCTCGATCTTCGTTCCAGGCGGCAGGACACCTCCGTGGGGTCGGAATGCAGGAGCGACCACCGAGGGATACAGACCGACCCTCCGGAATCGCCCGAGGGCGATCGCCTGGTTCTTGGGCCAGAACTCGTCCTGCATCCAACGGTTGGCCGCCAACCACTCGACCTCGCGCCGGTAGGGCGTGGCCCGCTTCGCATCGCCCCAACGGGCCGATTCGGCGACCAGGGCCCGATCGATCTCGTTGGTCCTCCGTTTCCATCGGGCATCGTTGGCCGCCGGCGTCAGCGCCCCATCATTGAACAGGTGACGGTGGACGCGGTCGGCAAAGCGCAACCGGAAATCGGCATTCGCGCGCAGACGGGCGTACAGGAACGTGGGTGTCCCAGCGACGTCGACGTCCTCGTACCGGCTTCCCCACGAAGTCTGGGTGCGCTGCAACGAGTTGTTCGAGATCTCCTGGTCCCAAGGCAAGAATCGGAATCCCTCGCTCTCGGGCCCCTGTCGGCGTGCCCCCCACCAGTTGTGGTTCGGCCAATCATCGGCCCCGATGGCGATGTGCAGGATCATGTAGTCGATCAGGTTCTCGACATTCAGAAGTCGCGGATAGGCCGGGTTCCGCGTGCCATCGGGATGGTTGCCTTCCAGGCGTTGGACCACGGCGTTGCTCGAGAGTCCCCCGGCGGCCAGGGACATCATCGCGTCCCACGCCTCGGTGGTGCCGCTGTCGAGTTCGGTGAAATCCTTGAAGGCATCGTACTCCTCCGCCTTCCCACCATAGTGTTCCGCCTGGAATGGGGCGCTCGGATGTTCCGTGAGGTTGAAGAGGCCCCAGTAGAGTCCGTTGAGGAAGAGGTGCACGAACCGACCGCGGCAGGCGACCTGCCCCATGTCTCCGAAGGCGTCGCGCACCCACTGATCGCGGACGTACGCCGCGTCCTTGCGGAACCACCGCACATAGCCTTCGCCATTGGCCCCCCATTCCACGCAGGGCCAGGAATCGGTCGACAACCCCTTCACCACCACCTCGTCGAACGTATCGACGCCCCCCTCTTCGAAGAGAGGGAACTTCAGGCGGGCCGGCCCATAACGCCGGCTGAAAACCAGGCGGAAGGAGTGCTTCGGGGTGAAATCATTCTGACGACTGATGTTGCCATGGATGTGGATCCCACAATCCGACTGGAATCCCTGGGTCCCGTCCGGAAACATCATCTCCACCGAGGCGGCGCGTTCCCAGGCGTCGCCGCGCTGGGTGGGGTTTGCGTAGATGCCCGTGGATCGATCCCACAGGTCCCGAGGTGCGGCCACCACGCTGAGGATGGGCAGCGATGCCAACGCCTCGGTGAAGCCGAAACCGGGCAGTGTGCGATCGACCACGTCCGGATCGATTTCGTAATCCGCCGCCGAGCCGTCGGCCCATTGGGCGGGAAGTCCTGCGGGTCGGGCGGGCTGCCGGGCCACTCGTTCCGGGAACACATAGGTCCGCGTCGCGATCGGCGACGGGTCGAATCCCTGCCGGAAGGCCGCGGCTCGGACCACCGTCGTGTCATCCAGCGGAAGCTCGGCGACGGCCACTCCGCCGGCGGTGGGTGGCGGAACCGCCACCCCGTTGGTAAGGGCCGGGGGTGAACCGTTGGTGGTGTACACCAGGGTCGCACCGGGAGAAACCGACGAGATCGTCAGTCGGAACGGTTCGGTCACCCGACCGTGGGTGGCACTGAACCGGGGCTCCCCCAGGAATCCCAGCACGCCATCGCCATTGGCCGCACCCGGCGTCGGATCCGGAAGGTAGCGATCCGCCTGCAACTCCAACCCAGCCAACTCGGGTCGGATCAGGAAGGACGGATCCGCCGCCGATTCGTTGAGCCCGTGCACCGCCAACACATTGGTGCCCGACCGAAGAAGGCCGGCACCCCCGGCCACATCGATCTCCTCCACGCGCAGCACTTCGGCCCGGGGACGCCCCGAGAGCGCCGCAGCATTCCATCGCGCGTCGCCCGCATTGCGCCGCGCGATCTCGACCCCGTTCAGATATGCGATGAATCCCGCATCGTACTGGATGCGCAGGCGCAGCGAATCGAAGGTGGGGAGCGTTTGGAGCGCGAAGGGTATGCGCAGATAGGCCGAGGCGTTGCGGCCCGGCATCACCGGGTCGAGGCGGGTCCCGATCAGACCAGAAAACCCTCCGAGATTCGAGGGCGCCGCCCCATTGGCCAGCGCGCCGATCTCCTGCGCATCGAGGGCGCGATCCCACACCGCGAAATCATCGATGCGCCCCACATAGCGCATAGTGCCATTCACTGCCGACCCGACCGTCAGGGAGCGGAGTCGGGCCAGCGGATGACTCCCCTCGGCACGGGCGAAGAGCGCCCCGTTCTGCCAAATCTCCTTGGTCGATCCCCGCTTGAGGAAGACGTAATGGTTCCAACGCCCCTTCCAACGCGAGGCATCGGGTTCCACCTTCGACATCCGGGCGGCCCCGCTGCAGCAGTCGCCACCCAGGCCCGTGTCCCAATAGATGACACTGTCGCTCCAAGGCAGATGGGCCTGGGCAGCGCGGGCACCGGACCCGTCGGCATTCTCCTGGAACCAGAACACCGATCCCTGCGCCGGTTGTGCGGATCCGCCACGGATCCAGAGGCTGACCGAGATTGCATTGCTGCGGGTGGCCGAATCGAAGGCTCCCGAGGCCGCCGAGGGGACAATCATTCGGCCCTGACCGTTCTCAAGATCGAGGGCCCGGTCTCCTGGCAGGCCGGTTCTCCCGCCCTGGTCGGCCGTGAAGGCAGCCCCCATGAGCCGACCTGAGTTGCCTCGCCCGCTCCCATCCACCGCCTGCTGGCTGTTGGCAGCATCGTTGAAATCCCAGGCGGCGAGCGGCCCCATCGGATCGGGGCCGCCTGCCGTATCGAAACCGACCCCCGTGGCCCCGGAAATCCAACCGGCGGAGGCGGAGTCGTCGAAAGGTTCATCACCGCCCCCTCCGGTCCAACGACTCCCCAACCGATCATCGGCGGGCACCCATGCACGGACCGGAGATCCGAAGGGCACCAGGGTCGCCTCCATCGCGCGTCGGCCGGTGCCGAAGGCGACATCGGGGAACTGGGCGGGATAGGCCGGGCTGAATCGTGTGGCCACTGAACCATCGGGGGCGAGCAATGCCAGGTATTCGCCCTCGGCCGCCAAGCGGAACGAGGCGTGGAGTTCCCTCCCCGGCTGGGCCCGGTCCTTGCCCGAAGCGAACACCAACAGGAATCCGCCCGCAGGCAATGGGATGGACGGGAATGTCCAGGCCACCTGGTGCTTCGGATCATCGGTCAACCGCCATCCGGCGAGGTCCACCGGCGCCGAGGACCGATTCTGGATCTCGATCCAGTCGGAATAGTCCCCATCCGCATCCTGCAGGGTGCGGGTGTTGTCAGCCATGAACTCGGAGATGACCAGGTCCGAGGCCGCGACAGCACGAACCATCGTCCACAGCACGCACCCCATCCAGAAAGCCGTTCGCAAGGTCATGATCGACAAACGGAGAGACGCGGGTCGGAACCCAGGGAGGAGGATTGAGGGATCATCGACCGGCCGGGGTCGCCTCCTGGAAGCTGTAGAGACGGGTGGCGGTTCGGACCAGCAACTGGGAACCCACGGCCACCGGCGATGCATGCACGGGCTCCGCGAGATTGTTCCGGGCCAACACTTCCATGGCATCTCCCGCCCGCAACACGGTCACCACCCCTCGTTGGGAAGTCGCGTAGATCCTACCATCGGCGGCCAGCAGGCTCGCGTAGTAATCCCCGGGAGCGTCCAGGCGCTCTTCCTGATAGAGGGGCACCCCGGTCTTCGGATCCAGGCAAGTCATCAGGCCTCCATTCTTCACTTGATAGAATCGGCCTCGGTACAGGACGGGCGACGCGACGTACGGCAACCCCTTCTTGAACCGCCAACGGACGCCCGCATCGGAAACCTGCCCTCGGGCATCGGGAGCCACCGCGAACGACTGGTTCTCGACCTTGGCGAAGATGGCCGCCATCGACTCCCATTCCGTCCGTTCGACCTTCTGGTTCCGATTGCCGTCCAAGTGCTTGAAGCGCTGCTTGGCCGCTCCCTCGGGCAATTCCTCGAACGTGAGGGCCCCGTCGCCATCGCGATCCCGGGCGGAAAGCACCTCGTCGAAGGGTGGCATGGTGATCCGATCGGCCGAACGGTCTCCACCAGTGGTCCAACTGGAAGTGAGCAGCATGCCGTCTCCGATCACCGGCGAGGTGCAGGTGATCCTGGCCAAGCCGCTGACCCTCCAGCGTTCTTCACCGGTGTCGGGATGATAACCGATCAGCCAAAACGTTCCCGGCACCACCAGGTCGGTGCGTCCATCGTGCTCCCAGATCACCGGAGTGCCGAATCCCCGCCTCATCTCGGGCCGATCCACCGTCCAGACCCGCTGGCCGGTCGCCAGATCCACCGCCACCAGGGCCGAGGGGCCGTCCTGATCCAGCAACTGGTAGACCCGGCCGCCGTGGAGCACCGGAGAGGAGCTCGATCCGTACTCGGTCTGGGGAACCGGCATCGCCAATCGCCAGAGCTCTTTGCCATCGAAATCCAGGGCCACGAGCCCGACAGACCCGAAATGGACCACGATCCGTCGGCCGTCGGTCACCGGCGTCGCGGAAGCCGGACTGCCGAGGGATCGGTGGACCTCCTCGACCACCGGCGCCGGGAATTCCCGACGCCAGCGTTCGCGGCCCGTGGACCGATCCAGTGCGATCACCTGGCAACGTCCCTCGGAGAACCCCGTCAGCACGACGGTCTGCCCGCGGACGATCGGCGACGAGTTTCCAGGGGGCACCGGCACCTGCCATCCCACGGATTCGGTCGCCGAGAACCGCGTGGGCGGGCGGGCATCCGACGCCGCGATGCCCTGGCCCTGA
>CAIOKD010000151.1 GCA_903858835.1 uncultured Verrucomicrobiota bacterium
CACCTTTCCGCCGCGGATGTCACGACACGGAACCAAGATCGGCCCCTACACGCTCCACGAGGAGATCAATGCCGGGGGCATGTCCGAGATCTGGCTGGGAACCGACGCCTCGGGCGCGGCCGTGGCGATCCGGCTGATGCTCAACAATTCCGCCTTCGCCTTCACCGAGCGGAAACGATTCCTGACCGGCTGCGAGACCCTCAGCGCCTGCCAGGACCACAACCACATCATCGGATACATCGAGCACGGCAAGATCGGCGGCGAACTGGCACTGGTGCTCGAATACGTGGAGGGCGAGAACCTGAAACTGCGCATGGCCACCGGCGACCCGGTCCTGGCCGAGAACATCGCCCAGGTGCTGATCGACTTCGCCGAAGCGCTTGAGGTCGTCCACGACCGAGGTTATATGCACCTCGACATCAAGCCCGAGAACGTGCTGCTGACCCGCAATGGACGCCTCAAGCTGATCGACTTCGACCTGGCCCGGCCGATCCCGAACCCGCCGCGCAAGCTCGACAAGAACCCGGGCACCCCGCACTACATGTCGCCGGAACAACTGGCGAGGGAACCCGTCGATCACCGGGCCGACATCTGGGCCTTCGGGGTCAGCGCCTACGAACTCCTCACCCACCGGAAGCCCTTCCCCGGCGAATCGGCCGACGCGGTGTTTCGCGCCCAGCGCGACCGGTCCGAGTTCATCCCGCCCCGTCGACTCAACCCGGACATCCCCGCCGCCCTCGAGAAGATCATCCTGCGGTGCCTCGAGCAGGATCCCGCGGTGCGATATCCCTCGATGTCGGTGCTCACCCACGAACTCCGCAAGGCGCTCTACCTGTGAGCCTTGGAGAAAACGGAACGGGCATGACGGGAAACCCGGGATGTTGGCATCGCTGGAGCCACCAAAAGGCGGCCACCGAACGCCCTGGCCCGTACCGCTGACTCAGCGGGACGACTTCGCCGCGGCGATCAGCTCCCAGAACTTCGGATTGCCCTGCAATTGTTCGTCCTCCCCGGTAGGCAGGCTCGAGCGGTACAGGAAGTCCTTGAGCGTGTTCCGACTCAGGATGCGGTGCACCACCACTCCGAGCGGATGGCGCTCGAAGTACACCCGATAATCGCCGAGACGGTAGCGAGTCAGGGTGCGCCCCTGCCGCGACAGGCTTCCGAAGGCGCCTTCATCCCGCATCAGTTCCGAGGGCAGGCCCCGGAACTGCCCGAGCACCTGCAATTGCAGGTCCTTCGGCAGTTTGGACAACTCGGCGGCGCTCGTCGGATTGAAGATGATCTGGAACGGCTGCATCCCGGGGGGACCATCCACCGACACCCGGTGCCTGTCGAGCCCGCCGGCCTTCACCGCCTCCTGGGGAATCCATGCCCCGCGGAACAACTCCGCCTGCAGGTAGGACTGTTTTTGTCCCAGGGCCCCCGGTACCGTGTGGGGGTGGAGCACTGCTACCGGATGGAATCCGACATCGACACCCCGTTCGAGGGTCCCGACCAGGCTTTCCCCCGCACCGTGCCGCGGAACCGCCTTCAATCCGGGCCCAACCTGCCGACGCCCCACCCATCGACACCAGGCTGATCGCCCACCCCTGCCCATGCTTCACCTGGCCGAAACCCATACCGCCCTGCTGGACGAAATCGCCCAGCAATTGGCCGGCGTACGCGACGTGCGGGCCCGGCACTGGTTGATCTTTCCCCGCAAGGGATTGCGTGAGGCCGCCCTCCACCGGTGGGCCCGGGTCTCGGGCATCGCAAGCCACTCCCAGGAGGTGGAACTGCGCGAACTGGTCGAGCAGGCTTCCGGAGGCGGTAGCGCCCGCTTCGACGTGGAGCGCCTACGATGGACGGTCGCCTCGGCCCTGGACGACCTGAAGAGCGACCCCCGGTTTCCCCTGCCGCCCCGGGCTTCGTTGAACCCGGTCGATGGCACGGTCTTGGCGGCGGCTACGGAATTGGCTCGGGTGATCCACGAGACCTTGCTGTGCCGGACAGGCCAACGCATCTGGCCGGAGGGCTCGTTCCTCGAGGCATTGACCGCCGCGCCTCAGGTCGCCGCGCTGCTGAAGACGCACCCGGGCCTGCAAACCAAGGCCGAATTCGAGGCTGCGTCGGGGCAATGGATGGACTCGTGGCAGTCCAAGGGCGGTATTCCTCACCTGTGGATTTTGATGGATGCGGGTCTTCCGGCCGGACTGTTCCGACGCCTGTTCCAATTGCTGGAGTTGCTTCACGGCCGGGCCCCTGAACGAATCCATCTGTTCGCCATGGCTCCCAGTCGCGACTACTGGGCCGACCTGCCGATCAAGTCGGGAAGGCTGCGTCGGTCGTCCGAGGAAGATCCGGCGGCCCCAGGTCCATCGGCCCCGGAATCCGGCGGACTCCTGTGGGCCCTCGGACGCTCTTCCCAAGACCTCCAGCGCCAACTGGCCGACACCTACCTCGCCTTCGGATCCGGCGGCATCGACCTCGACAGCCCGGAGCCGCCGGATTCCCTGCTGGGGCGCTTGCACGCCTCCTGCCGATCGGCAGCTCCCCTGCCCCCGGAGTCGCGGCGACCAGTGTCGGTCGACGATGCCTCCCTGAGCGTTCATGCCGCCCACACCCCGCTGCGCGAACTGGAGATCTGCCGCGATCGCATCCTCCAGGCCCTGCAAGAACTCGAGGACCTGCGTCTCGAGGAGATCCTGATCCTGCTGGCCAACCCGCGCGAGCAGGCACCCCTGATCGAGGCCGCCCTCGACCTGGGGACCGACCGTCGGCTGCCGTTCCGTTGGGCGGGTGGCGGCACGGGTGGGCTTTTGCCGTTCGCCTCGACGGTGGTTCAACTGCTCGAGTGCCTCCAGGGCCGACTCACGCTCAACGAGGTGCAGGAACTCCTCGAGAATCCTTGGATTGCCGAACGCTTCGACCTCGACCAGACCGAGGGCGACGGTCCGACGCTGGTGGCATGGCTGCAAGACGCCCAATTCCGCTGGGGCCTCGGCCCGGAGCACCGTCGGCATTATCAGGACATCCCCGAATCCCGATGGAACCTCTTCTGGGCTCTGCGACGCCTGGGGCTCGGTGCCCTGGTGGCCGAAGGGCGGCGCGATGCGGTGTTCAGCGCCGATGGGGAATCGGACCCGACCGTGCCGCTCGAGCGAACCCGCGGACTCGGGCTGACACTACTGGCCCGGTTGGCCCGCTTCGCCCACTGCCTACGCGAAGCTCGACAGTCCTGGTGCGGCGGGGGGCCGCGATCGATCCCCGAATGGAACCGAGCGTTGAACACCATCGTCGGGGATTGCATTTCCACCAAGACCGGTCCGGGAGCCGCACAAGCAGCGGCCCTGCGGTCCGAGATCCTGGAACCCCTGGCCCGGGCGGCGATGGAAGGGCTGAAACTCGAGGGGGCGGCCTACCTGCGACTGCTCACCGAGAAGCTCGCCTCATTGAACGGCTCGGGTGGCCGGGGCCCCGGGGGCATCACCGTGGCCGACCTGCGACATTCCGCAGGGGTACCGGCTCGCGTGGTGGTGATCGCCGGACTCGATGACGGGGTGTTTCCGAGGTCCGAGGATCGGCCCGGTTGGCATCCGCTGGCCCTCCAACCCGCCACCGGCGACCCCTCCGCCCGCGACACCGACCGGCACTGCCTGTTGTTGGCCATCCTGGCCTGTCGTGATCGTCTGATCCTGTCGTACCAGGGGCGCTCCGATGAGGATGGCAAGGAACGTCCGCCGTCCACGGCGCTGGCCGACCTGCTCGAGGCCGTGGTCCAGACAACACCCTCCGCCACGCTTGAGCATCCCACCCAAGACCGATGCGTCGGCGTGGTCTTCCATCATCCGCTCCATGCGTTCAGCCCCAAGGCCTTCGCCCCGGACCTGACCGTCAGCGCCCGCGGACTGCGCCCCGCCGACCATGAGGCGGCGGTGGCGTTGCAGCAGCGACGCGGATTCCCTGCCTATCCTGGGCCCTGGTCCCAACGACTCCCGTTGGAAAACGACTGGAGGCCCACCGTGTCCGAGTTGCGGACCGTGCTCGATCAGCCCCAGCGGTTGTTCGCGGCGCGCCTGGGCCTGCAACTGCCGGAGGAGGCCGAAGCCCCGCGGGGAGAAGACCTGGTCGATCCCGACGGTCTCGAACGATGGGCCCTGCGGGACCGGCTGATGATCGCCCGACTGGACTGCGAAGACACCGAATCGCTGGTTTCGGTGTTGAGAGCCTCCGGAAAAATTCCCCGAGGAAAACTGGGGGAAGCTCTGCTGGCCAAGACTCGGGAGGCATTGCCGGAGTTGGAGGTATTCAGCCCGCGGGATCGCCTCACCGCCAACCTGCGCTTCGTCTTGCCGAATCCCGGAGAGACCGAGAACCGCCCGGCCGCAGCGGGCACGCGCCCATGGATTCTTGAGGGACCTCCCCGAGCCCGCTGGTATCGACGGCCCGGTGAAGCGACGGTGTCCCAATTCTTCGCCTCCAAATCCAACGCGGGGGGCGACTACCGTCGGCAATTGCTCTTCGGATTCGATGCCCTCGCGCTGGCCGCCTCATCGTCGGCCTCGGATCCGCAACCCCTGCGCGAGGCCAGGTGCGTGGGCCCCAAGACCACCTGGGTCCTACCCTTGCCGACTCCCGAACAGGCCCGAGCCCATCTGGCTCGCCTGGTGCGGTTGGCACGAGCGGCCCGATGCCTCCCATGGCCCTACTGGCCAAGGACGGCAGGGGTGGCCCTTGCCAAGGCCGAGCGAACCGAAGGCCTTGCCCTGGAGGCGCGATTCCGGGCCCTGACGGCGCAGAATCCGGCCGAGATCCTGGAAGCGGCCCTGTCGCATTGGGGCTCCGATCACGAAGAACATTCCGGTGGTGCCGATGCTCACCTTCCCGCCACCCGCGCGCTGTTTCGCGGCTGCGACCATCCGTTCGTGATCCACACGGATCCGTGGCCTGAATGGCTGCCCTGCCCAGGGTCTCCGCTGGCCTGGCGGCTGATGGTCGAGATGGAGTCGTGGCGCGATGCCCTGAACCTGACCACCGCATGAGCGCATCCTCCACCTTCGATCCGAAGACGCAGGCGCTGTCGGGGACCACGTCCATCGAGGCTAGCGCAGGCACCGGCAAGACCTATTCGATCACCCTGCTGTGGCTGAGGCTGTTGATCGAGCGGGGCCTTCGAGTGGACCAGATCCTGGTCAGCACCTTCACCCAGGCGGCCACGGCGGAATTGCGGGAACGGTTGCTCGCCTCGCTGCGGCGTGCGGTGGCGGCCACCCAGGTGATCGCGGAGGGACGGACACCCGACGAGGGCGACGAGGCCAGGGTGGTCTCGGGCTGGCTCCATTCGGAGGCCAAGCCGTCCCTCGAATCACCGGCCTCGCTGACGCGACGCCTCACCGAATCGCTCAGCGCCTTTGATCTGGCTCCGATCCAGACGATCCACGGGTTCTGCCAATCGCTCTTGGGGCGGCACTCGCTGGAGTTGGCCTGCGACCCAAACCTCCGGCTGCAGGAGGGTTGCAACACGCTGGTCGAACAGATCACCGACGACTACCTGATGGAGTCGTCGGACCTGCAGGCGCCCGAGGTGACCACCCTGCGCCGGTTGGCGAAGACGTTGCAGGCCCGCCCGGCCGCCCTGGTTCGCGGGACGTCAGTGACGCACGAGGCACTCGCGGCAGACAAGGCCGAGGTATTGCGACGGATCGCGGCCGAAGAACCCGCGGTTTTGGGAGCCATCACCAATAAGAGCACCCAAAAGGCCGTCCGAAACCGCATCCAGAATCTCCGTGATCAAGGATTCTGGGAAAAACTCACCGATCCCCAGATCAAAGTCCTTCCCGAGACGTTCTCAAGCCTCTGGTCCCGCTACAGACAGCTCGAATTGGCGGAAACCCGTCTGCCCGCCACCGGGCTGGCCGAACGCCTGCAGAAAGACCTTCCGGACCGCAAGGCGCTGGCGGGTTTGCGCACCTTCGACGACATCCTCCTCACCGTGCGCGATGCGCTGAGGGCGCAGGGGCCCAAAGGACCGCTCGCCCGGGCCGTCCGCGGGCGACTCAAGGCGGCGATCCTCGACGAGTGCCAAGACAGCGACACGCTGCAAATCGAGGTCTTCCAGACGCTCTTCAATCATCCCGACACCGAGGCGTTCCTGGTCATCGGCGACCCCAAGCAGAGCATCTACCGATTCCGTGGGGCCGACCTCGCCAGCTACCGGTCGCTGGCCCTCAAGGCGACGGCAGCGCCCCCGATGACGGTGAATCACCGGTCCGATCCGTCGCTGGTCCTGGCCATCAACCACCTTTACGGATCGGGGTTCCGCTTCCCGGACTCGCTGGCGGGCGATGCGCCATTCGAGTACGTGCCGGTCACCGCCCGGGCCACCGACGACCGTATCCGGGATCCGGCCGATCGTCGGGCACTGGTCCTGCTTTGGAGCCAGGAATCGGACCGCTCGCGGGCACCGGCTCGACTGGCCGAATCGGCCGCCCGTGAGATCGCCCGCCTGCTGCGGGATCCGGTGACCATCGCCGACCGCCACACGGGCGACCAGCGCCGGCTCACCCCGGGCGACATCGGGGTTCTGGCCGCCAACCATGTCGAACTGCGCACGATGCGGCGGGCGCTCCATACCCACGGCATCCCATGTCAGTCATCGGGAAAGGGACTTGGCAGCGTGTTCGACAGCGATGAGGCCCTGGACGTGCTCGGCTGGCTGGAGTTGCTCTCGGCGTTGCACCACCATGGGGACCTGCTCGGACGGCTATCGGCCTTCCTGCTGAGCCCGCTGGGGGCCACCTCGGTGGAGGCATTGCTCAAGATTCAAAACGCCCCCGGATTGCAGGCGGACCTGTTCCAGGAGTTCCTGCAGGCTCGCCAAGAGTTGTCCCGGGTGGGGCCGCTGCCGCCGCTGCTGCGCTGGATCTCCAATCCGACTCTATCGGCACACAACCTGGGCCACGCCGACGGCGAACGGCGGCTCACCAACTGGCGGCAGTTGGGAACGCTCCTTCAAGGGCGGTTCGAATCGGGAATTCGAAGCGCCGAATCCCTGTCCGCCTGGCTGGCCCGCCAGATCGCCGAGGCCCCGGAATCGATCGAAGGCGCCTCCGGTGAAAGCGCACTCATGCGCCTGGAAACCGATGCCTCGGCCGTCCAACTCAACACCATCCATGGCGCCAAGGGACTCGAGTATCCCGTGGTCTTTTGCCCGTTCCTCTGCCGGGTCACCGGTCGCACCCGTCGGGGAACTCCGGCCGCGGCGGTGGCGCGGATCGCCGAGTCGTGGGTGATCGATGTGGGGTCCGACGCATTCGAAGCCACGCTCGAGGCGGCCGAAACCCAAGAAACCGAAGAAGAGAGCCGGCGTCTGTACGTGGCGCTGACCCGGGCGCGTCATCGGCTTTATCTGGGCATGGCTCCGATCGCGGCCTACCCGAAGAATGCGGGGAACAACTCCGCGGCCGAGGCCCCACTGGCACGACTTCCAGGACTGAGGGCCGACTCGATGGACGCCTGGCCCGCGTGCTGGAAATCGCTGGAAGCGCACGGCATCCAATGCCTCGAAGAATCCGAAGTGGCGGTGGCTCCCGAGGATTGCGGGGTCGCACCGCCCCCCGGTGGGCTGGCGGCGGGCGCGATGCAGACGCTCCAACAACCTCCAATTCTGCGACCCCATCCATTCCCGTTGTTCGCCACCCGAAGCTTCACCTCGCTGTCGCGATCGGATATCGACCACGAACCGACCGCCGCCGACCGGGATTTCACGGCGGCCCAGGAGCCGGAATCGGGTGCCGGTGACACCCGATCCCCCTGGGATGGGCTCGCCCAGCTGGGGACGGCCGGAAGCATCTTGGGCGATCAACTGCACCGGGCGTTGGAAGACCATCTGGGCAATGGGCGCCCCGTGGATCAGGCCGTGGCTTCCTACGACCCACCCGAGGCCTGGCAGAGGTCGTTGGAGGCGATCCTGGATGCGGCGCTGGAACCGGCCCCGGGAGTCCGCTTCCGCTTGGCCGATCTGCGGGGCGATTGCATCACCGAGATGCAGTTCCACCTGCCCGTCGATCGGATCGACGCCAAGACGCTTTCCGCAAGGCTCACCGACGATCCTCGGCTGCGGTCCATGGTGGGAGGCCAGGAGTGGGCCAAGAGCCTCGCGGGTTGGGGGTTCACCGAGTTCACCGGGTTTCTGCAAGGGTTCATCGACCTGGTGTTCGAGCGGGACGGGAGATGGTATGTCGCCGACTACAAGAGCAATCGGCTCGACCGCTATGATCCCGGGGCCCTCGACCGGGCCATGCTCCGATCCCATTACTTCCTCCAGGCGCGGATCTATCTGCTGGCGCTGCATCGACACCTGCGGGCCCACCTGCCCGGCTACGATCCCGAGCGTCACCTCGGCGGGGTGATGTACCTGTTTGTCCGGGGCTTCCCTGAGGAAGGGGTCTGGTGGGATCGCCCCTGCGTGCAGGCACTGGACCGCTTGGATGGCTTGTTCTCTCGGAATCCGGACTCCCTCGCATGAATCCCGGCAAACCCACGCCCCCTGGCAGCACATCTCCAGTCGCACCGGACGGCTTCGAGGAACTCGCCCAGGCCATCTGGCCCACCCTGCCCGCCGGATCGCCGCGGGCGGCTCACCAGGCCCGTCTCCGGCCCGTCTTGGCCGAACTGCTGCGTCGGGCCGGCGCAGGCATCGGATCGATGTCCCTGGCCGAGACCTCGTGGACTGACGAGGAACAGGCGGCACTGGGAGGATGGCCCGAGTATTTCGCCCTCGAGGGATCGAGCCTGGTGCTGCCGCGCTATGCGCAGCAACTTCGGGAAATCCGGTCCTGGGTCGAGGAGCACGGCAGAGGCGACGGCGTTCGCCTTCCGGATGCCGAGGTGGCCAGGGCACTCCAAGAAATCCTGCCTCCGCATAAGGAATTCGGAGAATGCGGCGATCCCGAGCGCCCGCTGTTCGACAACGCACAGCAGCGCCTGGCCATCGCCGCTCTGGTCGATGCGCCTGTCGGCGTGCTGACCGGCGGTCCGGGCACCGGCAAGACGACCACCGCCGCAGCCCTGCTGGCGGTGCGTCGCCGCCTGGACCCCGGGCTCACCGCGGACCAGGTCTTGGTGGCCGCACCGACCGGCCGGGCCGCCAGCCGCATCGGCGAGGCGCTGGCGCAGGCGGCGATCCGCCTCGAGGGCCTCGACGACGACGACCGCGCCTTCCTTCGGGGCATCGCCACCGTGACCCTCCACCGGGCGCTCGAGTGGGGGCCCGAGCCCCCCGAACGCGGGGGTCCCTACCGGCGGAACGCGCTGAGACCGCTGGAGGTGCGGGTGATGCTGGTCGATGAGGCCAGCATGGTGGACCTCGCCCTGATGCACGCCTTGGTCCGGGCCCTTCCGCGGGAGGCGTCGCTGCTGCTGCTCGGTGACAGCGATCAATTGGAGAGTGTCGATGTCGGGGGTGTTCTTTCCGAGTGGGTGCAGGGCACCTGCGGGTGCCGGACGCTCCCCCACGACCTTCGGGATCGGTTGGCGGCACGGCTCGCCGTTTCCGGGGAACAGGTGCAGCGCGACTACGACCAGGGCCTGCCGCGGTTGATCGCTCAGGGCGGCGTCCCTCGGTCTTCCTTGCCCGGGAAGGTGGTGGGACTGAAACACAGTTGGCGCGCGATGCATGCACCGTGGATCCTGGAATTGGCCGACCGGGTGAGACCGGGGAGTCCCCACGGCCGTGACTCGATCCTGGAATGTTTCGCCCGCCATGGTTCGGCTCCCGAGCCGGTCCTCACCTGGCATCGCCAGTCTCCCGAGCGGTCCCGCAGGGAACTCTGCCAAAGGCGCTGGTGCGAGTGGCTGGATCTGACCCGGCCGTGGGTGCGGTGGTGCACGATTCCGGCCCAAACCGATACCGCCGGCCATTCTGAGGCGCTGCGCCAACTGGAGCGGTTCCAATTGCTCTGCAGCACCAACCATCAGGTGGATCGGGCGAACCAGGCTGGCACCGCCCTGCTCTGGACGCCCGAGCACCGCCGAACGGAAGAACTGCCCCACGGCTGCCCGGTGCTGATCCTCGCCAACGACCGGTCGCTCGGGCTGAGCAATGGCGACATCGGTATCGCTCTTGGGCCGACAGCTGGAGGCACCGCCACCGTGGCACTGTTTCCGGGATCCGATGGGGTCCCGCGGGTGATTCCGAGGGTCCGCTTGCCGGCCCATCAACCGGCCTTCGGCCTGACCATCCACAAGAGCCAGGGCAGCGAGTGGGATGCCGTCGCCCTGGAACTCCCGGCCGATGCCGATTCGCGGATCCTCACCCGCAACCTCCTCTACACGGGGATCACGCGCGCGCGGCGCGTCCTCGACCTGTTCGGCCCCGTAGAGTCGCTCGACCTTCCTTGATCGGTGCCGCCACGGGCGCCGGGGGTTTCCCGGTGGAGTTCCTCCGGGCGGCCAGCAGGTTGGCCAGGCTCGACGCCGTTCCCATGCGGAGGTGGTCGGCGATCCACTTCAGCGTCATGGTGGTCTCCGAGCGGAGTTTCTGGGCGATACATACCTTGGCCGAGTCGCCCTTCCGGCGAGCAGCCAGGTCTTCCTCGCTCCAGCCGAGTCGGGCCAACTCGGCCTTCAACAGGCGCTCGGCCTTCTCGAAGGCGCTCTCACGAATGGCATCGCCAGAGGGGCCACCGACGGCTCCCCCATCCATCCGGGCCAGCAGCTCCTTTCGGAAGGATTCGTCGCCCCAGCACCACCCGCGGCGGATGCCTGCGTACTTCTCGGGATCGTCATCCTGGCGGCGGGCCTCCATGGACTGCGCAAACTGTCGGCGTCCGGCCACGGTGTCGGCCGGGATGCCCATGCCTCCCAGGACCCGGTCCACCCGCAGCCAAGCGGGGCGCCCGCGGGGTCCCTCGAGATAGGCCGGATAACTGCTCCAAGGGTAGGACTGGAGGAGGTCGGCGGAAGTCAGCAGTTGGGCGCGGACCGGGTTGAGGTGGACGTACTCGCACACGGTTCGCAGGTAATCCGGCTGATCGGGCTCCACGAGCAGCGACTTGTACCGCCCGCTGAAGAGATGGCCCGACAACCCATGACGCCGGTTGAAGCGCAGGGTGTAGGTGCCCAGGAACCACTTCATCCCCGAAACAAGGTTTCCCCGGGGCGTCTCCACCACCAGGTGGAAATGGTTCCCCATGAGGCAATAGGCATGGATCTGCCAGTCGGCCTTGATGCAGGCGTCGTTCAAGGTGGCGAGGAAGACCTGGTGGTCGACATCGTCGCGGAAGATCGACTCGCGCCGGTCTCCCCGGTTGAGGACGTGGTAGATCGCGCCGGGGTATTCGATGCGGAGCTTGCGGGCCATGGGTGGGAGAATGTCGGATCGGGGACGTTGTGTAAATATGCGGGACCGACCCCTTTTGCTGCTTGGACTGGGGTTGGGGGCGTGTTTTCCTTGAGAAACATCACATGAGCGATCTGCGTTACGCCAAACTGGCCAAGCTTCTCATCGAGTATTCCTGCGCCCTCAAGGCGGGGGAGAACATCCTGATGGACCTGGTGGACACGCCTGACGAGATGGCGGTCGAGTTGATCCGGGCGGCCCGGGCCCGCGGGGCCACGCCGATCGTCGAGATGCGTCATTCTCGGGTGCTGCGCGAGGTCCAGATCGGGACCGACGAACGCCACGCCCGGCTGGTCCGCGACCTGGAGCTGAACCGCATTCGCAAGATGCAGGCCTACATCGCCATCCGGGGGGCCCACAATGCGAGCGAGAACAGCGACGTGCCTTCCGAGAGGACCCGCCTCTACTCCAAGACCCTCCGTCCCGCGCTCGACCACCGGATCAACAAGACCCGATGGTGCGTCCTGCGCTGGCCGACCCCCAGCATGGCCCAGTCGGCCAACATGAGCACCGAGGCGTTCGAGAAGTTCTACTTCGACGTGTGCACCATGGACTACGCCCGGATGGCGCGGGCCATGAAGCCCCTCGAGAAGCGGATGCGCAAGGCCGACAAGGTGCGGATCGTGGGCCCGGGCACGGAGCTGTCGTTCTCGATCAAGAACATCGGCGCCAAGCCCTGCGAGGGACTGCGCAACATCCCCGATGGCGAATGCTTCACCTGCCCGACGCTCAAATCGTCCAACGGCGTGATCACCTTCAACACGCCCACGTTGTACGCAGGCACCAAGTTCGAGGGCATCCGCCTGGAATTGAAGGACGGCCGCATCGTCAAGGCGACCTGCCAGGGGGGCACCGAGCGCAAGCTCAACGAGATCCTCGATATGGACGCGGGTGCCCGGTACATCGGCGAGTTCAGCCTCGGGTTCAACCCGTACATCCTCAACCCGATGTGCGACATCCTGTTCGACGAGAAGATCGCCGGATCGTTGCACTTCACCCCGGGCCAGGCATACGAGGATCCGGGCAATGGCAACAAGTCGGCGGTGCACTGGGACATGGTGCTGATCCAGCGGCCGGAATGGGGTGGTGGCGATGTGTGGTTCGACTCCGAACTGATCCGCCGCGATGGTCTCTTCGTACCGAAGGACCTGCACGGGCTCAATCCCGACAACCTCCGTTGACGAAGGCCCGGCGCCGTCCCGGAGCATGATCCCCTCGTCTGCATCCCCCTCCCGTTGGCGGCGGCACCCCCGCCTGCCGATCTTTGCCTGGGTCTGGATGCTTCTGGCAATCCCTACCCTGGCGCGCGATTGGGAGCCCGGATTCCGGGACCTCGCCTCGTGGGGACGGGACATGCACCTGCGCCCCATCGTCGTGGGCGAGGAACTGCTGCTGACTAATCGGTGGACCCGTCTGCGGTTCCGCAAGGATTCCGACCGGGTGACGTTCAACGAGGTCGAATTCCGCCTGTCGGACCGGATCCCTGTCGAGGGCGGACGCTTCCGGGTCTCCCAGCGCGACATCGACTCCCTGATGGCCCCGCTGCTGGCCCCGCCGAAGCGGTCGGTGCGCCCCATCCGGCGCATCGCCATCAATGCCGGGCACGGCGGCAAGGATCCTGGCAACATGGAGGGTCGACGGATGGAGAAGACCTACACGCTGGACCTCGCTATCGACCTGGCCCGGCACCTGAAGGCGGCGGGATTTCAGGTGGTGTTCATCCGGAGTTCGGACAGGTTCATCGAACTGTCGGAACGGGCCCAGGCGGCCAATCGTGCCGGTGCCGACCTGTACGTGAGCCTGCATTTCAATGGCTTCGACGGGCCCGGGAACGATTCGGTGCAGGGCCTGGAGACCTATTGCCTGACACCGGCGGGCGCCCCCTCCAGCAACGACTCCCAACGCCGCGGACGCATGGCCGGCTTCGAGGCCAATCGGTTCGACCGCGAGAACCTCACCCTGGCGCACCAGATCCACCGGGCCATCCTCGACCAGACCCCGTTGGCCGACCGAGGCGTCCGCAGGGCCCGCTTCAAGGAACTGACCTTGCTCCGCATGCCGGGGGTGCTCATCGAGGGCGGCTACATGACGCACCCCGGCGACACCCGATTGATGGACTCGAGAAAAGCGCGGGACCAACTCGCCGCCGCCATCGCCGATGGGATCGTCCGGCACAAGAAACTGGTCGAACGCGGGACCCCGGAATAGCCGGAACGGTCGCACCAGCGGACGCGACCCATCCAGTGACGCCGGGAATCTCCGCCCCGACGACGCCCCCGCTCACTTCCGCCGGCCGGTCACCAACTCATCCACCAGCGGCTTGGCGGCATAGACGCTCCGAAGAGCCTCGAGGATGCCCGCGCTGTGGACCGAGAGGGCCCGGGCCTGGGTCTCCTCGTAGGCGAAGCCGAGCACCAGCGACTCGATGTTGCCATCGAAGATGATGCCCACGAACTCGCCGTCGCGGTTCACCACCGGACTGCCCGAGTTGCCCCCGATGATGTCGTGGGTGGACACGAAGTTGAAGGGCACCGCCGCGTTGATGGAACGGCGCTTCTTGAGCCACCGCTCCGGCAGGTCGAACGGTGGCCGGCCCTCCATCTCGGCGGACCGCTCGAAGATGCCCCCCAGGGAGGTGGTGGCCGGGACAGCCTTGCCTCCCGACGTGTACCCCTTCACCACGCCGTAGGAGAGGCGCAGGGTGAAGGTGGCGTCGGGATATTGCCCCTTGCCTTCCAGGGCGAAGCGGGCGGCCGCGATCGCCGCATGGGCCTGCTTCTTGATCTCGGCCTGGGCCTCGATGCGTTGGCGCACCTCCCGGGCCTCGGCATCCACCGACTTGGCCACGAGGATCAGAGGATCGTTGGAAGCGGCGACGGCGGCAGCCCCGCCCTGGTACAGCCGACGTCGCTCGTCCACCGAGCGGAGGCGGCTGCCCTGGATGAGCTCGGCGGCCCTGATCCGGGGCGATTTGCCCGCGAGCACCTTCTGCACGATGGGATTCTCGGCCCCTAGCTGCTCGCTCAGGTAGGTCAGGGAGTCGGACAGGTTGAGGATCTCGAGGTCGTCGTGGATCGGCTTGTCGGAGAATAGGCCCAGTTCCATCGAGGCCCGACCGGCCTCCGCGAACTCCCGAAGGCGTTCGCCATCGGCTTTCGGATACTCGTCCGCCGCGCGCACCAGGATATGTGCGATATCGAACAGTTCGGATTGGAAGGCGTGGCCCAATTCCAGGAGTCGGTGGAGCCGCTCATCCCGGGCGATCTTCATCTGGGCTTCCCGGATGCGGTCGTAGGCTCCGGCGGCCGCAGAGAAGGCGGGATTGGCGGCGAATTTCACCCGCAGCGCCTTCTCCTGCTGGCGCTTCGATTCCATCAACGCCGGATCGTACAGGCCGGCATGGCCGCCGTCGCGGGCCTTGCGGCTGTTCTGGATACCGAAGAGTTCATCCTTCGCTCGACGAGCATTCTCGGCGCTGCGCTCGCTCCAGGAGCGCAGGAGCACCTCGCGCCGCTTGAGGTAAGCCAACGCAATCGGGTACTGCCGGTCGCGCAGGTACTCCAATTCAGCGACGGTGAGCAGGCGCTCGGTGCGACCCGGATGTCCGGACACGAAGGTCAATTCGCCCTCGGCCGCCCCCTTCTGGGACCACTTGAGGAAATGGGGCGCCTTCACGGGCTTTCCATTCTCGTAGGCCCGGAACAGGCAGATATCGAGGTCGTAGCGGGGATACTCGAAATTGTCGGGATCGCCACCGAAGAAGGCGACCTGCTGCTCAGGCGCAAAGACCAGTCGGACGTCGGTGTATTTCTTGAACCGGTAGAGATGGTAGGCTCCCCCCTGGTAGAGCGTGACGACATCGGATCGCAGCCCGGTCGCGTCGAGCGACTCCTTCTCGATGACCGCCATGACCCGACGGCGCGCCTTCACGGCGTCGTCCGGGGACATGCCCTCGGTCACCGCGGCGTTCACCCGGGCGGTCACGTCCACGATGGACTGCAGGACATTCAGTTCCAGGTCCACGCACGGGATCTCCTCGGCCTGGGAGCGGGCGTAGAAACCGTCGCGAAGGTAGTTCTTCTGGGCGCTGGAGACCTTCTGGAGGGCGTCGGCACCCACGTGGTGGTTCGAAAGGACCAGGCCGTCTTCGCTGACGAAGGAACCGGACCCTCCAGAATTGAAGCGCACCGAAGACTTTTGCAGGTGCTCGAGCCACGCGTCGGTCAATTCGAAACCGTACTTGGCGCACACCCGTTCGCGGGGAGGATCGTTGTAGAGCCACATGCCCTCATCGGAACGGAGGGCGACGGTGCCACAGAACACCGCCAGCGAGGCGGCCAGGAAGGTCTTGGACGACATCCGCCCAAGAACCTCTCGGAGCCCCCATCCGTCAAGGGATGAATTGGCCGTCAGGCGGGCCATCCGCAGGGAACGGATCCTCGGATCCCCCGTCGATCCCCGGGGCAGCCCCCGGGGTCGCCCCCTGTTGACAGAAACCCGCGGGACCGCTTACCTCGCCCCCGCAGCCGAAGCCCGGTCGATATCCCATCGAACGGGCGCGGGGGACCCAACGCCGGGGTGAATCCATCTCACCGGCACGGGGCGTAGAGCCGGGAAACCGGCTCGGGGCACTTCCAGGCCCTAGCCCGTCAGCTAACCTCGTAGGCCCTTGGAAGGGCATCCGGTCGTGCGCAGTTCGGCGGAGTCGATCCTGCGACAACGGTGGCCCTGGGTCGCTGGTTTGTTGCAGACATCATGAAATCATCCCTCCCGTCGTCCGGGTCCCGGGCATTGTCCCAGGGGTCCCCTATGAATCCCTGCTCGGATCCCTCCACAGGGTCCGCCCCATGGCGCTGACACCGGAATCTTGAAATATGAGCCATCACAAGCCCGCCACCGGAAAACACCTCGTCGGCCTCTCCCTGGCCGCCCTCGGCATCGTCTACGGGGACATCGGCACCAGCCCCATCTACGCCTTCAAGGAGTGCTTCGCCCCCGGCCATGGGGCTCCGGTGAACCCGGCGAATGTGATGGGAGTCCTTTCCCTGATCATCTGGGCCCTGATCCTCATCGTGACGATCAAGTATTTGGTGTACGTGCTCCGAGCCGACAACAAAGGTGAGGGAGGCATTCTGGCACTCATGGCGTTGGCCTTTCCAGAGGCCAAATCCGGCCATCGGAGCCGCTTGGCCAAGACCTTCGCAGCCATCGGCATCGCCGGCGCGTGCCTGCTCTATGGCGACGGGATCATCACACCGGCCATCTCGGTCCTCGGCGCGGTCGAGGGCCTCAAGGTCGCCGCGCCCGGATTCGAGCGGTTCATCCTGCCGGTATCCGCTGGGATCATCGTGGCGCTCTTCGCGGCACAACGGGCGGGCACCGCGAAGGTCGGGCGCATCTTTGGTCCCATCACCCTGCTATGGTTCATCGCGATCGGAGTGCTGGGAATGCGGGGCATCCTGATGCAACCGGCGGTGTTGAATTCCTTCAATCCAGTCCACGGGTTGTCGTTCTTGGCCGGTCATGGATGGGTCGGGTTGATCGTTCTGGGCTCGGTGGTGCTGGCAGTCACCGGCGGCGAAGCCCTCTATGCCGACATGGGTCATTTCGGAATGCGCCCCATCCGGTGGGCCTGGTTCAGCGTCGTCCTGCCGGCCCTCATCCTCAACTACCTGGGCCAGGGAGGCCTGCTGATGGCTCAACCGGGACTGGCCGCGAATGCCTCGTTCAATCCGTTCTACCAACTGTGCCCCTCCTGGGCCCTTTACCCAATGGTGGCCCTGGCCACGGCGGCAGCCATCATCGCCTCGCAGGCGCTGATTTCTGGGGCCTATTCGTTGACCATGCACGCCATCCAGCTCGGGTACATGCCACGCCTGCTGATCGAGCACACCTCCGAGAGGGAACGCGGTCAGATCTACATGCCTCAGGTCAATTTCGCCCTGATGGTGGCCTGCCTCGGGCTCATCTTCGGGTTCAAGAACTCGGACAACCTGGCCAGTGCCTATGGCGTGGCCGTGACCTTCACCATGGTCACCACCACCCTGCTCTTCTTCTTCGCCTCCCAACGGGTTTTCGGTTGGTCGAGGCTGCACGCCTCCCTGGTCGCCGGGGCCATGCTGCTAGTCGAGACGCCGCTGGCCGTGGCGAACCTGCTGAAGATCCCGCACGGCGGTTGGTTCCCGCTGCTGATCGCCGGAACGATGTACTTCATCATGTCTACCTGGAAGACGGGGCGACGATTGGTCTGGGAACGCCTCCGGGTCAGCGCCATGCCGGCGCAGAAATTCATCGCCGACATGGCGCGGAAGGATCCGATGCGGGTGGCGGGCACGGCCGTCTACATGGCAAGCAATCCGAACACCACACCCATCGCCCTTTTGCACAACCTCAAGCACAACAAGGTGCTGCACAAGCGGGTGATCTTCTTCACGATCCTCGTGGAGGAGGTGCCTGTGGTCGACGCCCATGAACGCCTCACGGTGGAACGTCTGGAGGCGGGTTTTTGGCGGGTGCAGGCGCACTACGGGTTCATGGAAACCACCAACATCCTGGCCATCCTCAAGTTGTGTGCGGAACACGACCTGGAGTTCCGTGAAATGGAAACGACCTTTTTCCTCAGCCGTGAGACGGTCATTCCGAAGGTCGGAAACGGCGGCATGAACATTTGGCAGGAGCGCCTCTTCGCCATCATGACCCGCAACGCCTTGAGCGCCACGGCCTATTTCCGGTTGCCCGCCAACCGCGTGGTGGAGTTGGGGATGCAGGTCGAGATCTGATCAGGCCGGCTCCCCTCAGAGCGATTCAAGCCCGACGGAGATCGGAGGAGCCCCGTCCGATCTCCTGTCACTCGGCGATCAGAACTTGCTGAGGCGCTCCAGTTCTTTGACCCGCTCGAGGATCTTGGCCTTGGTGGTTCGGGTGGTGACGTTCAGGCCGAAGCCTTCGCAGCAGAACGAGGCCACGACACTGCCATGCAGGATGGCCCGGCGGAGATTGGTTTCGACCGACCCGGTTTTCTGGGCCGCGAGGTATCCGATCAGCCCGCCAACGAAGGAATCGCCTGCGCCGGTCGGATCCACCACCTTGCGCAACGGGTAGGCGGGAGCCACGAAGAGGCCCTTCGGTCCGGACAGGATCGAACCGTGCTCCCCCTTCTTGATGATCACGTACTTGGGCCCCATCCGATGGATCTTGGTCAGGGCGCTCACCACGTTGTCGTCGGAGACCAACTGACGGGCCTCGCTGTCGTTGAGCACGAGGCAGTCGATGCGCTTCAGCAGGGTCAATACGTCGGGCAGCGCGATGTTCAGCCAGAGATCCATGGTGTCGGCGATGACGAACTTCGCCTTGGAGACTTGGTCGAGTACCCGGTGCTGCACCGCCGGCGAGATGTTGGCCAGAAGTACAAACGGAGTGGACTCGTACGCGGCGGGGAGAGCCGGTTGCCAGTGCTCGATGACTCCGAGCACGGTCTCCACCGTCCGCCGGTTGTTCATGTTCACCTCGTATTCGCCAGACCAATGGAAGGTCTGGCCGTCCTTGACCCGCTCCAGGCCCTTGAGGCAGATGCCGTGTTTCTGGAACAGGCGGATGTACTTCGCGGGAAAATCGCCACCGACCACGCCCATCAGGTGGGTCCGGGCGAAGAAGCTGGAGGCGACGGCCGCATGGCTGGCCGAACCGCCCAGCAGGCGGGGGTTCTCGGATTTCGGGGTCTTGATCGAATCCAACGCGGTAGTGCCGACAACGAGGACGCTCATGAATGTCCGAGGATCCTATCGCCATCCGAAGGCCCGGATCAAGGAAACCGGCGGAAGTCTGGGTCGATGGGTCGGGACCGAGGAGTCGGGATACGCCCTCTGCCAACCCTGGGGCCGGTTCCTACCGGAGGTAATCCATCAGGGACATCTGCAGGATGCGGCCTCCGGTTTGAAGGGCGGCCTGATAGGAGACCTGCGTCTGGTTCAACTGGACGAGGACCTTGGCGAGGTCGGCATCGGTCTCGGCGGAGATCTGGCCCTCCAGCGCCTGCAGACGATCGCTGACCGAGGCCCCGGCGGCCTCGAGTCGTCCCTGGACGACGCCGTTGGCGGCGATGTGCCGGAGCAGGTTCTCGGTGTCGGCCTGAAGCCCCACCGCGGTGGTGGAGGTCACGGCCGCACCGTTCCCGGCCAACAACTGGTCCTGGAGCTGGATCAGGTGCCCGAACAGGTCGGCACCGGACCTTGGGTCCTGGATCAGGCCGGCGGGTCCGGAGCCCGCCGGATTGGAACCCACCACGCTCGCGCTGAGCTCCTGGCCCTCGGCGATCTCCAGGGATGGGATGCTCTGATTGCCCTGGTAGGTCACCGACTGGACCCGGCCATCGCTCCCAAGCGTGATGGCGTAAGCCGGCGTGTCGTTGCGGGTGCCACCCAGGATGGATTCGCCCCGGAGGTTGGCATTCGCCGAAGAAACCGCCTGCTGGATCATCTGCGTCACCTCAGCCGCATAGGCCTTGAGGTCGTCGGGCGACCGGACGCTGTTGGCCTTCACCGCCAACTCCGAGGCCCGGGTGGCGATCTTGGAAAGGGATCTCATCGCCGTCTGGATTGTGGTGGCCGTCTCCTTGAGCCGGGTGATGTTGCGGCCATACTGCCCCACCCTGCCCCGCTCGCCCTCCAGATCGAGGGTGCGACGGACCGCCGACGGGTCGTCTTCGGGCAGTGCGATCCGCTGGCCGGTGGAGATCTGCGCTTGGTAGCGGGCCTGGCGCGCGGTGATGCTCCCGAGGTTGGAGACCAACCGGTCGGCGTAGGCTCCCGAGGTGACTCGAATCATATCATGGGCCTTTCATTCGGGGATCAGCGTTTGAGGCCGATCGTCGTGTCGAGCATCTCGTCGATGGTGGTGATGAGTTTGGCGCTGGCCTGATAACCGCGCTGAAACCGAGTGAGATCGGCCATCTCCTCGTCGATGGATACGCCGCTGACCGAATCCCGCTGGCCGCGGATCAGGTCGGCCACCGTCTTCTGATCGGCGAGTCGTTGGTTGACCGACGACAAGGCCTCACCCAACCGGCCGACCGTCTGGTTGTAGGCGCTGCCAAAGGTCTGTCCGCCGAGAGCGGCGATCGGCTGGTTGCCCAGTTGCGACAGCGCCAGCGCCGTCCGGTTGTCGCCTCGGGCGTTGGGGGCTCCGGCCGCCTGCAGCGTGGTCGGATCGTCGAGCAACGCCTGATTGACACGGATGTCGGCGGAGGAGGAACCCACGAAGAAATCGCGCCCGGTGCTCCCGTCGATGGCGAACCCCGAGGAATGCAGCGCATTGACCTGTTGGATGAGGCTCGAGGCCAACGCGTCGATGCCGTCGCGCAGGTCCTTGAGACCACCGTCGCGGGCATCGAGGGTGCCGTGCACCCGGCCGGAGGTGATCACCAGGGCGCTGGTGGTGCCCGAGGCCCGGATCCTGCGGAGGCCATCGACATCGACGAAGGTCTCCAGGGTCTTTTCGCGGACGTCGGCGGTGACCAGGGATGCCCCGCCGACCACGATGCCGAGGGATCCGTCGGAGGCCTCGACGGAGTCGAACCCAACCAGCGTCGACAGCGACTCCAGCTTGGACTGGCGTTGGTCGCGCAGGTCGTTGGCGGTTCCAGCGCCCGAAACGGCCTCGGTCCGCGAGATCTGGCCATTGAGCCGGGCGATGTCGGTCAGCAGCGCATTGGCCGACTTGAGGTCGGTGTCCACCGATGCGTCCAATTGTCCACCCAGCCGTTCGAGCCGGCCGTTCAGCGTGGGGAACTGGGCCGCCAGGGCCGCCGCCCGACGAAGGGTGATCTCGCGTTCGGGGATGGACGCCGGCTGGGCCGCCAGCGAGGCGAAGGCGTTGAAGAAGTCCGTCAGGCCGGCCGCCAACTGCTGACCTCCGCCCACGCCGTCGGCCGCGGAGGCCCCACCGGCACCGGTGCCGCCCCGGTCGATGCTTTGCCCAAGGAGGGATTGGGCCAGGCCGAGCGCCCGCTGCTGGGCCTCGAGCGAGCCGGTCACCGCGCCTTCGGTAACCACCTCGCCATCGAGGATGCGATCGCGGATCTGGCGGATGGCCGTGACCTCGGCACCACTGCCCACCGGGTCGGTGAAACCGTCGCTGGAAGCCGTGGATTGGATCGAGACCCGCTGCCGGGCGTACGCCGTGTTGTTGACGTTCGCCAGGTTGTGGCCGGCCACCTCCACACCCTGCCGCTGTGTGGCCAGTGCGCGGGTGCCCATCCGCAATGATCCAATGAGTCCCAGCATAGGTCGCCCGGTTGCCGTTTCAGCCGACGGCCTCGTACAGGCGACGGGCGTTGCCGCGGGCCCCGAGCAGGGCCCCGTCGCCGGAGTAGGTGCCGCCGCCCTTGGTCGCGAACAGGCCACCCATCAGACGCTGCATCAGGTCCACCGTCCGCGAGAGCAGGAGGTGATTCTGACGCGATCGGGCCCGGACCCGGGTCAACAGCTCGTTGTTCTCCTCCACCAGCGCCTGGATCAGGGGACGGTAGTCCTCGGGCAGGAGCGGGAGCAGATGTTCGAACGACGCATCGGCCGGGGCCCCGAGGCAGCGCGCCACGGAGGCCCGACGGAGTTCGCGTTCACGACGGGCCTCCTCGACGAGGGCGGCCTGGCTTTCGATGGCGGAGGAGCCATCGAGCACGCCTTCGGCATCGCGCCGAAAGACAGTTTCCTGCTGCTGGTCCAGTCGGGCCAGCAGTTCACCATAGTGCTGCAGCTCCATCCGCAGCGCTTCGATCAGGTCCTGGATGGATGGATTCACGGGAGGGATTGGGCGCCCTGGGGGGCGGCCTGGGGGGTTGAAACGGTCACGGGGGAAGAACGGCGCAGTTGGAGTTCGAGGCTTCGGGCGACGCCGAAGGTCCCGGATTGGCTGATCTGGTCGGCCCATCGCTCGACCATCATGTCCTGGTAGATCGCGCGGGACGAAGAGGCCTGGATGGCGCCGCCGCCAATCACCGGCTTCTGGGCCTCGTTCAGGAGGTGCCGGACGAACACCGCCTCGAACTGCTGGGTCATCTCGCGGACCTTGTCGGGCGGGCCGCCGGCAGGCGTGCGGGTCCCGGCGAATGACGCCGCGTCGGCTGCGGAGAGTCGGGGGATGTTTCCGGGGACGTTCATGGTCAACGAAGGATCAGTTCGGCCTGGAGCGCACCGGCCTGCTTCATGGATCCGAAGATCGCCATCATGTCGCGCGGCGTGACGCCGATGGCGTTCAGGCCCGCGGCCACCTTCTCGACCGTCGGCATATCGGAAAGGGTCATCAGTGTGCCCTTGCGCTCGTTGACGTTGGCGTCGGCCCTTGGCGTGACGGCGGTGTTTCCGGTCTGGCTCAGGGCATTGGGCTGCGACACGTCGAAGCTGTTGGCGATGGTGATGGTCAGGTCACCATGGGAAACCGCGCAGCTTGAGATCTTGACCTTCGAGGTGGCCACGATCGTGCCCGTGCGCTCGTTGATGACGATGCGAGCGGTGGTGTCCGGAGCCACCTCGATGTCCTCCAACCGGGCCACGAAATCCACGGAGGCCTGTTCGACGCCATCGGGGATGCGGACCTTGACGGAGGTCGGGTCGATGGCCCGAGCCGAGCCCGGGAACAATTCGTTGATCGCCAGGGCCATGCGGGCCGACGAAGTGAAGTCGGGCTCGCGCAAGAGCAGCTCGATCTCCTGGTTTTCGATGATCTTGGTCGGGATCTCGCGCTCGACCAGGGCACCGCCGGTGATGGTCGCCACGGTCGGGTGGTTCTTCTGGACGCTCGCGGAGGCGTTGCCGCCCACGAAACCGCCCACCGCCAACGCGCCCTGGGCCACCGCATAGATCTGACCGTCGGCGGCGAATAGCGGGGTCTGGACGAGGACGCCACCCTGGAGACTCCGGGCATCGCCCATGGCCGCGACCGTGACATCCAGACGCTGGCCGTTCTTCGAGAAAGCCTTGATGTCGGCCGTCACCATCACCACCGCCACGTTCTTGGCGATGAGGGTCTGGGCCGGCACCTGCACGCCGAACCGCTGGAGGAGGTTGGCGAAGCTCCGGAGGGTGTAGATGGGGTTCTTGTCGCCGTCGCCATTCAGGCCCACGACGATGCCGTAGCCCACCAACTGGTTGTCGCGGGCTCCGGCCACCATCACGAGGTCTTTGACCCGGGTGCCCAGCGCTAGGGCCTGCGATCCGCAGACGATCCCGAGCAGGAGGAGCCCACGGACCGCGACCATTGCGGATCGCCACACGGATGGAGTTCGGGTGCGGGCCATGGTCAGAACGGGGTGATCTTGTCGAAGGCCTTGGTGAACCAACCGCGGCGCTGGCTGTCGCTCACCGTGCCCTTGGACACGAACTTGATGCTCGCATCGGCAACGTTGAAGCTCATCACCGTGTTGTTGGGTTGGATGTCCTCCTGGCGGACGACCCCGCGAAGCACGGCCTCCTGCTCCTCGCCGCCGACGAGCGTCATTCGACGGCCTTCGAGGATCATATGGCCGTTGGGCAGCACCTCGGTGACGCGGACGGCGATCCGGGCGGTGATGCGCTCGGAATTGTTGATCGTGCCGCCGCCCTCGAAGCTCTTGTCGGACTTGATGTCCATGGCGGGATACTTGCCACCGCGGGTCAGGAACCCGTCCTTGGCGGCACCGAAGAGGAAGCTGGAGATGGTCGCGCTGACCCCCGTCTTCTTGGCGGTCTTGGTGTTGTTCTGCTTGGCCGACTCGTTGTTCTCGTCGACCACGATCGTGACGATGTCGCCCACGTTTCGGGCACGGTTGTCGGCCAGCAGCACCCGCGCCGAGGACTCCATCCACAGGGAACCGTTGGCACCCAGAACAGGCGTCGAGGCGAGGATCGCCGCTGAAGCGATCCGGATCATGAGCCCGGGCATCGTGGATCGGAGGGTATCGTTCATCGACATGGGGTGTCTCCGTGGGTTCACAGCGGAATCAAGACCGTGTCCTCGGCCTGGACCACGCCGCGGAACTCGCGTTTGGACTGCGGATTGCGCACCCGGATGCTCTGTCCCGGATGGCCATCCTCCAGGGCCTCGACCTTGGTGGTGATCTCCAAGCTACCCGCTTGGACCCGGGCATCGATGCGTCGCCCTCGGAAGACCACCGTCTTGTGGCGCAGGCTCCGTTCCGTCAGGGGCTGGCCAGCGGCGAGGCCCTCGGCCAGTTCGTAATCCTGGATCGCAGCCGGCAACGCCCGCAGGATCGACCGGGAGGCTAGGACATCCCGTCGCTCCATCACGGTCTCGGCGTCGGCGAGGGGGGTTCCACGGCGAAGCGCCGAAGCGGCGACCGGGACCTCGCACCAGTGGCGGACCTGGATCGGCTGGAACCAACCACCGACCGACTCCCCTGCGGCAAGAACCTCGACCTTGAGGGAGATCAGCGACTGCAGGCCCGCCGCGGGCAAATCCTGGAGGCGGATTTCCAATGGCTCGTCGGGGATCTGGATGGTGCGCCACGGACGCGACAGGCGGACCTCGACCTCGCCTCCGTCACGGGCATGGCGGCGCTGGAGTTCCTGGGTGATGCGGTCGCGAACCTCGGCCTCGGCCAGGTCGCGCATCGCCCGTGAGACCCGGGCGGTCTCGGGACCGTTCCAGCGCAGGGACCGGAGATCGACGCCCGCGACCCGGAGTGCCTCGACGATCGAGGTGCGGGTGACCAGCGCCCATGCACCCACGGCCGGTGCCGGGGCCACGCGGAGCCGGGGCAGCGCGGGAACTCCCTGGATGAGATCGGCGGCGAACACCCCCTCGGAGTGGACCATCGCCCCGCTGGCGAAGGTGGCAGGCATGGACTCCGGGAGCGGGGCCGCCTGCGGCGACGGGGCGTTCGTGGCAATCACTGCCTGGGCGCAGAGGGCCGCCGTGCCCAGCAGGCATCCGATCAGGCTGGAGAGGATCGTCTTCATCAACGTCGGAGATTGTTGGCCTGGCCCATCATCTCGTCGGCCGCCTGCACGGCCTTGGAGTTCACCTCGTAGGCGCGCTGGGCGACGATCATGCCGACCATTTCCTCGACCACCTTCACGTTGGACATCTCGAGGTAGCCCTGAGCGAGGCTGCCGAACCCGTTCTGGGCCGGATTGCCCTGCTCCGCCTGGCCGGAGGCCGTGGTTTCACGGTACAGGTTTCGAACGAGGCTCTGAAGACCGGCGGGATTGATGAAGCGGACCAGGTTGACCTGGAAGGACTGGTCACCCTGGGGGCCCCGCGTGGTGATCATGCCCCCCGGTGAAACGGAGATGTCGGTCGTGCCCACGGGCACCGCCTGGAAACCTCCGACCAACGGGAGTCCGTCGCTCGTGACCCAGTTGCCGGTATTGCTCAACTTCAGGGCACCATCGCGGGTAAAGGCCCGACTGCCGTCCGGCATCTGGACCTCAAGAAAGCCATCTCCCTGGATGGCCAGATCGAACTTGTTGCCGGTGTTGGTGAGTTCACCGGTGGTGAAGACCTTCGCGGTGGCCACCAACTGGGAGCCGTGGCCGATTTGAACCCCGGTCGGCGCGAGGTTTCCCGCACCCTGGTCGGCCCCGGACGGCCGCTCGTTCTGGTACAGCAGGTCCTGGAACTCCGGACGCGATTTCTTGAAGCCGGTCGTGTTGACGTTGGCCAGGTTGTTGGAAATCACGTCGAGCTGCGTCTGCTGGGACTGCATCCCGGCG
>CAIOKD010000152.1 GCA_903858835.1 uncultured Verrucomicrobiota bacterium
CGAGATTCGCAACCTGGAGCTGCTGGAGAAGTGCATCGTCATCGACCAGGCGGCCATCGGTCGCACGCCCCGGTCGAATCCCGCGACCTACACCGGGATGTTCAACGAGATCCGGGACCTCTTCGCCTCGGTGGCCACCGCGCGGGTCCGGGGCTACGACGCCGGGCGGTTCAGCTTCAACGTGAAGGGCGGTCGCTGCGAGAAGTGCGAGGGCGACGGCGTGCTCAAGATCGAGATGCACTTCCTGCCCCCGGTCTACGTCACCTGCGAGGCCTGTGCGGGCAGGCGCTACAACCGCGAGACCCTGGAGATCACCTACAAGGGCCTGAACATCGCCGACGTGCTCCAGCTCACCGTGGACGAGGCCGTGAACTTCTTCCGGGCGGTGCCCAAGCTGCACGCCCCGTGCTTGACCCTGGCCGAGGTGGGGCTGGGCTACCTGCGACTGGGGCAGTCGGCCACGACCCTCTCCGGCGGCGAAGCCCAGCGCCTCAAGCTGGCGGCCGAATTGTCCCGGCGCCAGACCGGTCGCGTGCTGTACCTGCTCGACGAGCCGACCACGGGCCTGCACTTCCAGGACATCGCCAAGCTGCTGGAGGTGCTCTTCAAGCTGCGCGACGGGGGCAACACGCTCGTGGTCATCGAGCACAACCTCGACGTGATCAAGACGGCCGACTGGATCCTCGACCTGGGTCCGGAGGGTGGTTCCGGCGGCGGCCGCATCGTCGCACAGGGCACGCCCGAGACCGTGGCCGCCACGCCCGGCAGCCATACCGGCCGCTACCTCCTGCGGGCACTCCGCCAGAAGCCGTCGCCGCCGGCACGGGTGAACCGGGGTTGACGCCGGCCCGAGTCCGCCCACGTTGCCAGCCATGCTCCGTCTCGAGGATCTCTCCGAACTGGCCGCCCTCCATGCCGACGCGCTGCCCTCCCGCGTGGCCGCCTTCGACCTGGGTGGGCGGCGGTTCGACGGCAACGCCCGCGGAGAGTTGATGGGGGTCATCAACCTGTCGGCCGATTCGTGGTACCGCGAGAGCGTGGTGCTGACCGCCGACGCGGCCATCCGGCGCGGCCGAGTTCTGGCGGCGCAGGGGGCGGCGATCCTGGACATCGGGGCCGAGTCCACGCTGGCCCACGCGGCCCGGGTCGACGAGGCGGCCCAGACCTCGCAGCTGCTGCCCGTGGTCCGGACGCTGGCCGGCGAGGGGAATATCGTCTCGGTGGAGACCTACCATCCCTCGGTGACCCGGGCCTGCCTGGAGGCCGGGGCCAAGGTGCTCAACCTCACCGGCAACGACCGCAGCGACGAGTTGTTCCGCATGGTCGCCGACCACGACGCGGCGGTCATCCTGTGCCACGTGCAGGGGGCCAACGTCCGCGAGGTCGGGGAGTTCGACCTGTCGGGAGATCCCATGGCGCGCCTCCACGATCATTTCGCCCGGCAGATCGAGGCCGCCCTGAAGAACGGGGTCACGCGCCTGTGGATCGATCCGGGATTGGGCTTCTATTACAAGAACCTGGGCGATTCCAAGACACGCATCCGCCACCAAATGCGGGTATTCCTCAACACCTTCCGCCTCCGCTCGTTGGGTTTTCCGACCTGCCATGCCCTGCCTCATGCCTTCGAATGCTTCGAGGACGAGGTGCGTTCGGCCGAGCCGTTCTTCGCGGTGCTCGCGGCCCTGGGCAAGGCCGACCTGTTGCGGACCCACGAGGTCCCCAAGACCCGCGGTGTGCTCGACGCGCTCGGGGTCTGGTGAGGCGCGCGCGGTGGTCTTCGCATTGGGGACGAGGCCTGCGGGCCATTGCCTCCGGCTCCGGTTCCGGGCGAGTCTCGGGTCCATTGGAACCGTCATTGACCATCCGCCCCATCGGCTTCCTGCGATCCGGGAAGGGGGTGCGCTTCAAGACGCTGCATCAGCCCGATGAGGCGGCCGCCGAGACCAATGTGCTGGAGTTGACGCCGGGGCCCGGTATCCGCGA
>CAIOKD010000153.1 GCA_903858835.1 uncultured Verrucomicrobiota bacterium
AACCGTAGTCAAAGAATCCGCTGATTGGGCGGCAACCCAGGTCGCCGATGTGATCTTTCCCGTCAAGGTGATCGCCAAGACCGACAAGACCGTGACGGTGAACCGCGGCGAGGGATCCGGCATGGCCGCCGACCAGGTCTGGCGGGTGTTCGCGGTCGGCAAGGAGATGATCGATCCCGACACCAAGGAGGTACTCGGCCGTGAGGAGGTCGAGATCGGCAAGGTCCGTATCACCGATGTGCTGCCCCGATTCTCCCGCGCCACCGTCCTCGATGATCGTGGCATCTCCGAGGGGGCCATCCTTCGGAAGTGACCCGGGCCTTCGTCGTTCGCCTTCAAACATCGATCCCAGTGTCCGACCGATCCATGTCCCGTCGATCCGCCTTCCTGCCAAGCCTGCTCATGGTTCTCCTGGCCTGCCTGTGGGGCGGCTGCCAGACCTACGACCAGAAGACGGCCGAGACCCAGGGCCTGTGGAGCGGTGGCAACCTTGAGGCCGCCGCGGCCGATTTCACGCGCAAGGCCGAGAAGGCCCAGCGGGGGAAGGATGCTCTGGTGTACCGCCTGGAGCAGGCGATGGCCCTCCGTGCCGCGGGGCGCATCTCCGAGAGCCAGGCCGCGTTCCAACAGGCCGACGACCTCATCCAATCCTTCGATGACAAGGCCAAGACCAGTGTCTCGCGCGAGGCGGGGGCTTTGCTGTCGAACCAGGCGAACCTTCCCTACACCGGTCGCGACTACGACCGGATCCTGGTCAGCACCTACAAGGCCTTGAACCACCTGCAGCTCGGTGAGCCCGAAAAGGCCCGGCCGGAGCTGTTGCGGGCCCACCAGCGCCAGCAGGACGCGCTCGAGAACAACCGTCGGCGGATCCAGCGCGAGCAGGAGGAGATCCGCGCCGCGGCCGGCGAGAAGGCTGCCGAACACCAGAGCGTCCTCAAAGCGCAGTCCGATCCCCGGGTGAGCGGTGTGATGACGAAGAACTACGGGGCTCTCGACTCCTTGAAGCCCTATGCCGACTACGCCAACCCGTTCACGGTGTATCTCGACGGGGTCTACTTCTTGGCCCTCTCCTCCGGGGGCAGCGACCTGGAGCGCGCGCGGAAGTCGTTCGAGCGGGTGCGGGCGATGTCCGGCGACAACAAGTTCATCGCCGCCGATCTGGCGCTGGCCGAGAAGGCGGCCGCCGGGGAGCCGATGCCGCCTCGGACCTTCGTCCTGTTCGAGACCGGAAGCGCCCCGCGCCGCGATCAGTTCCGCATCGACATCCCGCTGTTCATCGTCGGTGCCAACCGAGTGCCCTATGTCGGGGCCGCGCTGCCCACGCTCGAGTTCCAACCGAACAGCTTGAAGCCCCTGACCGTGAGTGCCTCGGCGGGCGCCGAATCGACCGTCACCCTGGCCAGCATGGACAGCGTGATCGGTCAGGCGTTCCGGGACGAGTTGCCCGGCATCGTCACGAAGACGCTGATGTCCACCACCATCAAGGCCACCGCGGCCTATTTCGTGAACAAGACCGCCGAGGAGCAGGGGGGGGCGGTCGCGGGCTTGGTGTCGATGCTGGCCACCGCGGCGACGCAGGCGGCGGTGAACATCGCCGACACGCGGACCTGGACGACCCTGCCGAAAGAGTACCAGTTCTGCTCCCTGCCGACTCCGGCCGACGGCAAGCTGCGGATCTCTGCCCCGAACACTCAGCAGGCCGAAGTTGCCGTCGATCCCAAATCGATTAATCTGATCCTTGTGCGATCCGTGAGTCCGTATTCTCCGCTCGTGGTCACGGCGATCCGTCTCAAATGAAATCCCCCCTGGTTTTGGTCCGAACCCTCGCATCCGCAATCCTGATGGTCGCGCTCGGCACCGGCTGCGAGACCGTCAACACCACGGAGACGGCCCAACCGGCGTTCCAGCGCAACATGGTCGCCGAGAAGCGGGTGATCACCGACTCGTCGCTCGCGCGGAGGGTCCAGGTGCAGGGAGTGAATGTCTCGGAGGGCCCGGGCGGGTTCCTGAAGGTCCAAGCCGAGGTGTTGAACACCACCCGGAGCTACCAGCGCTTCGCCTACAAATGGGAGTGGTTCGACAAGGACGGCAACCTGGTCGAGGGGCCCTCGTCGGTGGCCGTGACCCGCCAGGTCGAGGGTAAGGAATCGTTGTTCATCCAGGGGGTGGCCCCGAATGTCTCGGTGCGCGATTTCCGGCTGAAGCTATACGAGAACGCCCGCTGAATCGTTTTCCCCGACCGCCCCTTTTCCGACCGTCCAGAATTTCTCGACCGTTACGCATCCCCAGACCGACCATGAACCGAACCCTCGTCTCCGTCCTCCTCGCTGCCGCCGTCGCCGTGCTCCTCGGGGGCTGCTCGACCCAGGCCACCTACGTCGATCCGGCCGGCACCCGGACGCTGAGCAACGTCGGCGAGATCAACGTGCAGGACTGGAACATGGCCTCCGAGGCCATGGTCAATTCCCTGATCGCCAAGCACATCAACTCCGGGAACCTCAAGGGCAGTGGGCCCGAGGGCCGTGCCGTGATGGCCATCAGCCGCATCGTCAACAACACCTCCATCCAGATCGACACCGACATGCTGGTGAAGAAGATCCGGGTCTCGCTCCTGGGCACGGGCAAGGTGGTGGCCGACATCACCGCGGGCCTGGGCGGGCCGGAGGATCCGCTGGCGGCCGAGGCCAAGCGCGAGCAGCAATTCCTGGGAACCCAGAAGGTGGCCGCCCGTCCCGATTACACCCTTTCGGGCAAGATCATCGAGAACCGGACCCGTCAGGGCAACCGGACCGAGTCGACCTACGTGTTCCAGATGGCCCTGGCCACCCGCGATGGCCTGGCGGTCTGGGAGGAGGAGAAGACCATTACCAAGCAGGCCAGGCGTTCCGCGGTGGGTTGGTGATCCGGACCGGGTTGCGGTCGATGGCCCGTTCCCCCTGGAGGCGGACACGAGCCTCGATTTTCGCCGAGCCTTGAAGGCTCGAGTCTCCGACCGCTGCTCACGGACCTCTGGATCAAGGCTTGGTGGCGATCAGCCCTCCGCGGGCCGCACCGCCCGGCAGTTCGATGCAGTCGGTGAATCCGGCCGCTGTCAGCCATTCTTCCATTTCGCCAGTCCCATAGCAGCGGCCCTGGGTCGCGTGCATCAGCATCACCGAGTATTCGGCGACGTGGAGCGGCCCGCTCTTGTCGCGGTTGAGGAATGCGTCGTGGATCAGCAGGCGCCCTCCCGCGGGCAAGGCCGCGAACGATCGGGCCAACAGGTCCTGGACGATAGGCACGTCCCAGTCGTGCAGGACGTTGGAAAACAGGTGCAGGTCATGCCCCCGGGGCAATGGATCGGCCAACATGTCGCCCGCCACCACGCGGACCCGGTCCCCGAATCCCCGGGCCTCGATGGCCTGTGCGCAGATGACGTCCACCGGCGGTTTCTCAAGGACGGTCGCCTGCAGTCCCGGAACATGGGCGCAGAAGGAGCAGGCGTAGATGCCCGAGCCGCCGGCGATGTCGAGCAGGGAGCGGGACCCGCCCGCGGGCAGGTGCTTGGCGAGGGCCTGTG
>CAIOKD010000154.1 GCA_903858835.1 uncultured Verrucomicrobiota bacterium
AGGGCCTCGTCGGCCGAGAGGTAGCGTCCGCCGGCGATCATCTCCTGCGACTGGGTCATGCGCGGCGAGATCAGCGAGACGCGGGTCCCGATGCCCTGGGTGTTCGGCGACCGCCCCCGCAGGCGCACGGCGACCCGCGAGTCAGGACCGGTGTTCTCATACACCGCAGCCGGGGCGTTGAGGTTGTTGAGCACCAGGTCGAGGTCCCCATCGTTGTCGAGATCCCCGGCGGCCATCCCGTAGGAGATTCCCTCCAGGTCGAATCCCCAGCCCGGCCCCGCGGGCTCGAACCGGGCGCCGCCCAGGTTCCGGAAGGCGGCGTTGCGCGTCCGCCATCGCGGATGCATCTGCATGGAGCGCTTCAACTGGTTCTCGGTGAGGCGACGGCCGGAGTCCTTGATCTCGGAATGGCTGTCCTGGTCCATCACATCGAACTCGAAGCCGTTGGTGACCAGCAGGTCCTCGAGGCCATCGAGATCCACGTCCATGAACAGGGTGGTCCAGGTCCAATCCGAGGCGGCCACTCCGGCCATCCAGGCCACGTCGACGAAATGGCCTCCCGGACGCCCCAGGAAGAGGGTGTTCCGATTGAACTGCGGACGTCCTCCGGCGTCCTCCAATTCGGCCAGGGTGGGACGATCCCGAACCAACTGGGTCATGCGGAACCGATGCTCCCGCGCCAGCATGTCCACCACGAAGAAGTCGTCGAATCCGTCGCGGTCCACGTCGGCGAAATCGACACCCATGGCTGAGCGGCTGGTGTGGCGCAGGCGGGAGGTCTCGAGTTCGCGGAAGCGTCCGCGCCCCTGGTTGATCCAGATGCGGTCCGGGGAGGTGTTGTCGTTGCAGACGTACAGGTCGGGGTTCCCGTCGCCATCGATGTCGCGGAACATCACCGCCAACCCCCAGTCGCGATAGGGCGGGATCGGCCGTCCCTGGGCATCGGAATAGGTCCCGGGCTCGTTCTCGATGGCCCGGAAACGGCCCTGCCCCTCGTTGAGGTACAATCCGTGGACCTCGGGCAGTTCCCGCACCTTGCCGTCCGGGAGGGCCTCGAAGCGTCCGCGCCACTTCGGGGACCGGGTGGATTCCCCGTTGATCTTGGAGACCTCCCAGCCATCCCCCTTGCGGGTCAGGGCGAAGCGCGTGGTGGGGTCGGCCAGGCGCATCACGTCGATGAAATGGGTGCAGTACAGGTCGAGGTCGCCGTCGCCGTCGATGTCGGCCAGCGCCATCGAGGTGGCCGAGGCCGTGGGGGACAAGCCGGAGTCCTTCTTCTCGGTGAATCCGCCTCGACCGTCGTTGAGGAAGAGGCGGGTGCCGACGCCAATGCCATTGACGAGCAGGTCGAGGTCCCGGTCGCCATCGACGTCCACCAGCGCGGCCCCGGTCGAACGTTGGTCGGCACAGGCGATCTCGGGCAGGTCCCGGGCCTCGAAACGCCATTGGCCACGATTGCGGAAGAGGCGGTTGGGCCCCTCCAGGTTGCAGAGATAGACGTCGGCCCACCCGTCGCCGTCCACGTCGCCGATGGCCACGCCCGCCCCGTTGTGGGCCACGGCATTGGTCAGGTAGAGGTCGCCGGTCATGGCGTTCGTGAACACCAACCCGGTGTCCTGCGGGGCCCGCAAGCGAAACCCGACCGCCCCGCCCGCCGCAGGGACGACCGATCTCACCTCGCCCGCGGGAGCCTGGGCCCACGCCCGATCGACGCCTCGGAAACCACCGACATCACCGATCCACAGAGCCAAGAACCCGAGGACCCACCCGGCGAACAGGGCCCGCCTCCGGCGACGCGAGGCATCGGCACCTTCGGGGGACTCCCCTGGCGAACCGGCAATGGGCAACGAGGCTCGGCGCATGGTGATGAACGGTTGCCCCGCACCATGCCTCAGGGCCGGTCGCTTGACCACCCTGCGCGCATTGCGGGGCAGTCACGGGCCTGGATCGCAGAGACCTCTGGCATGGCCGTTCCCGCCGATGATAGGCTCAACCCGACGCTCCCGGATACGGCCCGAACCCTCGCCTCCGCACCGGCCGCATCCCGAGCGTCCTCGCATGGTCTCAATGCCCGCCAAACCTCGTTTCCGCCGGTTCCTCGAAGGGCTTGCGCTGGCCGGCCTCGTGGGGTGCGGCACCGCACGGCTCGCCGCCGGCGACTACGAGACCACGCTCAAGCCCCTGTTGCGCGAACGATGCTTCTCCTGCCATGGAGCCCTCCAGCAGAAGGCCGACCTGCGGCTCGACACCGTGGCTGCGATGCTGCGCGGTGGAAAACACGGACCGGTCATCATTCCAGGGAGCCCCGACCCGTCGGCCCTCGTCCTCCGCGTGACCAGCGCTGATCCCGACGAACGCATGCCGCCCGAGCACGAGGGGCATCCCTTCACCGCGGAGCAGAGCGCGGTCCTGAAGCGCTGGATCGCCGACGGGGCCATCGCACCCGCGGGTGAAACACCGGACCCGGATCCGCGCGATCACTGGGCCTTCCGCCCCCGACAACGGCCGCCGGTGCCCGAGGTAAAGGCCGACGCCCCGGTCCGGAATCCCATCGATGCCTTCCTGGCGCGGGGACACGCCTCGGCCGGGCTTTCACCGAGACCGGAGGCCCCGCATCGCCTCCAGATCCGACGCCTGTACCTCGACCTCATCGGGGTTCCACCGAGCGACGCCGAACAACGGCACGCCCTGTCGGACCTCGCCACTGGCGGCTACGAGCGCGTGGTGGACCGATTGCTGGAGGACCCTCGCCACGGCGAACGTTGGGCCCGCCATTGGATGGATGTGTGGCGCTACAGCGACCCCTGGGGCCTCGGCGACCAGCACCGCAACAGCGCCCGGCACCTGTGGCACTGGCGCGACTGGATCGTCGAGTCGGTGAACGCCGATCTGCCCTACGACGAGATGATCCGCCGGATGCTCGCCGCCGACGAGACGCATCCCGACGACCTCCGACAACTGCGGGCCACGGGCTTCCTGGCGCGGAACTACTTCCTCTTCAACCGCAACCAATGGCTCGATGAGACCGTGGAACACGTGGGCAAGGGCTTCCTCGGGCTGACGCTCAACTGCTCGAAATGCCACGACCACAAGTACGATCCCCTGCCCCAGACCGACTACTACCGGCTTCGGGCCTTCTTCGAGCCCTACCATGTCCGCATGGACCTGCTGCCCGGTGAAGCCGACCCGTCCCGCGATGCCATCCCGAGGGCCTATGATCGGGATCCCGAGACGCCGACCTACCGCTTCGTCCGGGGTCAGGAGACCCAACCAGACCGTTCGCGCGCGATCGCGCCCGGCGTGCCCGCGCTGGTCGGACTTTCGGCGCCCGAGATCCAACGGATCGAACTGCCCGCCACCGCCTGGCAAACGGAACGGAGGCCTTGGGTCCTGGAGGCCCATGTGCGCGCGGCACGGCATGCCTTGGAGACCGCCCGGGCCGAGGCCGCGCGGGTAATCTCCACGAACAGTTCCGCATCCCACGGGCTTCCCGCCCACAAGGTCGCCTCCGCCAACCGTGCCGTGGCCGAGGCCGTGTTCGAGAGCGTCGTGCGAAGGGCCGAGGCCCAGCGCGCTTCATGGGGGGCCCGAACCTCCGCGGCCGACGAAGCGCGCCGCGCCGCCGTGAGGGCCGAGCGGGCCGAAAAACTGGCCCGTCATCGACTCGGCATCGCCGAGACCGAGCAGAAACTCGCGCTGGCGGAATCCGGCAAGAAGGAAGCCGTGGCCAAGGACCTGACCGGGCAGAACGAACGGCTGCGCGCCCTGGAAACGGAGGCTGCCCGGGAACCATCGCCTGCGGACGCATTCTCACCGCTCGCCGGGGCCGCTTGGGTCGCCACCCGGTTCCTCGATTCCACCAAGGACGATCCCGCGGTGGAGGCTCCGCATCACAGCACGGGTCGCCGGACGGCGTTGGCCCGATGGATCACCGACGCACGCAACCCGCTGACCGCGCGGGTGGCGGTGAATCATGTCTGGAACCGACATTTCGGTGCCGCACTCGCGCCGGGCCTGTTCGACCTCGGGCGCAAGGCCGGCACCCCGGAACACGCCGAACTGATCGACTGGCTGGCCTGCGAACTGGTGGACCACGGCTGGAGCCTCAAGCACCTCCACCGGCTCCTGGTGACCTCGGCGGCCTACCGCAGGGATTCCACCCTGGCCGGCGCGGAAGAGGCCCTGGCCCGCGACCCCGACAATCGCCGCTGGTGGCGCCGCACGCCGATCCGCCTGGAATCGCAGGTGATCCGGGATGCGATGCTGGCCCACGCCGGACGATTGGATCCGACCCCGGGGGGACCGCCGGTGCCCCCGGCCGAGCAGGAGAAATCGCGGCGGCGCAGCCTGTACTTCCAGCATTCAAACAACGACCGGAACCTCTTCCTCACCACCTTCGACGAGGCCCTGGTCAAGGAATGCTACCGTCGGGAGACCAGCATCGTCCCCCAACAGGCCCTGGCCCTGCTCAACGGACGCCTGGTGGGCGAGTGCGCCCCGGACATCGCGCAACGACTCGAGGCCACCGCCCCAGGCCCGAGCGACGACGCCTTCGTGCGCCATGCCTTCGAGCACCTGCTCGGATTCGAGCCCGGCCCCGAGGAACTGCAGGCGGCCACCAACACCCTCCGGACCTGGAAGGCCGACGCCTCCGCGGCGACGGCCCGAGCCCGGCTTGCCTGGGCCCTGGTCAACCACGGCGATTTCGTGACGCTCCGATGAATCCGCCCCTCACTCCACAGCGGCCCCGCCGCGCCTTCCTGGCCGACCTCGGCATGGGCTTCACGGGCTTGGCACTCGGTGCCCTGTTCCAACGCGAAGCCCGGGCCTCCGGAGCCGCCCTGTGGACACCCCCGGACGGTCGCCCCCACGCCACGCCCAAGGCCAAGAGCGTCATCTGGCTCTTCATGAACGGCGGGGTCAGCCACATGGAGAGCTTCGACCCGAAGCCCATGCTCACGAAGTACGCGGGCAAGACCATCGCGGAGACCCCGTTCGCCTCGGTGCAGGATCCCAAGAAACTGGCCATCGAACGGCTGGTGGTCCCGGATGCCAACGGCAACCAGCGCAACACACTCTTCCCCTTGCAGGTCGGCTTCCGGCGCCATGGACAGTGCGGCATGGAAATCAGCGACTGGTTTCCACACATCGCCCGCCATGCCGACCGACTGGCCCTGGTGCGGTCGCTCTGGACCACCGACAGCAACCATGGCGCACAGACCCAATTCCACTCGGGCCGCCACCAGAATGACGGTGACTTCCCCACCCTGGGTGCGTGGGTGCATTACGGACTGGGATCCCTCAACGAAAACCTGCCGCAGTTCGTGTCGATGGGCACCCGCGAGTACTGGAACAAGCGCGACGGCCACTACCTGGGCCCGGCGCACGATGCGGTGCCCCTGCGGATCGATCCGGCCCAACCCCTCGATTACGCGCGGGCCGAGCACGGACTGCTCGAGGGGGGGCAACGCGAAGGCCTCGACCTGATCCGCAGGCTCAACGAACTGCGGGGCATCGAGTACCCGCAGGATCCGGCCATCGCCGCGCGGATCGCCTCCTACGAATTGGCCTGGCGCATGCAATCGTCGGTGCCGGAGGTGGTGGATTTTTCGAAGGAAACCGCCGAGACCCAGGCGCTTTACGGACTCGACCAGCCTCACTGCCGCGAGTTCGGCCGCCAGCTGCTCGCCGCGCGACGCATGGTCGAGCGGGGCGTCCGGTTCATCCAGATCCAGCACGGCGGTGGCGGGGCCGGTGCCTGGGACGCCCACTCGGGCCTAAAGAACAATCACGAGGGATTGGCCCGGGCCGTGGACCAACCCATCGGCGCCTTGCTGACCGACCTGCATCGACGGGGCCTGCTCGACGAGACGCTGGTGGTCTTCGCCACCGAGTTCGGCCGCACTCCGGGCACCCAGGGTTCCGATGGCCGCGACCACCACATCTTTGGCTTCAGCGTCTGGATGGCCGGCGGCGGATTGCGACAAGGCATCGTGCACGGGGCCACCGATGAGATCGGCTTCCACGCCACGGAGAACCGCCACTACGTCACCGACATCCACGCCACGATCCTGCACCAACTTGGCCTCGACTCCCGCAAGCTCGAGATCCCCGGCCGCAAACGCCTCGACATCGATCACGGCCAATCCATCTGCGAACTCATCGGGTGAGGGGCACCGTCACGGCCCCGTCTCCGACCCGCGCAGAACGCCGACACCCTTTGCTGAAAGCTCCGATCCGATTCCAGGGGCTGGAGGAATGGAGGCCCCACCTTCGGCTCTGTGACAGCCGGCGGTCACGGCTCACGCCTTCGGAATGGTCAGCCGGTGGGTCTTCTGGATTTTGTTCCGCCACTCATCGGGAACTCCGGCCGCCGCGGCGAACTCCGGCCAGCGCTTCACCGCCGCCTGAACTTCCTCGAGGATCGTCGCCGCCCGCCCACGCTTCATGAGCGCCGACCGGGCGCACAGCGCAACATCCTCCCGCGTGAAGCCATCCCGCTTCCCGTTCAGCGTCATCTGGTGGGTGCCAGTCCAAGGGCCCGTTGGGTTGTAGCTGTAGGTCACATCGAACGCCGGTGCGAGGGACCACTCACCCGATTGATTCATCAAGAATGCGATGTTCTTCACGTGGTCGTCCTGATTCCGCGCGACGACATTGAACACCATCCGGCGGAACTGCTCCTCCACGGCCGCCATCGGCAGCTCCAGCCGACGGATGGCCAGCAGCGCCTGCTCGTAGCCGTAGGCTCCGGGCTGGTTGAAATCGAAATGGGCCAGGGCGCACAGCGATTGCAGGTGCAACTTCTGCCCGCCCGCCAGCCGATCAAAGCGCCGGGTCATGAAATGCCGCCGACCGTTCTCTTCCAGCAGGCGGCACTCGCTCATGGTGATGCCTGCCGCTCTCGCCATCAGGTGATAGGCGAACTCCACGGCCCCATAGCCCGCGGGGTCTTCCCGTTCCTTGTCCCGATTACCGGCCACCCCATCGAATTTCATCAGCCAGTACTCGAAGCCATCGCCCGCCGCGATCTGTCCTGAGCGCACCTCGTGGGTCTGGCGGTTCCACGCGATCACCGCCTTGGCACGCGCTCCACCGGCCGAAGTGCCCACGGTCAGGATATCGCGCAGGGCTTTGGCTTTTCCCGCCGCATGAAGATGCCCCTGCAATTGACCACGCTGCGTCAGCACCTCGCCCGCCAGCCGCACCATCGCATCCACTTCCAGCTTCGATGCCTTGCGCGGCTTCGGCCCCAGCACGGGTGCAAACTCCAGCGCTCCCATGCCACGCGTGCCGGTATAGCAGAGTCTCTCCACCGCGCTGAAACTCTCTGGCGTGCGCCCCTGCGTCGCCAGCCAGGCGTCGATCAACGCATTGCCAAACCGATCGGGCAGCGAATCCGCGAGCAGCCCCGGCAGGCCATGGAAGGTGTTCCGCGGCAGCTCAGGAAACTGATGGACCTGCCCGCTCAGCGGCATCACCAGCGGCGACAGTTGGATCCCGCTGCGGGCGAATTGGGGATCGTACTCGAAGGCCGCGACATCCCGCCCTTCTTCGAGCGAGACCGCGCCGATCGTCCGGCCCCACATCTGGACCTTGGCGATCATGCCCGCTCACCCCATGTCCATGGGCTCGGTGGGATGGTCACCGTCTTTTTGCCCGAAGCGCGTCGCCGCTTCCGGCCCGCCTGCTTCAACTGCGCCATCGGGCTGGCCACCGCTGCCGGGACGAGCAAATCCAGGCGCTCCACCAGCCCGAGCACCCGGCAGACCCGCAGAAACCCGGACAATTGCGTCGCGGACGCGCCCAACTCGAGCCGTTGCACCGTCCGCAGGCCCAACCCCGCCTGCTCGGCGACCTGCCCTTGCGTCAGGTTCTTGGCCAGCCGCAACTGCGCTAGCCGCTGGCCCAGCAACTGGAGCAACGCCTCATCGGAGTTATTGTCTGAAATATTCAAACACGCCTAAAATGGCGCGTTATTGTTTTTTTTCAAATTTAAACGCCATATAAGGCGTTTTATTTTGTTTTATCTACGCTCTTGTGCGGATGAACCCAAAACAAGGGGAGTCCATCCAGGGTTCCGATGGCCGCGACCACCACATCTTCGGCTTCAGCGTCTGGATGACCGGCGGCGGATTGCCACCAGGCATCGTGCACGGGGCCACCGACGAGATCGGTTTTCACGCCACCGAGAACCGCCACTACGTCACCGACATCCACGCCACGATCCTGCACCAACTGGGCCTCGACTCCCGCAAGCTCGAGATCCCCGGCCGCAAACGCCTCGACATCGACCACGGCCAACCCATCCGCGAGCTGATCGGGTGATGAGACGCCCCAAGGCCTCTCATCTGCCTATACCCATCGACTGATCCACTCGGAATCACCCAATAGCGTCCGCGAGACCGGGCCGGAGCAATCACTGGAACCGATCCACCCCTCCCCAACGCGCGCAGCGCGAAAGCAACACCTCCCCCGAGGTTCACTGCGAGCAACGGCCCGGATCCGCGGAGTGTAAAAATGATGGACCGACCCCTTGGTGATCGTTCCCGGTTTCTCGTCTTGGCTCTGGGAGTCGCGGGGGCATGATCAGGGCGAATCCTCATGAGCCACGAAACGAATACGGTCGCCTGGTGGCGACTCCTGAACCGCTACCAGTGGTTCGTCCTCATCGTCGCCGCCGCAGGCTGGCTGCTGGACTGCATGGACCAGCAGCTCTTCAACTTGGCTCGTACTCCGGCCATGAAGGAACTGCTCAAGGGCACCTTCGCACCCGATGCGACGCCCGCCCAGATCGCGGCCACGGTCCAAGAACATGCCGGCTACTCGACGGCCATCTTCCTGCTCGGATGGGCCACCGGCGGCCTGATCTTTGGCGTGCTGGGCGACCGCATCGGCCGCGCGAAGACGATGCTCATCACCATCCTCATGTACTCGGGCTGCACCGGCCTGAGCGCGCTGTCCCAAGCCTTCTGGGATTTCGCCCTCTACCGGTTCATCACCGGACTCGGCGTGGGCGGTGAGTTCGCCGTGGGCGTGGCGCTGGTGGCCGAGGTCATGCCCGACAAGGCCCGGCCCTACGCGCTGAGCCTGCTCCAGGCGCTGTCCACGGTCGGCAACATCGGCGCGGCTGTGACGAGCATCAGTCTCGGACATCTGGAGACGACCGGCGTCCTCGGATCGCTCGGTGGGTGGGCCGCCTGGCGCTGGATGTTCATTGTCGGTGCCTTCCCGGCCCTGCTGGTCGTGGTCATCCGACGCAATCTCAAGGAACCCGAGCGCTGGGTACAGATGAAGGCTTCGGGCATGGACATGAAGAAGCTCGGCGACTATGGCGAACTCTTCGGCAACCCAAACTGGCGACGCCCCGCCACGGTGGCCGGACTGCTGCTGCTGACGGGCATCCTACTCGGGTTCCTGGGTCCCGCCTCGTGGAGCAAGACCCTGGTTCTGCCCGGGTTTTCGCTCCTCAAGACCATGGTCCTGGGATTCTCCCTGGCCGCAATGGCGGCGGGCCTTTGGGTCGTCTATGGGGGCGGCGGAGACACCCGCTACCGCAGCCGCGCCATGGTGGGCTTGCTGCTGGCGCTGGCCGGGGTCATCGGCGTCTGGGGCATCGCCTTCTTCAGCTTCGAGCTGGTGCGACTGGTACTGACCCAGAAGTTCCAGGCCGAGGGTCTGAGCGGATCCCAGTTGGCGGGCAAACTGACCTATTGGACCGGCATCACTTCGATGATCCAGAACCTCGGTGCCTTCTTCGGGGTGTACGGGTTCGGGCTGCTGTCACAACGGGTCGGGCGCAAGCCGGCCTTCGCCGTGTCGTTCGTATTGGCGATGACCTCCGTGGCCTCCACCTTCTGGTTCTTGCGCGACTTCAGCGACCTGTGGTTGGTGCCGCTGATGGGCTTCGGCACGCTGTCGGTCTTCGGCGGATACGCGATCTACTTCCCGGAACTCTTCCCCACCCGACTCCGCAGCACGGGCACGAGCTTCTGCTACAACGTCGGGCGCTTCGTGGCTGCCAGCGGTCCGGCCCTGCTCGGGCTGTTGACCGGGGTGGTCTACAAGGACACCGGCACCACCGACCCGGCCATGCCGCTGCGCTATGCCGGCGTGACCATGTGCGCGGTGTACCTGGTGGGCTTGGTGGCCCTGACCTTCGCCCCCGAAACCCGGGGACAACCCTTGCCCGAGGAAACCCCGGCCCGATGACCGGCCGAACCCACTCCATCCTCATCCCCGCTTGATCCCCTGATTCCACCCGTCTCCCCTCCCTGCCCATGACTGATTGGCTCTTCGCCGTCCTGCTCGGCGTCATCGAAGGCGTCACCGAGTTCCTGCCGGTGTCGTCCACCGGGCACCTGCTCATCGCCGAGCGGTTGGCCGGGCGGCACTTCTCGGACCTCTTCAACACCGTGATCCAGGTGGGGGCGGTGCTGGCGGTGGTGGCAGTGTTCGCCGACCGGGTGCGCAGCCTGATCACCCGCTGGAGCGAACCGGCCAACCAAGACTACCTGCTCAAGCTCGCCGCGGCCTTCGTGGTCACCGCCATCGGCGGACTGGCCCTCAAGAAGGCGGGCCTGAAATTGCCCAAGACGCTGACTCCGGTGGCTTGGGCCACCCTCGTGGGTGGCGTGCTCTTCGTGGGCCTCGAACGTTGGCTCTACGGACGCCGCACCACCGACCGGATCACGTGGGCGATCGCCCTGGCCGTGGCCGTGGGGCAACTCATCGCGGCGGCCTACCCGGGGGCCTCCCGCTCCGGGACCACCATCCTCATCGCGCTGGCCTTGGGCCTTTCCCGGAACGCGGCGGCCGAGTTCTCATTCCTGCTGGGCATCCCGACGCTGATGGCCGCCGGAGCCAAGGAAACCCTGGACGCCCTGCGTCACGGCGAGGCCCACGAACCGTGGTCCATGATCGCACTCGCCGGAGTGGTGGCGGCCCTGACCGCCTTCGTGGTGGTGAAATGGCTGCTGGGCTACGTGCGTTCCCACACCTTCAGCCTCTTCGGTTGGTATCGGATCATCGCCGGCATCGGCTTGCTGATCCTGGCCTACCGGGCATGACCCCGGGTGTTAGAAACCCGTGACCGACCCGAAGCCGCCGCTTGATGCTATTCCTGGCGGACGCGCACCCGAAGGAAGCGGGCATCGGACGGCGACTCGTCGGTCCCGGTCCAAGCGGCCCACCCCGTCGCCGGGTAGGTGAGTTCGCCCGGAGCCGCGACCCAGGTCTTCAGGTCGGTACTGCGCTCCACCGAGTAGATCCGGTTCGGGCGGATCGGGAATCGGAGTGCGGGCAGCGCCTCGGTACCCATCGGGGTCAACCGCAAGACCTCCGCGGCCGACAACGGATCCGTTCCCGCCGTCCACTCGGCGAGGTTGGTGGCCCCATCCGCGTCCGGATCACCCGAGGCCACTTGGTCCAGGTTTCCAAAGGACAGGCGCTCCCAGTCGTCCGGCAATCCGTCGGCGTCGGCATCGGTGTCGCCGATCACCAGCCCCTCCACTTCGAGAACCGGCCCCGGGAAGAGGTTGTCTTCGCGCGTGGACCATTGCGGATAGGCACCGCTGCCGCCCGACCCGGTACCGCCCGGCGTCACCTGCTTGGCCGGCGAGAGCGAACTCACCATGAGCGACAACCGGCCCGAGGCCACTGATCGGGCCACATAGCCGGCGATCTGCGGATCGGACAGGTCGAGGTCGAAGGTGAAGGTGCTGCCCAGGGGAGCGCTTTGGCCCGGGGTCACGCCCACCGTCTGTCCCACGCCCCAAGGCCGCGCCTCGAACGGCGGCTGGGTCCAGCCGGCGTTGGTCTGCCCCACGTGGTTGGCGATGTCGATCAACCGCCCCTGGGCATCGAAAATGGCGGCGAACGCGTTGCGGGTGCCGATGGAGATGTTGTTCGAAGTGAAGGCGCCGACGACTCCGAAGGAACTGTCCTCGGTGTAACCGAGCGCATCGAATCCATTGCGGAAGCCCACCCCGAAGATCTCCACCGGTCGGCCCGCATCGTCGTCGGCCTGATAGGCAGGGTCCTGGGGCGAAAGGTGGGTCCGGTAGCTGTCGAAGGAGGGATCGTACAGGAAGGTGACCCGCTCTCCGGTCACGTTGTTCACGAGGTCGCGTCCCACGGTCAGGCTCAACCGCACCCGGCGAAGGACGTACCGGCTCGGCGCGGCATTGGTAGGGATCACCGACTGGGTCTGCCATCCGAGGAGGAACTCGGCATCACGGGTGTCGAAGCGCGGATCGAACGACGCGAAGGTGGGGGCCACCGGTCGGGAACCGCCGGTCCCGAATTCGAAGGGGTACATCCACTTGTCCATCGAGGGGGGCAGTTGGACCTTGAATTCGGCCCCCGACAGGACGGCCACCGAGGCGACCCAGGCGCCGAGGCCCCAGAGTCCGCACAACCAATGTCCTCGTATGATCACGCCTGAACGCAACATGCCCCAACCATCGGGGTCTGTCCGATGACCGCAAGTCTGCGGTTGATCGGAAGCAGGCCTTGGAACGAGGCGGAAAGCGCCCCGGAAAGCCCCTATTGCGCGGAAGCGGGCTCGAAGCGCAGGTAGGCGGCCTTGAGGTAGCGGGCCTCGTCGAAGGTGGCCGGATGATCGGGAGCGTGTCCGGTGTAACCCTCCTCGACGAAGCGGCGCCCGCTGCGATGCGCGGCCTCGGTGACCGCGGCGTAGAATTCCTCGGGCGTGACATGGGCCGAGCACGAGGCCGCCAAGAGCAATCCGCCGGAGCGGACCCGGGCGATGGAATGCACCGCCAATCGATGATAGGCCTCGATGGCCCCGGCCCGCTCGGTCTCACGCTTGGCCAGCGATGGGGGGTCGCAGATGACGATGTCGAACTGGTCGGTGCTGCGCTCCAGCCAGGCGAAGGCGTCGGCCTGCACCGATTCGTGGCGGACCGCCGCGATGCGCGGATCGGTCGCGTTGAGGGCGAAGTTGCGCCGAGCGGCCTCCAGCGCATGCGGAGAGATGTCGAGATCGGTCACGCTGCGCGCGCCTCCCCGGGCCGCATGGAGCGAGAACCCGCCGCTGAAACTGAAGGCGTTGAGCACGTCCAGGCCGGCCGAGAACTGCCCGATCCGTCGGCGGTTGTCGCGCTGATCGAGGAAGAACCCGGTCTTCTGCCCCTTCACCACATCCGACCAGAAGCGGAGGCCGTCCTCGAGGAAGACCACCGACGGAGAGGTGTCCTCGCCCCAGAGGTTCTGACCATCGTGATACCCGGCCTGCTCGAAGCCCAGGGCGGCGTTGCGGCTCAGTCGCAGGACGATGCGCTCCGGGTTCAGGGCCTCCCGCAGCCACCGGGTCAGGTCGGCCACGCGCGGCAACCAGACGGCCGAGTAGAGCTTGAGGACCAGCGTGCCCGCATACTGGTCCACCACCATCGCCGGCCACCCGTCCGACTCGCCGTTGATCCAGCGCAATCCATTCGTCCGGTCGGTCGCCACACCCTCGCGTCGGGCCAGCGATGCGGCCAGGCGCGCACGCCACCAGGACTCATCGACCATCACCGGCTTGCCGGCATGGAGCACCCGGAAGCGGATCGGCGAATCCGGGTCGTACAGACCCAGGGCCATGAACCGGTCGTTGCGGTCGTACACCACCGCGACCTCGCCCGAGATCCCCTCGCGGTTGGTCTCGCGAATGCGCTCGGCATACACCCAGGGATGCCCCTTGCGAACGGCATGCTCGCCGGCGGCGGTGAGCCGCAGACGCAATCGGGGTGGGTTCGATCCGGACGGCGCCGACCCGGGAGCGCTCATGACTGAAGCGAGGCGAGCACCTCGGGATCACGGACATCCACCCAACGACCCGCGATCTGAAGCCCGGCCAGCACCTTGCCCTCGGCGATCATCGAGGAGAGGGCATCGGTCAGCTCATATTCGCCCCGCGGCGACTTCTGCAATCGGGCCGTGTACTCGAAGAGCGACGGGCGGAAGAGGTAGATGCCCGCGTTGTACCAGACGGGCTTGCCGGGGCGGATCCACCCCTCGGATCGCAGCACCTCCAATTGGTCGGCATTGGGCTTCTCGACCAGGCGGGTCAGGCAGAACCGCTCGTCATCGAAGAAGAACAGCCCGCCCTTGGTGACGTCCTCCCCGGCGGTCACCGTGAGCACCCCGTCGAATCGGCCCGCGTGCCAACGGTCGATCATGTCGCGGTAGGTCTCGGGTTTCACCAGGATGTCGCCGTAGGTCAGCACGAAGTCGTCTTGACCCACGAAGTCCTTGGCCAGTTCCGGGGCCTTGCCGGTGCCATCCTGGACCACCTGACGGGAGTAGCTGATCCGGACTCCGAACCGGGACCCGTCTCCGAAATGCGATTCGATCACCTCGGCGCGCCATCCGGTGATCAGGTGGAATTCGCGGATGCCCACCTCCTTCAGCCCTTCGATGATGTGCTCGAGGATGGGGCGTCCCTGCACCGACAGCATCGGTTTCGGGATCTCCTGGGTCAGGTCGCCCATGCGGGTCCCCTTGCCGGCGGCGAGAATGACGGCCTTGGTCATGATGCCCGTCAGTCTGACGGAAGCCTCCGGCGGAAGGAAGCCTCTGAGCACCCCACGAAGAAGGCGACGAGAAGGCCCGTGACCGCGGGAGTCGCCTCCGGCGGATCACGGGCCCGTCGTTCGGATCTGCGGACCTTCGCCCGCAACCGCCACCGATCAGTCCAGTTTGACGGCCTTCTTGAGGCGCGCGCTCTTGACCGCGGCATCCACGATCTCCTGACCGATCCGGCTGATGGGCAGGCTCACCGGTCCCTCCAGCGGCACGCCCTTGTCGAGGCAATGCAGCAGGTACTGGACGGGGTTCTGGTTCGGAGCCTTCGGCGCCGGGGCCGGCACCTGATGGGGTACCGGCTTCTTGCGGGTCTGGACGGTCACGTAGTCGTCGTAGTCGTAGCTGCTGACCGTGCCCTCGGTACCGAGGATCACGAACCCGCACTTCGGCTGCGGCTGGATGATCCAAGGGTCGGTGAAAGTGCCCCAACGGGTCTCGAACTTGGAGAGGCCGTGCGCGTAGCGGGCCACCACGATGCTGTGCTCGTCGACCTCAAGGCCGGCGGGCTCATCGACCACGGCCGTGACCTCGATGGGCCGACGTCCGCCCTGGTACCAGGTGCCCAGCGTGGTGCCGTAGCCGAGGTAATCGAGCAGCGAGCCGCCGCCGTGGGCCTTCTTGTAGAACCAGGAATGGGGCTTCTCCTTGGCCACCTGGGCCGGCGTCTTCTCGTCCTTGTCGGCGCCGTGGAACAGCGGGCCGCGATTGCCGCCGATGTGCCAGACATTGAGCACTTCGCCGATCTTGCCACTCGAGACGAGCTCGTAGGACTTGCGGTGCGAAGCCACCCATTGCAGCGGCCAATTGATCATCAGGCGCTGGTCCTTGCGCATGCACTGGACCATCGAGTCGGCCTCCTTGAGCGAGGCGGCGAAGGGCTTCTCGACCATCAGGTGCGCGCC
>CAIOKD010000155.1 GCA_903858835.1 uncultured Verrucomicrobiota bacterium
CCCAGTTGGAAGCGGGAGGAGTCTATCAGTGGAAACAACGCGGCGAAGCACACCTGTTTAACCCCAACACTATCCACCTGCTCCAGTACGCCGCCCGGAAAAACGACTATACGGCCTATAAAAAGTACGCCCAACTCGTCAACAAACAAAGCGAGCAGGCCCTCACCCTGCGCGGGCTGCTCACCTTCCGCCGTGGATCCCCCATCCCGATAGAAGAGGTGGAACCCGTCGAAAATATCCTCAGGCGCTTCGCCACCGGCGCCATGTCCTTTGGCTCTATCTCCCACGAAGCGCATACCACCCTCGCCATCGCCATGAACCGCATCGGCGCCAAAAGCAACAGCGGTGAAGGGGGCGAAGACGACATCCGCTTTGCCCGAAAGCCCAACCACGACTGGGAACGCTCCGCCATCAAGCAGGTGGCCTCCGGCCGCTTCGGCGTGACCAGCGAATATCTGGTCAACGCCGATGAAATCCAAATCAAGATCTCGCAGGGGGCCAAACCCGGCGAGGGCGGCGAGGATCCGGAGCGCTTCATTCCCCTGCCCAACGGCGATTCCAAGAACTCCGCCATCAAGCAGGTGGCTTCGGGCCGTTTCGGCGTCACGAGCCAGTACCTGGTCAACGCCCAGGAGCTGCAGATCAAGATGGCGCAAGGCGCCAAACCCGGTGAGGGCGGCCAGTTGCCCGGCACCAAGGTGTACCCGTGGGTGGCCAAGACCCGTCACTCGACCCCGGGCGTCGGGCTCATCTCACCGCCGCCGCACCATGACATCTACTCGATCGAAGACCTCGCCGAGCTGATCCACGACCTGAAGAACGCCAACATCCACGCCCGGATCAGCGTCAAGCTGGTCTCCGAAGTCGGTGTCGGCACGATCGCCGCCGGCGTGGCCAAGGCGCATGCCGATGTGGTGCTCATCTCGGGCTACGATGGCGGCACGGGCGCCTCGCCCCAGACCTCCATCAAGCACGCAGGCATCCCGTGGGAACTCGGCCTCGCCGAGACCCACCAGACCCTGGTGCTCAACAACCTGCGCTCGCGCATCGTGGTGGAGACCGACGGCCAGTTGAAGACCGGCCGCGATGTGGTCATCGCCGCGCTGCTCGGTGCCGAGGAGTTCGGCTTCGCCACCGCGCCGCTCGTGTCGCTGGGCTGCATCATGATGCGGGTGTGCCACCTGAACACCTGCCCCGTGGGTGTGGCCACCCAAGACCCTGAGTTGCGCAAGCGCTTCACCGGCGACCCACAGCACGCGATCAACTTCATGCGGTTCATCGCCCAGGAGGTCCGCGAGATCATGGCCCAGTTGGGCTTCCGTACCATCACCGAGATGGTGGGTCGCACCGACCGCCTCGAGCCCCGCAAGGCCATCGAGCACTGGAAGGCCAAGGGCGTCGACTTCAGCAAGATCCTCTACCAGCCCGAGGCGGGCCCCGAGGTCGGGCGCTACTGCCAGATGGTCCAGGACCACGGCATCGACAAGTCGCTCGACATCACCCAGTTGTTGCCGCTGTGCCGCCCCGCCATCGAGCGCGGCGAGAAGGTCAAGGCCACCCTGCCCATCCGCAACGTCAACCGCGTGGTGGGCACGATCACCGGCAGCGAGCTGACCCGCCAGCGCGGCGCGGCCGGCCTCCCGGAAGACACCATCCAGATCACGTTCCAAGGCAGCGCCGGCCAGAGCTTCGGGGCGTTCATGCCCAAGGGTATGACCTTCAACCTCGAGGGCGATGCCAACGACTACTTCGGCAAGGGTCTGAGCGGCGGCAAGCTCATCCTGTACCCGCCGGCAGCCAGCACGTTCGCGGCCGAGGAAAACATGATCGTCGGCAACGTGGCGCTCTACGGCGCCACCCAGGGCGAGGTGTTCATCCGCGGAATGGCAGGCGAGCGGTTCGGCGTCCGCAACTCGGGTGTCAAGGCCGTCGTCGAGGCCGTGGGTGACCACGGTTGCGAATACATGACGGGCGGCACCGTGGTGATCCTCGGTCCGACCGGTCGCAACTTCGCCGCGGGCATGTCCGGTGGCGTTGCCTACATCTACGACGAGCGTGGCGACTGCGCCTCCAAGTGCAACCCGCAGATGGTGGGCCTCGAGAAGCTGGAGCCCTCGGACATCCCGGTGCTCCAGGAGATGATCCAAAATCACGCCATCAACACGAAGAGCACGCGTGCCGCCCGCATACTGAAGGATTGGAGCACGGCGCAGTCGAAATTCGTGAAGGTGATGCCCCGCGACTACAAGCGCGTGCTCACCGCCCTGCACAAGGCCC
>CAIOKD010000156.1 GCA_903858835.1 uncultured Verrucomicrobiota bacterium
GACTTTGCCTCCAGTCACCTGTGTCAAATTGATTGCATATGACGGTTCGATCGATATCTCGATTGGTTGAGAATAGACCGCTCGAGTCAAGTTTTCATCCGTGTAGACAACGACCTTGAGTGTCGATGTTTCGGTGACCGTGATTTCACCCGAATAGAGTTGCCCTGGTTTCCAAAACGCCGGCTCCGATCCATCCAATGAATAATAGACGCGATCCGACTCGGTGATCGATGTAGAAATCCTGATCTTTGCCGAACCAGCACGGCGCACTTTGGAGACATTGGGATAATAAATAGTTTCACCATCAATTTCAATATTGGGAGCACCAACTTCTCGCACAATCACTGACAAAGGATCAGAGTTTACTGTTTTACCGTTGCCAGTAATGGAATTGACGTAGGTACCAGAATGTACCGTCGAACTGACAGAGGCGAATTGGAGTAGCCTGTTTTGCTGTCCGTTATCAGGAGGCAGCAATGGCTGAAGTTGCCCCGCTGAGTCGACCTTGCTCCATTGATAGGAAACACCCAACAAGACCTCTGGTCCCACCTGTAGACTTCTTCCCTCCTCAATGATGACGGGACGTGTCACTTGTTTTACAATCGGACCGGAAGATCCATCGGCTAGAATGCCTAGGAATTGGGTAAGTCCTATTGTAGCATTCACAAACCGAATATTCTCCGTAGGGTGACTATTCTGATAATCAGATAAAAAGTTGGCAACTTGTCCAGCGCCAGGACCTCCATAATTACCATTCAACCAACCAATAAAATCAACGGCACCGGAATTTTTGTGAAACAACACAGACTCGTTACCAGTCACGATACTATTAACATCAATTTTTGACTGAATGAGACTATTCCAGTTGGACTCAACCCCGACCCATGTAGCGAGTGTTGAATTATTCCTGATACCAATATACAGATCTGAAAACGCTGCAATTGAAGTGTAATTGGGAGCGTCGGCAGGCAAGTTGGCCTCGACCTGGCCAGTCGGGTTTTGGTGGGAATAAAAAACAACTGTTCCATCCAACTTATATATCACAGCAATGGGCTTATTATCTCCAAATCGACCTGGAATCATCTCAATCTTTCGAACCCCAGAGAAGCGCATGGGCATCACGCCGGGAAACCAACCCCAAATCACTGCTTCACCATCCGATTTCAATGCCCCTGAACCACCAAACGAAGCGACCACATCTACCGCATTTTCAATCGTCTGGGTGAATTGGTGCACATTGTCCCGGTTTTCACCCCATGAGTAGAGAGTTCCATTTTCCAACAAGACGATCGCGTGGGAGCGTCCGGTGACAATTTTCTTGGCTCCGCGAATGAACTTGGCATCAGTGATTAGCCCATACGAATCCGTTCCCCAGCCGACGACAGTCCCATCAGGCTTCAGCGCAAAACTAGTGCTGTCCGTTGCCGCCACCCCGATTGCCCCATTGGCCTCGGGCGGGATGGTAGCCAGGGGCGACCCATTGGGCGCGATCGTCAGGAGGTTGCCGACGCGGGTGACTTGTTGCGCTTGGACTCCTGGAATCAGCAGGAACGACAGCACCAGCCAAACCCAGGCCACGGATCGCGCCAGGGTTTTGCTCACTTCAGGCAGGCAGTTCTTCATGACAATGTGGCTATTTCTGCGTTTTGGGTTCCGTCCGCCACGGGCTCGTCTCATGACTCGGACGGTGGGGTGACCGTTGAGGTGGAGCTTTCGGGGTACAAAACTTCCGTTGCCTGATACGAACGGATGAAGACCGGGTAACCAGATTTTGAGTTTTTTCCCCAACCCACGGTAGGAGTGCCCCCAAAGGCGCGCGCGCTCCTCGGCAGGCTTCGATCCTATTCCGTGGAGCCCCAATGGCCGAAATCACCCCATCGAGGACACTGATTCAGAGAGGGGTGACCTCAGGATTTCACCCCAAACCGCATGGTAAGAGGGATGCGTGCGGAGCGAAATCTTGGCTCGGCGCCCTTGAGGTGAGTCGATTCAGGGCCGCTCCGACCGCGGGAGATTCTTCGGGCGCTCTTGCATCCCTCGCCATCGGGTCCAAGCCGCCCGCGATTCCTCGACGGTCAGCTCCATCCTGCGCCCCGACTCGTCCACTTCAAATGGGGCGAGAGCTCGAGCCCAACGCTCTGCGTCGTCCAGCTTGAATCCGCCAACCTCCAAGGGCAATTGGTACAACCTGCGGTCCGCACCACCGTACATCCCGTTCCGACCGTCTCCGCTCAAGGCACAGAAACGGATGGACCGGATCGACGTGGGCCCCATGGAGATCGGTTCCAAGGTTTTCGAATCCCAAAGCCCCACGGGGCCGGATTCGGAACCGATGAACAACATCGTGCCGTCCGGATTCAATGCGATGTTCCGGATCGACCCAGCAAATCTCAGGTCGCTCCGCAACAATCGTCCTGTGGGCACCTCCCAAGCTCGGATCGTCTGATCGTAGCCTCCGGTGAACAACCGTCCGTCACCACGGTCGAATTCAAGACACGTGACGGCCATCGGGTGCTGCAAAAGCGGGCCCAGTCGGGGGCTGGATCCGGAGTCGAGCCGGATCAGTCGCACACCCCCGTCGAGCCCTGAAACTGCAGCCCAGTCTCCCGAAGCGGCGATTTCGAGTCCCACCACCTCTCCAAATCCCAACGAATCCACTGCGGACAGGCGCCGGGTCGGCACGTCGTAAATGAAGAGGCAGGACTGGACATCGGTTCTGGAGACTTGGCGGTATTCGGGAGAGACGCCCACCAGCAACGAACGGCCATCCGGGGAGGAACGCATTTGAACTGCGATCGGTCCCGTGATCGGCAACCGTGTCTCACATTCGATGGGGCCGCCGCCAGCTCCGGAAGGCGCATCGGTCATCCGCCCACGTATCTGCAATTGTCCATCCCGCGTTGCACAGGCCACCCATTGGCCCGTCGGGCCGAAGCACAATCCCGCCGGAACCTCAGGTACGGTCCACTCCGTCGGCTCGGTCCGACCTCCATCCAGATCCCATTCCTTGATCTGCAGTGTCCGATCCGCAACGAACAATCGGTGAGTCCCGGGGCGGAAAACGATATCCACGACATCCTTGCGCGCACTGACGATGCGCCGCGCCGTTGCCCCTGCTGATCGGGGCTCAGCAATCACCCCCTTGTCTCCCAGGTGCAGCGCAACCCATTCTCCAGAAGCACTGGTGATCGCCTTCTGAATGCCACCGGGCATTGTGGATGTCCCAGACTGGACGGTCTCCGCTCGCATGGACCAGAGTTGGCCCGTACCGGAGGCGGTGATGGTCAGCACCCGATTGGAGGTTGCCCACTGAAGGGAGTAAGGTTCGACCTCCATCGGCAGGATCGATCCCTGAAGCTGACCATCCAAAACCCGCCAGCAACGGAAGGTCTTGTCGATGCACACGCCCCCGAGCATCTGATCGTCGGCGCTGAAGGCCAGCCTACGGACCTCGATGCCTCCGGTATTCAGCCAATCGATGATCGGTCGACCGGTGGATGCCTCCCATATGCGCAGATTGCCCAAACGGTCCCCAGTCGCCAGCAATCGGCCATCGTTCGAGGCGGCCACCGCGGTGACCCAACCGGGATGCATCAGGCTCGTCTGAATCCGGAGGGTTTGTGGATCCACGAGGGTCGCCATGCGGTTGTCGCCAGCGAACACCATCCAATCGCCCTTCGGTGAGACCATCACTTCCCGAAGGTATTCGCCTGTGTCCCATCCGGCGATTTGGCGCCGCTCGTCGAGATCCCAAACCCGGACCCAATCATCCCAACCCACCGAAGCCAATCGATTCGACGACAACCAGGCGACCCGCCGCACCTGTCCCTGATGTCTGAAGACATCGAGAAGCGATCCTCGCACGGGCTCAAGGATTTGAAGGCTTCCATCCCGGCACCCGAACGCGATCCTGCGACCATCCGGACTGGTTTCCACCGAGTTGATCCGGTCGGGCAAGGCGATCGAAAACCGCTCTTTCCCTGTCGAAATCTCGTAGCTGACCAAATGGAAAACCTGGCGGTTGTCGAGGCACTGAGCGAAGCAATCGTTGCCGGTGCCGCTGAACGACAACTGGACCACCGGCCATTGGGTCTCCAAGCGTCGCACCAATCCATGCGAATCCTCGGTGGACCACACCGCGATGCCCTGTTCAGCGGCAGATCCAGCCGCGGCGGCCCATCGTCCATCATGGCTGGTGGCCATGACCCGGATCGGAAATGGGAGCGATCGCACCTGCTCAAGGACCGGCAGGTTCCGAGCCGCTTCGAGGAATCGATGTTGATGCAGGCGCAGGCGCTCCGGCGAGACCCCACCACGGGCGTCCGACCTCCAGGCGGCGACGAACCATGGCAATGCACTCAAGGCTTGGCCCGACTTCACGGCGTCGATCCCTCGACCGATCCACTGGCCAACGACTTGGCTTCGCTGTTCTTCAGAGGCCAAGGAGGCCCGCCGCCACTCCAGCGAGGTCGCAAGGGTGGTAATGGCCAGAATCACCACGCAGGCAAGGGCCAATCCCGCGGCCAGTCGATTCCGCGCGGCCCACTGGAACAACTGGTTCCAGGGTGATTTCGGAAGCACGGATAAGGGTTCGTTGCGGACAAATCGCTCGAGGTCTTCAGCGACCTCCAACGCCGTCCGATATCGAGCCCCTGGATCTCGGGCCAGGCAGGTCTGGCAGATCAGCGCCAATGCCTTGGGCACCCGCGGATTGTTGCGGTGCAGCGCAGGATCTGGACCGGCCGCGATCCGCTGCAGCGTCGCCATGACATTCGGACCGGAATACGGCGGCCCCCCTGAGAGCACCTCGAACAGGATGGCGCCGATGCCGTAGATATCGGAGGCGGTCGTGCCGCCTGTCATCCGTCCCGAGGCGATTTCTGGGGGCAGGTATTCAGGACTCCCGCAGACCACGCCGGTATTGGAGATCCGCTCCGATACATTCAGGCGACGGCTGGCCCCGAAATCGGCCACCGCCGGGTTCCCTTCGGAGTCGAGCAGGATGTTGCTGGGCTTGAGGTCGCGGTGAATCCACCCGTGGCTGTGGGCGAAGGAGACAGCCCGGGCGATCTCGGCGAGCACCGAGGCCATCCGCGGGAAGAAATCGTCGGCTTCAGGCCCTGGCAATCGAGCCAACGGAGACTGGCTTCCGGACTTCCACACGGAGGCGATCCATTGATCCAGGCTGCCTCCGGGGTAAAAGGGCATGATGTGGTAGGGACGCCCCGCCTCCTCTCCACCGGCCACAATCGGAACAATCCCCGGATGGACCAGTCGATGGTTCGCCTCGAACTGGAATCGAAACCGGGCCGTATCGTCCAAAGCCAGTGACGGAGACAATGCCTTGATGACGCCGATGGATCCATCCAACTCATGATGCGCCAGAAAGACTTCCCCACTTCCCCCCTTTCCCACCAACGATTCGATCCGCCAACGCCCGACTTTTTTTCCGGGGCTCCACTCGACCGAGCCCCCGCTTGGATCAGTCTCGAGTCCCAATCGAAGTGCGCAGACCGGGCAGGCCTGACCCGCTCCAAGCGCAGTCCTCGGCGTGCCGCATTCTGGGCAAATAGGCTGGTGACTGGATACTTCCACGTGTTGGTTCCGGTTCCCCTGGAATCGCCACCGCAAATCCCTTCAGTGCCGGGCGAAAGCTTTGGTGTTCAATGCGAATGAACTCCGTTGGGTCCGATGGTCTCGGCAGGGCTCGAACCGTCACCGACCTCACCCGTGCGAAAGGACTGTGATCAGGTGTCTCAATTCGACATCGATCTCTTCAGGCGAAGAAACGGTCTTGCCCACCTCGTCGCGCAGGACTCGTTGCCATTGTTTCTTCAGACGCAACGTCCGCATCTTGACTGCATCTTCGGTCAAACCATGGTCTGCGGCTATTTCGGCATTCGATACGCCGACTCCTCCGGCCAAGATCTTCTGAATAAGGATCCGAGATACTTGAAAATCAGGGCTGCTCGAGATTTCCATGAACAAACGCCGCTGCGCACGCTCGAACAACTGGATCGCCCATGCCTTGTCGAAGGCACCACCGACCTCTTGATCCATGACTGCCTCGGGAAGTTCTTCGCGATAGTCCAGCGGGCGGCGACGTCGCTTGCCCAATTCATCGAAGACAAAGCGACGCAAGCCGGTGCACAGGTAACTTCGCAAGGTTCCCTTGGCCGGATCGGCGGACGACCAATTCTCATTCTGGATCAACTTGGTGAGAAAGCCCTGGGTGAGATCTTCAGCCTCGTGGAAAGGCAAACCCATCCGAATGACGGTCGAAAACAAGGGCGACCAGTACGACCGATACAGCCATTCCAATGCCCGCACCGATTCATCGGCAACCGAGGAATCCACTCGGCGGATGACGGTCCAGCGGGTTGTCGGAAAACGATGCCTTGCAGTCTTACCGAGCCTATCTTGATCGGTGGGTTCAGCCGCACCTTCAGACAACTCGTTACGGTGTTTGACCGAAATCTTGAGAACCAGCCTGGAGGAATCCTCGTGTGTCACAGCATCCCTCCACACCTCATGCGGAGCGCCAAGTGAAACTTCAGCGTACAGTATCCAATCCTACCGAAGGATTTGGGATGTAGGAGCCAAGAAACAGGTTCAACACGAATCGATGGCATGGCGGCTTTCAGAAATGCATTAGCAGGTATATTTCGGTGCAACCGAGGAAAAAAACATCGTTACAAACCTTTTTCATGTAACACTTTGAGGCGCTGCGGTTGGTTCCGGAGTGGCGGTCTGCCACCACCCATCGGAAGTCAGTGATCCGAGGTTGCATGGATTCGGGGAAACCACGACCTCGGTTTAGATCGCGCCCGCCGTGAGATTTCGCTGACTTCAGCCCTGCCCCTGGGGTTCCATCGGGGCCATGTTCCTGCGTCCCGTCCCTGCCCTGGATCGACCCGAAAACCCACTAAAGATCCTCCGGGATCTGCCGGCGATCTGGCGGCGACGACTCGGCACACTGGCCCTGATGGCAACCGCGACCCTGGCCTCGTTGGGGGTTCCCGGGGCCCGTGGTGCGGAAGCGCGGTCGGCCCCACCGACGCTGCTCCGCCTCGAGACCGACGCCTCGGTCCTGGTCATCGGCACCCAAGGCTCGGTGACCGGGTTTTCCCGGAAGTCCGACGGCCAGGAATTCCTGGCACCCGGTCAACCCGCTCCGGTGTTGAGCCTGCGGAGCGGCGGAACGCTGCACGCGCCCGACAGCGCCGCCTGGGACGCGGCCGACCGTCGATTGACTCTGAGGTACGGAAACGCCGGGCTGACGGCGACGATCCGGGCGTTGGCCAAACCCACCCACCTGACCCTCGAGCTGATCGAGGTGACTCCGGCCGGGGCCGCCGATCTGGCCCTCTGGGGCCCCTACCCCACCCGGATCCGGAAGACCGTGGGCGAGGTCGTGGGCGTGGTTCGCGACGACTCCTTCGCCCTGGGCTTGCAGGCCCTGAACATCAAGACCCTCGGCGGCTATCCCGAGAATGACGAGGGCAGCGCCGATCGGCCCTTCGGAGCCCGACAGACCGACTTCGGTAGCGTGCTCCAGGCCTACTCCATGGACCGATCACGCCCGCGTTCCATCGCCGTGTGGGGCAAGCGGGCTCCGAACATGCCCGTGCCAGCGGTGCCCGGAGAAACGGTGATCGGCTCGAAGATCGCCCTCTTCGGATGCCCCGAGGCGCGGGCCCTGGAGACCCTGGGACAGATCGAGGTCGCCGAGGGATTGCCGCACCCGCTCATCGACGGGGTATGGGCCAAGATGTCCCCGCAACGCGGACGCTCGTACCTCATCGCCAATTTCTCTGAGGCCACCGTCGATGAGATGCTCGGCTACGTGAAGCGAGCCAATCTCATGAGCCTGTACCATGAGAACGCCTTCAAGAGCTGGGGGCATTACGAGCCCAATCCCAAGTTCTTCCCCGGGGGCGTCGCCGGACTCAAGGCCTGCGCCGACAAGGCCAAGGCGCAGGGGGTCCGTCTCGGGGCGCACACCCTGTCGAACTTCATCCAGACCCAGGATCCGTACATCACGCCGGAACCGGACTCCCGCCTGGCCAAGACCGGGGAGAGTCGCCTGACCGAGGCGGTCGATGCCACCACGACCACCCTGCCCGTGGCGTCGCCCGAATACTTCACCAACCGGCTGGGCAACGAACTCCAGACGGTGGTCGTCGGCAAGGAACTGGTGCGATACCGGACGGTCTCCACCAACGCCCCCTGGAAGCTCCTCGACTGCCAGCGCGGCGCCTATGGCACCACCGCCGCCAGCCATCCGGTGGAGGCCTCGGTGGGCAAGCTGATGGATCACGCCTACAAAGTGTTCTTCCCGAACCTCGAACTGCAGCGCGAGATCGCCCACAACCTGGCCCGCGTCTTCAACGCCACAGGCCTGAGCCACATGGACTTCGACGGCCATGAAGGCTGCCTGGCCCCGGGCGAAGGCACCTACGGCAACGAACTGTTCGCCCTGGAATTCTACAAGCACCTCGACCACACGGTGATCAATGGCACCAGCCCCCCGCTGTCGCATTTCTACTGGCACATCAACAGCTACTGCAATTGGGGCGAGCCCTGGTATGGGGGCTTCCGCGACAGCATGCAGGAATACCGGATCAACAATCAGGCCTTCTGCGAGCGCAACTTCATCCCGAAGATGCTCGGCTGGTACCTGCTGCGGACGGCCACCTGCCTGTCCGACATGGAATGGATGCTGGCCCGTTCGGCGGGCTTCGATTCCGGATTCGCCCTGGCGACCTCGCTGGAGGCCCTCCGCAAGAATCCAGAAAGCGGGCCCATCCTCGATGCGCTGCGGGAATGGGAGAAGGCCCGGCGCGCCGGAGTCTTCAGCGCCGAACAGCGCGAGGCCCTACGCAACCCGAAGCGCGAGTTCCACTTGTCGGTGGCCGAGGGCGGAGGCTGGGACCTCTTCCCCTTCCACGACTCGGCCGATTTCCAGCATGAATCGATCATCCGCCAACCCGGGGAACCCACCGCGGCCGAGTGGGACGTGGCCAATCCGGATGCCCGCCAATCGCTGCAACTCAAGATGCGGGTCGTGGGCACGAGTGGTTCGATCCGCAATCCGAAACTGGAGATCAACCGCTCCGCCACCCTGGAGATCCCTATCGAGATCCAGGCGGGCCAATCGCTGTTGCTCGAAAGCGACGCCATCGTGCGTCTCTATGATGCGAAGGGGAACCCGGTGAAATCCTTCCCCCTGAAGGCGGGCTTGCCGATGGTGCAATCCGGCAAGAATCAGGTGAACTTCGACTGCGAATTCCAGGGGGATACGGCTCCCAAGGTGACGGTGACCTTCAAGACCCGGGGCCAGCCCACGCGCGTGGGCCGATGAGCCCGGATCCTGGACGCAACCTCGTGCCCAACCATTGGCCAAAACCCGGAGACTCGATCCCCGTTCTTGCATGATCCCCACGTCGATGATTCCCGATTCCCGGCGCACCTTCCTTGGGAAGGGCCTCCGAACCGCCGCTGCCGCCTCGCTGGCCCCCATGGCGTTTCCCTGGGTGCGGGCGGCGGAGACACCGATCCTCGGTCAGGGCGAGTTCCGCTATCGGGTCGTCCCCGGTTGGGGGAACCTCGGCCCATCGACGCCGGTCAACGACTGCCATGGCCTCGTGGTGGATCGCGAGGGACACATCCTCCTCTTCACCAACGAGACCAAGAACAACGTCGTGGTCTATGACCCGAAGGGACGATTGGTCCACAAATGGGGCACCCAATACCCCGGGGCACATGGACTGTCACTGGTGACGGAAGACCGGCGAGAAGTGCTGTTCCTGACCGACCTCCAACGCCATCAAGTGTTCAAGACCACGCTCGATGGCACCGTCCTTCAGGAGTGGTCGCTGCCGAAGAACACCGGCAAGTACCCCAAGGAGGACGAATACCGCCCGTCCTGGACCCTGCACGCGGCGAACGGAGAGTTCTTCGTTCTGGATGGCTACGGCCGCGACTACATCCTCCACTACGGGGCCGACGGGGAGTTCCGACGGATCTTCGGCGGCGCCGAGGGTGGCATCGTGCATTGGGGGCCGCATGGTGGCATGATCGACGTTTCTCCTTCCGGCGAGAGCACCCTGCTCATCGCCATGAGCGACCAGCAGCATCTGATGCGGATGACCACCGACGGTCGCATCCTTGGCACGACGCCACTGCCCGGCGGCAACCCCCGCCAGATCCGCAGATACGGCCAGCAATACTTCGTGGCACACCTCGGCGACCATTGGCCCAAGGATCGGAATTGCCGCGGATTCGTCTCGGTCCTCGATGCCTCGCTGCGGGTGATCTCCAACGTCGGCGGCACTGCCCCGGACTACGGCACGGACGGCAAGCTTCGCCCCATGGCCCATCGGGAGGACGTGTTCCAGCACCCGCACGATCTGGCCGTCGACCGCGAAGGTAGCCTGTACATCGCCCAGTTCGCCTCGGGCCGCACCTACCCGATCAAACTGGAGCGGGTCTGACCCGGCCGGAGACCATTCCCGGGATCCACAAGGGATCACCGGAATTCCGCGCCGGCCGATGCGCTTTTTCAACCCTTGAAAGGATATCCATCAAGGATATCCTTCGGATCGTGAACGGCGAAACCGTAGTTTTCAAAGTCGGCAACAGCCTCGCTGTCCGATTGATCGGCGACTGTCGACTTCCCCGTGGCACCCGTGTCCGTGAACGCTGGGAGGGGAAGTCCATCGTCATCGAACCCGTGGTCGACAGGTGGTCCGATGCCTTCCTCGCCAGCGCAGGCACTTGGGATGAGCCTCTGGAACGTCCAGGCAGGAACGAACCAGCCAGGGATCCGTTTGCGTGAAGTTCCTCTTGGATACCAGTTCTGTCAGCGACTACCTGCGCGGCGTGGGGCCGGTGGTGCAACGCCTTCAAGAGGCCAAACCCTCCGAAGTGGCCATCAGCGCCGTCACCGTCATGGAACTTCATTACGGAGCTGCTCGACGGCGATCGGCAAAACTCACCGCTGCCGTGGAAGCTTTTCTGAACGGCATCAACATCCTTGCCTTTGACGCCGAGTCCGCGGAGCGCGCCGGAGTCCTGAGAGCCACCCTGGAGAACACAGGCCACTGCACCACCCTGGCTGATTGCCAGATCGCCGCCACAGCCCTCGCCTACAGCCTTACCCTTGTGACCAGTGATGGCGACCTCAAGCGCGTTCCTGACCTCAAAACTGTCGATTGGCGACCTGCACGATAGGTCGCCCGCTGTTCCTGTACCGATCTGGGGACAGGCCATGAGTCTCAGGTCCCAGATCATAAATCTTGTCGGATGGCCCGGGGTGGGCGGCTGCCGACCCGATCTGCCCTGGTGTCGTTTCTCTGATCACGCTTCATCAACCTTGGCTCTTGGATGAGGCGCTGAAATTGCGGCCGCTGCTCAGTGGAACGTTCGAATGGAACCGTAGGACGAGCCATGCCCAAAAGACCGCGGCTTGGGCCGCTTTCCTCCCAAATGAATCGTTCCGGCTAAGGTGTCAGAATCTCGCGAGCCCGGGAGAGCGACCCCAGATTGTGCACCTGGGTATAGCCCATCCGGCGCAGTTGCATCCGGGCCAGGCCACTCCGGGTGCCACTCAAGCAGTGGAGCAACAACACCCGATTCCGATCCGGGATGCGCTCTGGCAGAATCCGCTCCAACTCATCGAGCGGAATGTTGCTGGCCATCGGAAGATGCCCGCTCTCGAACTCCCCCACCGACCGGACATCGATCACCTGCGCACCGGCGGCATACAGGGCCCGCGCCCGATCGACCGCGACGAGGGATGATCGCTTGATCAGGTAAACCACCCCGAGCCCCACTCCCAAAAGAATCCAAGGTTTCCAATCCATCATAGGTTTCAATGCGTGAACGGGTTCAAACGTTGGCTTCGCCGACAGCGGTCTTCCAAGTCCGGAAGGATCCAGTGAGATTTCTCACCCGAAAGCCGTGCTGGGCCAGGATGCGAGTGGGGCAGTTCAGCCAGAGGAATCCAGTGCAGAGATCATGCCCCGTGAAGTCAGGGAGAGGCGGTGGGCGCAGGGGCTTCCACCAAGGAGGGACGAGTCACCGGGCCGCCTCCCAGAGTCTGGTAGAGGTTGTGGAACCGTTGGGCACGATCCCGGTAGGTCCGAGAAACCTTTTCGAGTTGATATCCCACGCCCTCGAAATGCCCGGGCTTGTTCCAGAGCAGATACAACTCGATCGGTTCGGGCGAGCGCCCCGTGGACTTCTCGAACGTGCCCACCCGGTCGGCCAGAATCCGCTTGGTCACCGTCCACGCCACCTCGGGGTTGGTGTGGTTCTTCGATTTCGTGTAGGCCTTCCAGACCAGGGGCATAATCTGGAATCGGCTGATCTCTCCGGACCCGCCCACCACATGGTCGGAATCCCCAGCCAACGGCGACGACGCACCGGTCTCGATCATGGCCAAGGCATCCCGCAGCGGAGAGGCCGACAGGGTTCCTGCGAACCCCAGGGCGATCCAAGCCATCCAGTAAAACGCCGTCTTCATGAAACCCTAGCTGATGGGAGACTATCGCAACCGGAGTGATCCACGCCATGGCTGGACATCCCGACTTGTTCACAGGTTTTTCACTGACCGGGCCCGGGCGGGACGGATCGAACAGCAAACGGTCGGGCCCGACTTGAACAGTGAAGGCTCCCCTGCTCCATCCCAGGGGGCGACCTCGACAGGTTTCGACAACCGCCCCCTGCCCTCCCATGATCGTGTCAGCCCCTGTCACCTCGGGCCTTCGACATGACTCCCACCGAGTTTCTCCGGCATCTCTGGCTCGTCGCGGCGGTGCTGACCGCCCATCCATGCCTGGCCTCCAGCCCCGCCTCGCCCGGGACGCCCGCCGAGGGATTGACCCTCTCGCTTTGGGCCCGCGAACCCATGGTCATGGATCCGGTCGCCTTGGCGTTCGACGACCAGGGTGTCCTGTACGTCGCCGAAACCGCCCGTCGCGGCACCGTGGACATCGACATCCGCAGCCACCGCGAGTGGTTGGTGGAAGACCTGGCCAACCAGTCGGTCGAGGATCTGAGGGCATCCTTCCACCGTTGGATGTCCCCAGAGCGCAGCCAGGAGAACGCGCCCTGGCTCCGCGACCTCAACGGAGACGGCGTCCATGACTGGCACGACCTGGAACCCGTGAAGGAACGGATCCGACGTCTGGAGGACACCCGCAACACCGGGCGCGCCGACCGCTCGCAGGTCTTCGCCGAGGGATTCAACGAGGAAATCTCCGGGGTCGTCGCCGGAGTCCTGCCCTGGGACGGATCGGTCTGGGTCACGGGCTACCCGGAACTCCAGCGGTGGCGCGACCAGGACCGGGACGGCATCGCCGACACCCACAAGACCGAGTTCCGCGGCTTCGGCGTCCACGCCGCCTTCGACGGCCACGACCTCCACGGCCTGATCGTCGGGCCCGACGGGAAGCTCTACTTCACCTGCGGTGACAATGGGTTCTCGGTCACCAATCGCGAGGGCCGGATCCTCCGACACCCGAACACCGGCGGCGTGCTGCGGATGAACCCGGACGGGTCCGACCTGGAGGTGTTCGCCACCGGCCTACGCAATCCCCAGGAAATCGCCTTCGACGACGATGGCAACCTGTTCGCCGTCGACAACGATGGCGACCTGCGCGACGAGCGCGAGCGCTTCGTGCACATCGCCGAGGGCAGCGATTCGGGCTGGCGGCTGAATTGGCAATTCCGGGACCCCGGCTGGAGGGCCGTCACCCGCCAACCCGACTACAACCCCTGGATGGACGAGCACCTGTGGGTCCCCTCCCATCCGGACCAACCGGCCTACATCACTCCCCCGCTCGCTCACTATTCGGTGGGCCCCGGAAGCCTGGTCCGCAATCCAGGCACCGCCCTGGGCGAGGCCTTCCGCGATCATTTCTTCCTGATCCAGTTTCCCGTGAAGAAGGTCACGGCCTTCCAGGTCCGACCGCGCGGGGCCGGCTTCGAGATGTTCCACGAACGCGCCGTCCTCGGCGGCATGATGGCCAGTTGTCTGGCATTCAGCCCGAGTGGGGCCTTGTACGTCGGGGATTGGGATGGCCTGTGGAATCCGGACAACAAGGGAGCGATCTGGGTCCTCGACGATCCCCAGGCGAGCGGATCGACGGTGCGACGCGAGGTTCTGGATCTCCTGCGCGGCGGATGGACCGGACACGCCACCGAATCGCTCGTCCGGTGGCTGGGGCATGCCGACCAGCGGATCCGCATGAGAGCCCAGTTCGAACTCGTGCGCCGTGGAGACCCAGCTCCATTCCTGAAAGTCGCCCAGGACACCGCGTCTCCCACCCTGGCCCGCATCCATGCACTCTGGGGACTCGGACAGGCTCGCACTCCCCTGAACGCCCGCCGCTTGCCCCTCCTCGATGCCAAGCCCCGGATCCGGGCCCAAGCGGCCAAGGTCGCGGGCGACCTGAGAGTCGCCGATTCGGTGCCGGCGCTGATCGAATGCCTGCGGGACGAGAATGCCCGGGTGCGATTCCATGCCGCGATCGCCCTGGGCAAACTGGGCAATGCCTCCGCCTTGGAGGCCCTCGTGGCCATGATCGACCAGAACCAGGACCGGGACCCGTTCCTCAGGCACGCGGCCACGCTGGGTCTGTCGGGACTCCGAGGCGCCGAGGCGTTGGCGCGGCTCCAGGGTCCTCGTTCGGTGCCGGTCCGCGTCGCGGCCGTGGTGGCCCTGCGTCGACTGCGTTCCCCGCTCCTGGCCCAGTTCCTCAACGACCCCGCACCCCGAGTCCGGCGCGAGGCGGCCATCGCCATCCATGATGACGAGTCGGTGCCCCAGGCGCTGCCGGCCCTGGCCCGACTCTTGGATTCCATCGGAAAACGAACGAACGACGTCGACGAAGCCCTGGTGCGCCGATCGCTCAGCGCCAATCTCCGCCTCGGCACTCCGGAATCCGGCCGCCGCCTGATGGCCTACGCCCGACGACACGAGGCCCCCGAAACGCTCCGGATCGAAGCCCTGGAATGCTTGGCCGCCTGGAACGTCTCACCCTACCTCGACCGGGTGGAGGGCCGGGTTCGGACTCGCTCGGACCACACCGCCTCCGCCGAACCGGGTCACCGGCTCTTGGCCGAGAACTTGGAACCCCTGTGGAACGGTGCCACTCCTGCGATCCGTCTGGCCGTGGCCCGCCTCGTGCTGGAACACCGGATCCCCGCACCCCACCGACTCTTTGCCGACTGCGTCCAATCGGCCGAGCACCCTGCAGCACTCCGGGCCCAGGCACTCCGGGCCTTGGACCGGGCCAACGCCCCCGAATTGACCGCCCTGATCTCGGGGCTGATCCAGAGCCCTCTCCCGGAACTGCGGTATGCGGCCTTGGAGATCCAAGCCGAACGATCACCCCGCGCCTTCTTCGAACAAATGCGCCGATCACAAGGCGACCGCCCCGTGGCCGAACAGCAGGCGATGCTCCGCCTCGTGGGCCAGCGCCGAGAGCCCGAGGCCACGGCCCTGCTGGGCGCCGACCTCGACCGTCTGAACACGGGCACCCTCCCGACAGCCCTGATTCTGGACCTCCAGGAGGCCATCCGGCGTCACGGCGATGCCCAACTCATCGCCCGCACCGCGGACTGGGAAAAGGCTCATCCCGAGCAACAGACCCGAGCACTCCTGTCCGGAGGAAACCCCGAAGAAGGACGCCGATTATTCCAAGGCTCGGTGCGAGGCCAATGCGCCCGATGCCACAATGCCGGGGGCGAAGGCCAACAGGCGGGACCGGTGCTGGACGGCATCGGCCGACGATCGAATCCCGAGACCCTCCTCGAATCCCTGATCAATCCCAGCGCCCGCATCGCCGAGGGCTACGCAACCATGAGCCTGACCCTCAAAGGCGGCGAAACTCTCGACGGACTCCTGCTCCAGGAGCGCGACGGTCGGCTGCGCCTGCGCCTGATCTCGGGCGAAATGCGGACCGTACCCACGGCCGACATCGCCACCCGCTCGGCTCATCCCCAGTCGGTGATGCCGCCGATGGGAGATGTGTTGAGCCCGCGCGAACTGCGCGACCTGGTGGCATTTCTATCATCTTGGAAGTAGGCAGGTGGGCTGGCCTTGAAACTTTCCCGGATCCGAAGCACCAACGTCTCCATCATGACACTCCGGCCGCACGGAACCTTCCGGGCCCATCCCAGTTTTGTCCCATCGACCCAGGGCAACCTGGTGCTGCGGCGGCATCTGCGTTGGATGGCACTCGCCGGAGCGACCCTGGCCACCGGCGGACTCCGGGCCGCGACCGAGACCCCGACCAACGCGCGCATCCTCCGCCACAAAGAACTGGCTCCAGGCCTGGTCCGCGTGCCCCAGACCTTGCTGGCCATGGCCCACTCGGAGGAGGGCCAGAAGGAGCTGGGGATCTCGGCGGACATCGAACCGGCCTTCGATGAATGCCTCCGGAAGGCGTGTGCCTCCTGGATGCGCTGGCGGAACCTGCCCCTGACCGAGCAGCGCGAGGCCATCGCCCGGGCCGAGACCGCGGTCGTGGGCGAGGTGCGCCGACGCATCGGGGGCGCGGCGGTCGCACGCCTCCGGCAACTGGAGCTGCAGGCCCAGGGCGCCCGAGCTCTTCTGCGTCCCGAGGTGGCCGATTTTCTGGATCTCAGCGCCGACCAGAACGCGAAGCTTCAGACGCTGTTCGAGAACTCCGATCAGGCCCTGAGCCAGATCGGATCGCTGGGTGCGGCCGGGCGGGCCCGATTTGCCGCGGCGTTGTCGCGCTTTCGGCAGGCGGAGCGGATGGCCTCCGATCGCTGGCTCACCGCCGAACAGCAGTCTCGGTGGCGCGAGGCCTTGGGCGTAGCCCGCGAAACCACCGCCTTCCAACGCGTGTATCCCATGGCCCCTGAACTGGTGGACTCGGGCGTGTGGCTCGACGATCGATCCGTCCGCCTCTCCGAGCTGCGGGGCAAGGTGGTGTTGCTGCACTTCTACGCATTCCAGTGCCACAACTGCCACGCGAACTTCGCCATCTACAACCGGTGGCATCAGGCGTTGCGCGACAAGGGCATCATCGTGGTCGGCGTGCAGACCCCGGAGACCGAGGCCGAACGGGACACGGGCAAGGTGCTGGCCGCCGCCCGTAAGGCAGGATTCGGATTCCCGGTGCTGGTGGACACGAAGAGCGCCAACTGGGAGGCCTGGGGCACCACGATGTGGCCCACGGTCTATGTCATCGACCGCCGCGGCTATGTGCGCGACTGGTGGATGGGCGAGCTGAACTGGAAGGGAGCCACGGGCGATCGCTCCATCGAACAGCTGGCCGAGCGCCTGTTGACGGCCTGAGGGCGACCTCTGGGCACTCCGAGCCGGAACACCTTCGGTTTTCAGACGGCCTCCGGCCGAGGGGACACCCGCAGGCGGCGGCGATCGGCATCCATCCTGAGCTTCGATTCCCACCGGCCCACTTCCCCGCGTTGACGCCGGACGCAATCCGGCCACTCTGGACGCATTCACACGCACGTTGTCATCGCACCGCATTGAACCCGCATTCCCATGCCTGAATCCCTCCCCGCTTCCTTCTCGCTCGCAGGCCGCGTCGCGCTCGTGACGGGCAGCACCACCGGACTGGGCCGATGCATGGCCATGGCCCTGGGCCGGGCCGGCGCCAAGGTGGCCCTCAATTACGCCAACAACGCGCAGCGGGCCCGGGAGGCGTTCGCGGAGTTCCAGGCCGCCGGGTTACAGGGAGCCCTCTTCCAAGCCGACGTCACCGACGAAGCGCAGGTGCAGCGGATGATTTCCGAGATCGGGTCATCCCTCGGGCCGGTCGACATCATGGTGCTGAATGCCACCTGCGACCAACCCCAGAAGCCCATCGAGGACTACGATTGGGCCTTCTACCAGCGCATGGTGGACTTCTTCATCAAGAGCCCGGTACTGCTCACCAAGGCCTGCGTGGGTCACATGAAGGCCCAGCGCTGGGGGCGGATCATCAACATCGGCTCGGAGGTGGTTTCGAGGGGCGTCCCGAATTTCACGGCCTATGTCGCGGCCAAGGGCGGTCAGAATGGGTTCCACCGCAGCCTGGCCGGAGAACTCGCCCCGCACGGCATCACGGTCAACATGATCGCCCCGGGGTGGATCCCGGTGGAACGCCACGAAAAGGATCCCCAGGAACTCAAGGACGGCTACCGCGCCCTCATCCCGGTCAACCGCTGGGGCGTCCCCTCCGACCTCGACGGCACGGTGGTCTACCTGGCGAGCAACGCCTCGTCGTTCGTCACCGGCCAGACCCTCCACGTCAACGGCGGCATGACCGTCTGTTGATCCAAACCCCGCTTTCGATCGCCAACCTCGTCACTCCCAGAACTCCATGAATCGTTTCCTCTCACTCTCGGTCTGGACCGCGCTGCTGCTCGGACTCACCGCCTGCAACAAGTCCTCCGAATCCGCCGATGCCAGCAAGACGGGCGACACTTCCGCCTCGGTACCGGCTGGCGGCAAGAAGCGCAAGATCGCCTTCGTGTCCAATGGCGTGGCCTCGTTCTGGACCATCGCCTCGGCTGGCGTGAAGACCGCCGGAGAGAAGCTTGGCGTCGATGCCCAGACGTTGATGCCCGTGGAAGGCATCAGCGACCAGAAGCGCATGATCGAGGACCTGCTCACCAAGGGCGTGGACGGCATCGCGGTGAGCCCGATCGATCCGGCGAACCAGACCGACCTGCTCAACACCGCCGCCCGCCGGGCCAAGGTGATCACCCATGATTCCGACGCGCCCAACAGCGACCGCCTGGTGTACATCGGCATGGACAACTACAAGGCCGGGCGCATGTGCGGAGACCTCGTGCGCGAGGCCATGCCCAAGGGTGGCACGGTCATGATCTTCATCGGCCGACTGGAGCAGGACAATTCCAAGCGCCGCCGTCAGGGCACCATCGACGCCATCCTGGGCCGCCCGGAGAACCCCTCCAATTACGACGCCCCCGGCACGGTTCTCGAGGGCAACGGCTTCAAGATCCTCGGCACGCTCACCGACCAGTTCGACCGCGCCAAGGGCAAGGCCAATGCCGAAGACGCCCTGGCCAAGTATCCGGACCTCGGATGCATGGTGGGCCTGTTCGCCTACAACCCTCCCCTGCTCCTCGAAGCCCTGGCCCAGGCCGGCAAACTCAACAAGGTGAAGGTCGTGGCCTTCGATGAAGACGATGCCACGCTGGATGGCATCCAGAAGGGCACCGTGCACGGCACCGTGGTCCAGAACCCCTACATGTACGGCTACAAGTCGGTGGAAGTGCTCAACGACGTGCTCGCCGGCAAGCCCGAGGCCATCCCCGCCAGCAAGTTCATCGACATCCCGGCCCGCCAGATCCGCAAGGACACGGTCGACGCCTTCTGGACCGACCTGAAGTCCAAGGTCGGCGGCAAGTAGGTCGCCCCCTGCACCGACCGTTCCGAGCCCCACAGCACCGATCCCGGAAATCACGCCTGTCCATGGCCGAAGTCCTGCTGGAAGCCCGTTCGCTGACCAAGTCGTTCCCCGGCGTGCGGGCGCTCAAGGGCGTGAGCCTGACCGTGGGTCGGGGCGAAGTGGTCGCCGTGATCGGCGAGAATGGCGCAGGCAAGAGCACCCTGATGAAGATCCTCGCCGGGGTGCAGACCGCCGACACCGGCGAGATCCTCATCGATGGCCAACCGGCAGCGCTGGCCTCGGTCGAGGAGGCCCTGGCGCGGGGCATCGCCCTCATCCATCAGGAACTGAACCTGGCCCAGAACCTGGATGTCGCGGCCAACCTGTTCCTGGGCCGCGAACCCCGTCGCTGGGGGCTCATCGACAGGGCTCGGCTCCATCGCGAGGCGGGCCAATTCCTCCGGGCTGTCGGGCTCGACGTCGCCCCGGAGACCCGGGTCGGATCGCTGGCCATCGGGCAGCAGCAGTTGGTGGAGATCGCCAAGGCCCTCTCCACGCAGGCCCGCGTGCTGATCATGGATGAGCCGACCTCGAGCCTGTCGGCCGGCGAGGCCGAGAACCTCTTCCGGGTCATCCAAGACCTGCGTTCGCGCGGAGTGAGCATCGTGTACATCTCGCATCGCCTGGGTGAGGTGACCCGGCTGGCCGACCGCGTGGTGGTGCTTCGCGACGGCGAGAACAGTGGCGAACTGGCCCGCCACGAGATCAGCCACGCCTCCATGGTGCGCCTGATGGTGGGCCGCGACCTGTCCCAATTCTACCCGCACCAACCCCATGTGCGCCCCGAGACCGTCCTCGAGGTGGAGGGCCTCCGAACCCCGGCCCATCCGTCCCACCCGCTGACCTTCCAGGTGCGGGCCGGAGAGCGGGTCGGATTGGCGGGCTTGGTCGGCGCAGGCCGCACCGAGGTGTTACTCGCGCTCTTCGGCGTGCAACCGCCCGTCGGAGGCTCGGTTCGGATCGAAGGCCGGTCACTGCAGCCCACCTCCCCCACCGAGGCGATCGCCGCGGGCCTGGCGCTGGTGCCTGAAGACCGCAAGCGCGAGGGCGTGGTTCTGGCGATGCCGGTCCGCGAGAACGTCAGCCTCGCCAGCCTCCGACAGGACCAACGCCATGGATTCCGGGACGCCGCGCGTGAAGAGGCCCTGAGCGCCGAGATGATCCAGTCACTGCGCATCAAGACCCCGGGCGACCGGCAGGTGGTGCAGTTTCTTTCCGGCGGCAATCAGCAGAAGGTGGTCATCGGCAAGTGGTTGGCGCTCAAGCCCAAGGTGTTGCTCCTCGACGAGCCCACCCGCGGCATCGACATCGGGGCCAAGCAGGAGATCTACCGGCTGATGGAAGAACTGGCCGCCCAAGGCGTGGCCATCCTGTTCGCCTCCAGCGAGATGGAGGAGATCCTGGGCATGAGCGACCGCGTCCTGGTGATGCACGAGGGTCGCATCAACGGCGAACTCGGCCGCCACCAACTCAGCGAAGAAGCCATCATGCACCTGGCCACAGGAACCGCCCCGGCCGCCTCCACCCACTCTTCCGAATCCCATCCATGAAAAAGCTGCTCGGCATCTTCGGTCTGTTGCTTGCGGTCTGCCTCTTCGCCACCTGGGCGAGCGAGAGTTTCCGTTCTGGGTACAACGTCGAGAACCTGATCCGCCGCACGGCCCTCTTCGGAGTCATCGGCATCGGCGTCACCTTTGTCATCGTCACCGGCGGCATCGACCTGTCGATCGGCTCGGTCATCTGCTTGGTCGGCTGTGGCCTGCCGTGGCTCCTGACCGTGCAACACTGGTCCCTGCCCGCGGCGCTGGCGGCGGTGATCGCCGTGTCGGTGGGCATCGGTCTGGCCCACGGACTCCTGATCACCCGCCTGCGCCTGCAACCCTTCATCGTGACCCTCTGCGGACTGATGCTCTACCGCGGCATCACCCGCGGGTTCACGGCGGACCAGACCGTGGGCTTCGCCGACGGCTACAAGGGGCTGCGGTTGCTGGCCACCGGCAAGATCCCCGTGCCCGGCATCCAGGGCTTCGAGATCCCCGCGCCCTGGGCGGTGCTCGTGGTGGTGGCCATCGCCGCGGCGGTGTTCCTGAACCGCACGATCTACGGCCGGTACCTGCTGGCCTTGGGCAACAACGAGAATGCCGCCCGCTACAGCGGCATCGACACCTCGCGCATGATCGTCCTGGCCTACGTGCTCTGCTCCACCCTGGCGGGGCTCGGAGGCGTGCTCTTCGTGCTCGACGTCAACTCGGCCCAACCGGTCGATTTCGGCAATTTCTACGAACTCTACGCCATCGCGGCGGCCGTCCTCGGCGGGTGCAGTCTGCGCGGCGGCGAAGGCTCGATCCTGGGCGTGATCATCGGCACGGCCCTCATCCTGGTGCTGCGCAACGTCGTCACGCTGGTGACCAACCACAGCAACATCGAATTCGCCATCATCGGTGCAGTCATCCTCGCCGGCGTCATCACCGACGAACTGGTCAAACGCTACGCCGTCCGCCGCCGCGCTGCCCGAGAGCTGAACCGCTAGGGATCTCGCAAGGGGGCGATCGTGGCTTGAGGACGAAAATCGGGGATAAAGGCTGATCGAAATCAGGTCTCAACGAGAACTCCATCCCGGGTCTCAGCAACGTTCCAGAATCCACGGGTGGCACCCACCAAGCCTCTCCCTGTCCAACCCCGTGGCGCCCACTGGATCTGGCCTCGGTTCAGTTCCGCGCCAACAGGGCACTCCGGATGGCAGGAGGGAGATCAGATCAACCGGGGATCGAAGGAGAACGGCAGAGGCTTGCCGATGTGGATCCGTTTGAAATCGGAATGCGCTGGATTGATCAGGTAATTGGTCTCTGCCGGGATGATGACGCTGGGCAGTTCCAGCACGGCCGAGCGCGACTCCTTCACCCATCGATCGCCAATCTCGGCTGCGGAAGGCGGGGGCGGCTCTTCGTTCCAGTCCGGGGGCAGGTCCATGGCATCAACCGTCGCCACGAGCGCCTCGTCGAAATCGATCGAGATGGCCACATACTTGAAAGCCACGGGTGGATTGAGGTGAACCAGGGTTTCGAGGGCCGCGAGAGAAAGAGTGGCGCTTGTGTAGACCATCCTCGTGCCACGCGAGTTCCATCGACCGCCGAAGAGCCGGGCTCCCTCGCCATCGAAGGCAGTGGAACCGAGGCTCTCCCTCACGATGCGCCATGCCCGATTCATCAGGAATAGACCCCGTATTCGATGCGCCCAAGGAGATTCTCAACCTCGCGGGCTCCGATCTCGGTTTTCGCGTAATCCAACGGCACGGCGCCACCAAGGCCATACTGGGGGGCATTGAGCCATCGTTTGGCATCCCCGAGATCGCCGAAGACCTTGAGAGCCAGTCCCAAGAGTTTCGCATAACGCACCACCCGATCGGAGACGACGGGCGACAATTTTCCGGAATCGCCCTTTCGACGGTGGAAGGTGGATTTGGAAATACCCAGCATCGGAGCCAGTCTCTCGGACACCACGGCGAGTCGGGTCTGCAACTCCTGAAGTTCCCTGAACGGCAGGCCCACCTGAAGAATCTCCACCAGTTTCGAGGGAGTGAATCTCATCGCAGTGGATGAAGCCGCATGTCCTTGAACACAGAATTGGACCACGCCCGCACCTGAGAACTTCGAGGCGGCGGCGGAACGGGATTTACGTCGGACAATCTGCCGTGGAACGGCGGGTTTTGATTTCGGTCGGGAGGCAATGGTTCCCATTTGAGTCCATGCGTAGTCTCAACTGAGACATCCGTCAATCGCCCGCTTCACGTTCGTCATCCAAAAGAAGACGCACGGCCTCTCTGAGATCAGCCAAGCATTCCTCCTTGGTCTCGCCCTGCCCATTTGCACCGGGAACCTCGAGGCAGGTGGCCCAATACCCTCCCTCGTCGGGTTCTCCCTGATGCAGGATCGCCGTCATTTTTCTCATACTTGTACCCTGGGCCTCCCAATGCCGTTGGGCAAAAGGATGTTTGCCCGACGAAATCCAAGACCGCGCAGGGCCTACAGGATCGCCCGGATGGGTTGGACCTCCTCGACGCCGACGAGTTTCTGGTCGAGGCCGCCGTGGAAGAAGCTCAGGCGGTTGGGGTCGAGGCCCATGAGGTGCAGGATCGTGGCGTGGAGATCCTTCACGTGGAGGGGATGCTCGACGGCGTTGGCTCCGATGTCGTCGGTCTGGCCGTGGCTCACGCCGCCCTTCACCCCGCCTCCAGCCATCCACATGGTGAAGCCGTAGGCGTTGTGATCGCGGCCCGTGCCCTTCTCGTATTCCGCCGTGGGCTGCCGGCCGAACTCCCCACCCCAGACGATCAGGGTCTCTTCGAGCATCCCCCGTTGCTTGAGGTCCTGGATCAGACCGGCAATGGGCTTGTCGGTGCGGCCGGCATGGAAGTTGTGATTCTTTTCGATGTCGGTGTGGGCATCCCAGTTGTCATCGTTGTGGGCTCCTCCCGCATAGAGCTGGATGAAGCGCACGCCCCGCTCGACCAACCGTCGGGCTAGCAGACAGCGCCGACCGAACTCCTCGGTGCGCGGATCGTCGAGACCGTAGAGGCGTCGGGTCGCCTCGCTCTCTCGAGCCAGATCCACCGCCTCGGGTGCATGGCGCTGCATGTTGAAGGCCAGCTCATAGCTCGCGATGCGAGCCGCCAGATTGGAGTTCTCGGGATGCAGCGCCGCATGATCGGCATTGAAGTCGCGCAGGGCATCCAGCACCCGCCGCTGGGTGCCCGCGCCCATGCCGGCCGGCCGTTGCAGGTCGAGGATCGGATCCCCCGCCGAACGTAGCACCGTTCCCTGGTAGGTCGCCGGCATGTAGCCGCTGGCCCAGTTCTTGGCCCCGGAGATCGGCCCGCCGATCGGATCGAGCATCACCGCGAAGCCCGGCAGGTTCTCGCTCATGCTGCCGAGGCCGTAGTTGACCCAGGACCCCAGGCACGGGCTGCCCGAGAGGATCTTGCCCGTGTTCATCTGCAGCATCGCCGAGCCGTGGATCGGTGAATCGGCCGTCAGCGAGTGCAGGAAGGCGATGTCATCGACGCAGCCGCCGATGTGGGGAAAGAGGTCGCTCACCCATTTGCCGCACTGGCCGTAGCGCTTGAAGTCCCACTTCGTGCCGACCACACGCCCCTCGTTGCGCTTGCCGCCGCGCCCGAAGGTCTTCACCGCGATGGTCTTGCCGTCCAAGGCATTGAGCTTCGGCTTGTGGTCGAAGGTGTCGATGTGGCTGGGCCCCCCGTACATGAACAGGAAGATGACGCTCTTGGCCTTGGCCCGGTGATGCGGCCGCCGTGGAGCCAGCGAGTTGGCTTCGGAGGCGGTCTTGGAGGCGGAGGCCGCCTGGGCCCGCTCGGACTCCAACGCCATCAGGCCCGCGAGCGCGGTACCGGTGAAACCCGCCCCTGCCTGCCAGAGGAATTCCCGCCGGGTACGTCGGCAGAAGGGCCCGTGTTTGGCGGAAGGGGCCGCCGATCCATGGGGTGTCATTCGAGGTAGAGGAATTCGTTGAGGTTGAAGGCCATCAGGCAGAAGGCATCGAGGGCCGCCCGAGCGCCCAATCCTTCCTCCGCGGTGAGGGAGTGCATCAGGGCCACGCCTCGGGCCACCTCGGACTCGGATGGCGGACGGGCCGTGACGCGGTGGAGAGCTTGGCGGACCTGGGCTTCGGGACGCTCGCCCGCCTCGGCCCGGATGCGGTCGGCCAGGATCCGGGCCTGCTCGTTGAAGAACGGCCCATTCAGCATGCCCAGCGCCTGAGTGGGTTGGGTCGTAGCGAAGCGGACCGGCGTGGAACGGTCGGTCTCGGCCAGGTCGAAGGACAACAGCACCGGCGTGAGCAGCGAGCGCTTCACATGGATGTAGATGCTCCGGCGATGCTGCTCCTCGGGCGGGGAGTTGCCCCACCCCTTCCCCGGCACCGACTGGCTCGCCAACACCTCCTTCGGCAGAGCGACATAGACGCCCGGGCCGTACCTCCGCGGATTGCCCGCGCCGCTGATCCACAGCACCGAATCACGGATCTCTTCGGCGGTGAGACGCCGCGCATCGAACCGCGAGAAAAGGTCGTTGGCCGGATCGGCCTTCAACGCATCGGGCGTGGGCGTGGCCGAGGCCTGGTAGATCTGCGACGTCAGGATCCGCCGATGCAGGCGCTTGAGGCTCCAGCCATCCCGGATGAACTCCGCCGCCAGCCAATCGAGCAGTTCCGGGTGGGTCGGGGTGCTGCCTTGCAGACCGAAGTCGCTCGGTGTGCGCACCAGGCCGCGTCCGAAATGATGTTGGAAGACCCGATTGACGATCACCCGGGCGGTGAGCGGGTTCCCTGGCGAGGCGATCCAGTCGGCCAGCGCACGGCGGCGACCGGACGAGCGCCCCGAGGCCGGTAGCGTGATGACCGGAGACGGCGAGCCCAGCACCGAGAGGAAGCCCGGCTCCACCACCTCGCCCGGACTCGATGGGTTGCCCCGCCGCAGGAGGTGGGTGACCGGAACGGCAGTGCCCGGCTCGGTCACGGCCAGTGCCTTGGCGCCGGCCTCCCCTGGCAACGCCACCTCATCGGTCGCACCCCCGTTGCGGTAGGGATGGATGTTCCGGAAGAAGGCCAGCAGGGCGTAGTAATCGCGCTGGGAGATGGGATCGATCTTGTGGTCGTGACAACGCGCGCAGTCGACCGTGAGCCCCAGGAACACCTGGCCCGTGGTGGCCACCAGATCGTCGAACTGATCGAAGAGCGCGAGTTCCTTGTCGGCCGGGTCGTTGTCCCAGATGCCCAGTCGATGGTAACCCGTGGCGATCACCCCGTCGGCCCCGCCATCCGGCAGTTCGTCGCCGGCCAACTGTTCGCGGACGAACCGGTCGTAGGGCTTGTCGTCGTTGAACGCGCGGATGACGTAGTCGCGGTACCGCCAGGCATGGGGCTTGGGCTCGTCGGTCTCGTAGCTGTTGGTCTCGGCGAAACGCACCAGGTCGAGCCAATGACGCCCCCACTTCTCGCCGTAGTGGGGCGACTCCAACAACCGGTCCACCAGATGTTCCCAGGCCTGCGGCGACGGGTCGTGGACGAACGCTTCCACGGCCTCGGGCGTGGGCGGCAGCCCGGTGAGGTCGTAGGTTACCCGCCGGATCAGCGCCCGACGGGAGGCGGCCTGGGGGAACGGCAGGCCCCGCCCCTTCAGGCGTTCGGCGATGAAGGCATCGATGGCATGGAACGTTGGGTGGCCACCGATGTCCGGCGCGACGACCGGCGGGACCACGGTCCGCACGGGTTGGAAGGCCCAATGCGAACGCCGCCGGTCCACCGAGGCCGAGGCCGACGAGGCGGCCGGCGCTCCTCCGAGCGGGGCCACCTCGGCCGCAGACGCGGAACCCCATCCCAAGCCCAGACCTGAGCTCAAGTCCACGCCCAGGCCCACGACAAACCCGGCTCCCCACACGGCGATCCGACTGGAGATGGAAACCCCTCGGAGGACCATGGCAGCCCCGATCACTTGCGCGAAGGCAGGACGGCCACCACGGGGGTGGAATTGCCGAAGCGGGTGAAGTCCTTCCAGCTCCAGACGACCTTCTTGTCGCGGGTCACCTCGATGAACTGCGGATTCTCAGGCCCGGCATGGCAGTTGCCGATCAGCGTGTTGCCGTTGGGAAGGCGATCCACGCAGGTGATCCACGCCAGGGTGATGCCTGGGAGGTCGTTCTGGGTGATCTGCCAGACGATTTTCCCGGCGCGATCGACCTCAAGCACGCTATGCCCGTTGCCCCCGCCGATCAGGGTGTTGCCATTGGCCAACCGGATGGCGCTGTAGGCCTGATTGCCCCAGGCCTCCGGTCCGTGGCCACCCTTGCGCTCCTTGCCGAAGAGGGGGATGTCGTACTGCCAGACGATCTTGCCCTTCGCATCGTATTCGCGGATGCGGCCATCGGCCTCATGGGCCACCAGGTAGTTGCCGTTGGCGATCTTGCGAACGCGCCGGGTGTCGGAGTGCGCATTCGGGTGATCGACCTGAAGCTTCACCTCTCGATGCACCTTACCGTCGCGATCCACCTCGATGATCCGGGCCGGGCCCGACTCGGCGATCATGGTCAGGCCGTTGTCCAGGCGCTGGAAGGCATGGACCTCGACCGGCTTGCCGGGATTGGCCTTCGCCGCGTCGTACTCCCAGACGACCTTCTTGTCGCGGGTCACCTCCTGGATCTTCGTCCAGCCCTGCTGCAGGAGCACATGGCCGTTGGGCAACACGTGGGCATCGTGGATGGCGGTCACCGGGATCTCCCACTCGAAGGAACCGTCGGCAGCGATGATCGCCAAGCGCCGGGTGGAATCGTCGGCCGCGAGGATCCGGCGACCGGGTTTCGAAAGGTCGGCGGCGGTCAGCGCGAGCGTGGCGGTGGCAAACACGAGCCCGGCCAAGGTGGCCAGACGGGAAGGAACGGCGTTCATGGGGGGAGGGAAAACGGTGCGAATACCGTAGCCCCGCCCCGCGGATGCTGTCGAGCGAACCTCGCCGGAGATCGGTGGCCGAAAGGCCTGCCCGGGCGCAGCGTCGGTCACTCCCGAGGACCCCGGCCCGGCGGTTCAAACCACCGATGGCACCCGCTCGAGGGTCCGCTCCAATTCAACCACGCGGATCGGCTTGGCCAGGAACTGGTCGAACCCTGCCTGCAGGGCCTGCCGGCGATCCTCCTCAAGGGCACTGGCGGTGAGGGCGATCAGGTGGGTCCGCGTTCCCGGAACCACCGTCGTCGATCGGGCTCCGCCCGCCGCGGTCACCGCCGAGACCTCGAGTTCACGGAGGCGGGAAGCGAGCTCCAGCCCGCTCATCTGGGGCAACCGAAGGTCGATGAGCACCGCGTCGAAGCGGCTCCCCAGGATCCAGTCGGAGAGCATGGCTTCGGCGGTATCGAAGGTCTTCACCTCATGGCCCGCCCGACCCAGGAGGATGCGGATGAACTTCTGACTGGTGGGATCGTCGTCCACCACCAGGAGCTTCAGCGCCCGGAACGGCTTGGGAGGCTGGGGCATCGCCCCGACGGCGACCGAGGACGCCGTCTCTACCCAGGGCAGCACGAGATCCACGGACACGAGGGTCCCCTCTCCCGGTCGACTGCGGACGAAGATCTGACCGCCCATCAACTGGACCAACTGCCGGGAGATGGCCAACCCCAGGCCGGTGCCTCCGGAGGATCGCCGCTGAGCGCCCCCCTCGCCCTGGAAGTAGGCCGGGAACAGTCGGGCCTGAGTGTCGGAATCCATGCCAGGACCGGAGTCCTCGACCTCGATGCGGACTCCCACCAGGGTCAGGTCGCGGCTGGTGAGGTGCACCGACAGGCCGACCCGTCCGCTCTGGGTGAACTTGATGGCGTTGGAGACCAGGTTGGAGACCACCTGGGAGATCCGATCGGCATCGCCCTTCATCCGTTCGGGCAGGTGGGGATCGATGCGGACATCGAGGGTCAGTTTCTTCTCGGCGGCCCGGGGCGCGAAGAGCTTACCCACCCGCTCGATGACCTGCCGCAGGTCGAGGGCCTCGGAGACCAACCGCATCTTGCCCGCCTCGATCTTCGAGTAGTCGAGGCTGTCGTCGAGGACGTTGAGGAGGGCCGCGGCGCTGGACCGCAGAGTCTCCATCCAATCGCGCTGCTCGGGCCCCAGGGAACTCTGCTCCAGCAGGTGCAGCATTCCCAGGATGCCGTGCAAGGGAGTCCGAATCTCGTGGCTCAACTGCGCCAGGAACAACCCCTTTGAGCGCTCCGACTTCTCCGCCAACCGGAGCCTGTCGGTCAACTCCTGGGTCCGCTCGAGCACCTGCCTCTCGACCGACTGCCGCACCCGGACGACATCGGAGGAGGTCTGGCTCAACTGTTGGTGGGCGGCCGACACCTCCGCGACGGTCTTTCGGATGCGTCGCCCGAGGAACAGAATCGATGCCTCGATTTCCCTGAGCTCGGACGGGGAGAAGCGGTTTTCAGGCAGCCGCTCTTCGGGGATCTCATCGGAATCGAGGTTGCGCAACCGCCGGGGCAGCGCATCCAGCAACCCCACCCATCGAGCCGACAGCCACGACGCCAGCGCCAGCGCGACCGCCAGCAGGATGAGCACGGCGATCAGCACCCACACCCGGTTGCGGCCGTTCTCGATGGCCGATTCGGACACCCCACGGGCGAAGGCCCGGTCGAGCCAGACCCCCAGGACGAGCGTAGGGACCAGCCAAAAGCCCAAAAACGCCGCCAGGAGGCTGGAACGGAACGACAGCGGGTTGTGGAGATGAGGCCAGAGGCCCAGGCGATGGAGGAGCCTCTGGAACCGGGTGCGCGGTATCGGTCGACGGGCCGACCCGGGCTCATCGGAGCGGGATTGCCCGGTCTTCGGTGTTGAAATCGGATCGCGGGATTCAGGCATGGGGCGGCCGGCGAAGGCCATCCCCTCTTATCGGCATCCGGAGCCCGAAGCTTGAGCGGTGAGCCGGGGCCGGAACGCCCCTTCCGCCGGGCAGGACTCAGGCCGTCACGCCACAGACCGCTTCCCTGTCTCCACGGCCACGGGCCTGCTTGAAGGGCTCCCGCATGCGAAGGCCCAGCGCCTTGAGCAACTCGGCATCGCGGTCGTAGCTCGGCGAAGGCACCGCCTTGGTCAGCATGAATTCGGTCTCGCTGCTGAAGATCGAGTTGGCCCCGGCCATGAAACAGAGGGCCTGAGCGGTGTCGTCGAGCGTCACCCGGCCCGCGGTCAACCGGACATCCGATCGCGGCATCACGATGCGCGCGGTGGCGATCATTCGGACCACATCCCACACGGGCACGTCCGGATTTTCGGCCATCGGAGTGCCGGCGACCTTGCTCAGGATGTTGATCGGCACCGACTCGGGATGCGGTTCGATCCGGGCCAGGGTCTGGAGCATCTTCAGGCGATCATCCACTGTCTCGCCGAGACCGATGATCCCCC
>CAIOKD010000157.1 GCA_903858835.1 uncultured Verrucomicrobiota bacterium
AGAATGCGGGGCCCCACCACCGGAAACACGATGAAGAGGCCATAGCAGGTGTAGAAGACGGCCGCCAAATCGCCGAAGAAACGCTGGGCCGATCTCCGGTCGTGGCGCAGCAGCCAGACCCCCATCCCGATGATCATGGGATAGAACGAGAAGTAGGCCCCGTACAGGATCTCGGCCACCAGGGTGGATGGAAAGCGTTCCGCAAACGCCAGACTGGGCTGCATGCCGAACCAACCGGCCTCGAAGGCGAGGAAGGTCCCATCGAGGGACGAGGCGAAGAAGGCGTGGTTGATGGCCTCGCTCTCGCGGTACAACACCAGAAAAAGAGGGAGCGGGTACAGGTCGGCCAACCATCCAGCGAATCCCAGGCGCTGCCGACGGGACAAGCAGAAGATGCCCACCGCCAGAACTCCATGCAGGCAGACCCAAGCCCACCACCAGGGACTGGCCTGCTCACGCCTCCAGATCAGCAGCAGCGCAACGATTCCCAGGTATGCGAGGCTCACGGCATCCAGGTACCGCAACGGCGGAGATCCGCTGTTCTCTGAGGAAGCCCTGTGCTGATGGTTCATCGCCGTCGTTGGATCGGATGTGAACATCGAACCGGGATCAAGGAGGCTGTCCGGTGAACTGTCAAAGATCGGCGTGTGACCACGACCGCAGGAGCGGAGGCCGTTCGATCGGGCCCTTTGCCGATGCGCCGCCTGGACATCCCGGACCGGCGGCTTGGCCCCAATGGCCGATCCAGATTCGGAAATCGTTCCCTGACCCCTTCGGTCCATGTCGGCTGGTCAATCGGGGGCTCCGAGTCCAAGAATCGGGCGTGATTGCCCCGGACGAGCCCTCCGCTCCTGCACCCTTGGAGCGTCGCCTGACCCTGTTCCCCGCCACGGCGCTGAACATGGCCAATATGCTGGGGGCGGGGCCGTTCATCACCATCCCCCTATTGATGTCGGCGCTGGGCGGGCCGCAGTCGCTGCTGGGGTGGTTGGTGGCGTTGGTGATCACGGTGCCCGATGCCCTCATTTGGAGCGAGTTGGGTGCGGCCTTGCCGGGGTCGGGCGGCACCTACCGTTGGCTGCGCGAGGGGTTCGGGCGGCAGACTTGGGGACGGCTGATGGCCTTTCTGTTCCTCTGGCAATTTCTGTTGAGCGGGCCCATGGAGATCGCCTCGGCGTACATCGGGGTGGCGCAGTACCTCGATTACCTGTCCCCGGGCATGACGCTGCCCGGCGGGGCGCTCTCGCTCAAGGGCGGGGCGGTGGTGGTGGTTCTGGGGGGGGTGACGGTGGCCCTGCTGTACCGACGCATCTCCAGCATCGCGCGGCTGACGGTGTTCCTCTGGGTCGGGGTGATGCTCACCGTGCTGGTGGTACTGGTCAGCGGGGCCCTCCATTTCGACGCGCGCAAGGCCTTCGATTTTCCGGAGGATCCATGGCGGTTCTCGTTGGGGTTCTTCCTCGGCCTGGGGGCGGCGGCCCGGGTGGGGATCTATGATTTCCTCGGCTATTACGATGTCTGCTACCTGGGCGATGAGGTGAAGGATCCCGGACGGACCATCCCGCGTGCCGTCCTGGCCAGTCTGCTGCTTGTCGCGGCGATCTACGTGGGCATCAATCTGAGCATCAACGGGGTGATCTCCTGGCGGGAGTTCGTGCCGGCCGATCAGCACCCTGAGGTGGCCAACTTCATCGCCTCGATCTTCGTGGAGCGACTCCATGGCAAGGGGGCGGCCCAAGGTTTCACGCTGCTGGTGGTCTGGACGGCGGTGGGATCGATCTTCGCTCTGCTGCTGGGCTATTCGCGGATCCCCTACGCGGCGGCGAGGGACGGGTCCTTCTTCGGCGTGTTCGGTCGGTTGCATCCCCGGGGCAGGTTTCCCCACGTCTCGCTGCTGGTGCTGGGGGGCCTGTCGATCGTTGCGGCCTTCCTGCCCCTGTCGGTGGTGATCGACACGCTGGTCACGGCCCGGATCCTCATCCAGTTCATCGGGCAGATGGTCGCGCTGGTGCTGCTGCGGCGGAATGCCCCGCACCTGGCGAGGCCGTACCGGGTCTGGTGGTATCCGTTGCCGCTGTTTTTGGCCGGCGGCGGTTGGTTGATGGTGTTTGCCACCACCCCAATGAAGACCCTCACCTGGGCGATGGCCGCGTTGGGCGTCGGGGTGATCGGCTACCTGGCTTGGGCCCGGGTGGCCGGGCATTGGCCCTTCCAGGCGCCCGGGAAGGGCGATGCCGCCGTGGAGAAACCGTTGGGCGGTGAATGAGAAAGGGAGGCCCTCAGGCCTCCCTCGCACTCGTTTCTGGACCGTGGGCCAAGCGGTGGGTTCAGCCCCACTTCTCGAGCTTCATCTGCTCCTTGGGCAGGCCCAGGTCGTGCAGCACCAGGTGCTCGACGGCGTTGACCATGTCGTTGGTGCCGCAGGCGTAGAACACGGTGTTGGCGGCGTCGTCCACGAAGCTCTTCACCCACTCCGGCGTGATGCGGCCCCGGCGGCCGGTCCACGGGTCTTCCGGGGTCAGACGGGTGCAGGTGACCACGAACTTGAAGCGCGGGTTGCGGGCCTCCAGAGCGCGGAACTCTTCGGCGAAGATGATGTCGTTGGTGGTGCGGACCGTGTAGAGGATGGTGATGCGGGTATCGAGGTTCTTCTCGGTGGCCTCGCGCACGAATCCACGGAAGGGGGTCACGCCCGAGCCGCCAGCCACGCAGATCAGGTGCTTGCCCGGGGGATCGAAGACCGGCAGGAACTTGCCCGTGGGCGGGATCACGAACATCCGATCACCGGCGTCGAGCCAGTCCACGATGCTGGTGCCCATCTTGCCATCACGCTTCACGGTCACCTCGTAATGCCCGCGATCGAGCGCGCAGGAGCTCAACGAGTAGGCCCGCTTGTACTTCTGCTTGTGCGGCCAGTAGACGGTGATGAACTGCCCGGTCTTGAAGTCCGGAGCGTAGCCCTCGGGCCATTGGAAGCGGACGGTTTTGGTGTCGGGAAGCTCCATCTTCACCGACTCGACGAGCATTTCAGCGATGACCTTGGACATGTTCGGTATGGGGATTGAGGGCGGGCCTGCGCGAGAGAGTGCCCCATTGCCCGAACCTGTAAAGACGGGGATTGATCAGGGGATCGCGGGTGGGCGTCGGCAGCGGCAAGGGCGGTCGCCTGGGCCTCCGGCTCCGACCTAGCCGCGAGCCTCGGAGCGGACGAGTTCGATCAATGCCCGGTGGTTGATCTTGCCCGTGCCCAGTTTGGGGATCTCCGACACGGTGCGGATCTCGCGGGGCACGCACAGGTTGGTCAGGCCCTTGGCCTTGATGGCTTGGCGCACCTCGTCCATTGATAGGCGGACGACATTGGTGATCGCGACGAGTTTCTCGCCCTTCTCCTCATCGGCCACGGCCACCACGGCGACCTCGCAGCGCAGCCCGTGCTGGGGGAAGGCCCCCGCCAGCGCGTCTTCCACCGCGGTGAGGCTGACCATCTCGCCGCTGATCTTGGCGAAGCGCTTCATGCGCCCCAGCAGGAAGACGAATCCATCGTCGTCGATCCGGGCCAGGTCGCCGGTGTCGTACCAACCGCCGAGGGCCTGGAAGGCTGCGTCGGCCTCGGCGTTGAGGTAGCCGCGCATGACGTTGGGTCCCCGGACGAACAGCCGGCCCGAGACGATGCGGCCATCGGGAGCCGTTTCGCTGACGCCCTCCACCGCTTCGAGCCGCCATTCCATCCCGGGCATGAACCGGCCGACGCTGCCGAACTGCGCCTCGATGCGGTTGTTGGCACACAGCACCGGGCTGCACTCGGTCGCCCCGTATCCCTCGAGCAACCGGATGCCGAACTTGCGGGCCCAGGTCTGGGCGGTGGCTTCCTGCACCTTCTCGGCACCGGCCACCAAGTACTTCACTGAATGGAAGTCGTAAGGGGCCGCCTTGCGGGCGTAGCCATTGAGGAAGGTGTTGGTGCCCACCATGACCGTGCAGTAACGGTCGTACACCACGCCGGGGATCACCCGGTAATGCAGGGGCGAAGGATACAGGAAGGTGTAGAGGCCGCGGACCAGCGGCAGCAGCGTGCACGCGGTCAGGCCGAAGCTGTGGAACAGGGGGAGCGCATTGAAGAACCGCTCGTGGTCCGAGATGTCGAGGAAGGCGTCCATCTGGCGGATATTGGCCAGCAGGTTGGCGTGGGTGAGCACCACGGCCTTCGGGATGCCCTCCGATCCCGAGGTGAACAGCACCACGGCCGGGGTCTTCCGCGGGTCGAAGCCGAAGCGCGGCACCCGGAGCCCGGTCCCGCAACGCACCGTGTGCTTCAGCAGGGCCAGGAGTTTGTCGAATCCGCCGATCCCCTTGCGAATGTCTTCCAGGAAGTGCAGCCGGATGCCGGCATTCTCAAGGGCTCCCGTATCGAGCTTGGCCTTCTGGAGGAAGACGCGCGAAGTGAGGATGTCGCGCAGGCCGGCCAGTTGGCTGCATTGCAGCAGCACGGCCGGACCGGTGGAGAAATTGAGCACCGCCGGGGTGAAGCCCGCGGCCCAGAGGGCCATCAGGGTGACCGGCATGCCGTTGACGTTGGGCAGCAGCACGCCGACCCGGGTGGGATCGCCGGAGGAAGTCCGGGCGCCCGCGGGCAGCCGTCGCCGGAATTCCGCGGCCAGCAGTTCGGTGCCCACCATGAGCCGGCGGTACGTCAGCGGCTTCAGCGTGACATCCTCGAGGATCTGCCGCCGGGGCAGGGCCGAGGCGGTCTCCGCGATGGCTTCCAGGATGTCCTGCGCCCCGAAGTCCATCTCGGCCTGGAAGTGTTGGTGGACCATCCCATCGCGCAGCCACCGGGTGATCCGCGCCCGGGCCACGGAGTTGGGCAGGTGGGACAGGTCGGGTGCGGCCTGAACCTCGCTGAAATGGGCCGAGACTTTGGGGAACCACCGGGTCCATCCCGTGTGCCGCACCGCGGGCACGCGGACCGCGTTGCGCAGGTGACAGGTGATCACCCGGGCGCGGGTCCGGTGGATGAGGAAACCCGTGCCGTCGAAGAGCTTCATCATCCGGGCCGTCAGCGTCAGCCGGCCTTCGGGAAAGAGCACCAGTCGTCCGCCCTGGGAGAGGTATTCGGCCATGCGCTTGGCGCCGTAGGGCGAGGCCGGATCGATGGGGAAGGTCCGCCGGTTGACCATGATCTTCTGGTGGAACCACGAGGTCTCCGCGGTGGTGGAGCTGGTGACGAACCTCCAGTCGTCTTCGAGCACCACCCCCAGGAAGGCCCAGTCGAGCCAGGACACATGGTTGGGCAGCAGCAGCACCGGCCCCGGCGTCGAAAGCACCGCGGTGTTGTAGGCGCGGTACCGGAAGCACAGGCGCAGGAGCCAGTGGAGCAGGGATTTGATCATGGGGCCTTCGGGTGGGCGGGGATCGATGCCGACGGTGCCGGTATCCTCAGCAGAGCGACGATGCCCGCGGTGAACAGGGCGAGCACCAGAAAGACCCCCGAGGCGCTGACGCCGGTCTGCACGCTGACCAGGCACAGGAGGCTGGCACCGACCATGCCCAGGTTGTCGACCAGGTTCTGCACGGCGATGGTCTTGCCGAGCTTGTCCGGATCCGATTCGGCCTGGAGCGCGGCATTGAGGGGGATCAGGAAGAATCCGGCGGCGATGCCGGTGCCGATCAGCAGTCCGAGCACCGGCACGACGAGGTGGAGGGGACCGGCTTTCAGGATGGGATGCTTCCAGAGTTCGAGGTGCTCCACCGAGTAGAGCAGCCCGAGCATGCCGGCCAGAGAGAATCCGAAGAGTCGGGTCCGCTGCAGTTCTCCCACCGGGAACCATCGGCCGGCGAGGATGCTGCCCACCATGACGCCCACGCTGAGCCAGAGCCCGAGGAGGGCGATCTGGGTGTTGTCGGGCAGTTGCAGGACCTTCAGTCCCCAGGGCTGGAAATTGATCTTCATCGCCGCGCCGCAGACCCAGAAGAGTCCGGTGCCCACCAGCATCCGGGACAGGCGTGGGGCCAGTGCCAGTTGGCGCAGGTGTTCCTGGAAGGCCGTCAGGTTGGCGCTCCAGCGGACCGCGGGGTTTGCCGGCGTCCGCTGCATGGCGAGGTTGAGGATCAGCGATCCGAGGTAGATCGCGACCAGCACGGCATAGGAGTTCGACACCGAGTCCCTCCAACGGTCGGCCATCACCGAGCCGGCGATGGCTCCACCGAGGATGGCGACGAGGGTCAGCAATTCGACCATGCCGTTGGCCCGGACCAGACGCTCGCGGGGGAGGATCTCGGGCAGGATGCCGTACTTGGCGGGGCCATAGACGCAGGCGCCGATGCCGACCACCAGGTAGCCGATGCCCTGCCAGAGCGGGCCCCACCGGAGGCTCAGGGCGCAGATCAGGGTGCCCAGGAGTTTCAGGGCGTTGCCCCCGGCCAACCCCGAGGTCTTGGGATGGCGGTCGTTCAGGAATCCGGCGACCGGGGCCAGCAGGATGAAGGGCACGAACAGCAGGCTGGTGTAGACGGTGTTGTGGGTCCGGAGCTGGGCTTCGGAAAGCGCCCCCGCCTTTTGCAAGTAGGTGAGCTGGCCGACGATCACCGCCAGGATGGCGTTGTCGCCCAGGGCGCTGAGCCATTGGCTCAGGAGCAGGAACGGGTAATTGCGTCGGGAGGGGGACATGGGCGTTGGTCGATGGGAATCTGGGTGTTTCAAACCCGTTCGGCGAGCAGGATCCGGTCGGGGCAGAATCGATGTCGGCGGATTCCAAAGGCTCTCCGGCTGAGGAGACATTCCGAGCGGTTGCAGAAGCGGAGGCGTGACCGGATGAGGGTTCATGACCCCGACGTTGTCGCCGGGGTTCCGCTGTCTGGGTGAATCGATTGTTTTTTGGAGTCCATCGATCCCGTCGATGCCGGGGGGCGGAGGGCGATCGAGGGCCTTGCGGAAGATTTGCCGTGGCGACCGGGGTTTCTTCCGATCTACCTTCGGCCCATGGCAGATGCCAAAAAGCCCTCGAAAAAAGCCCGTGCGCTCCTATTGGGCGTGGGTCTCGATTCGGATGGTCACCAGCGGGTGACCCGGGGGAAGAATTTCGCCTTGGTGGGTGGCACTCAGGAAACGCACGAGGCGATGACCGAGAAGGCGATCAAAATCAACGAGCACCTCAGCAAGCGCGGCAAGGAGTTGCACGAGGTGAGTCGCGAGGAGTTCGACGACATCGCCCACAAGGTGGGGCTTCGTCGGGACGCCCCCGAGAACAACTGACCGGCGCCTCAGGCACCGATCTGCTGCGAGTAGGCGGCGGGCGAGAGCAGGGCCTCGGCTTCCGAAGGATTCGCCAGGCGGAGGGTGAAGAAGCTGCCGCCGGCATACGGTTCGCTGTTCACGAGCGCCGGATTTTCGGCCGCGGCGCCATTCACGGCGATGATCTCGCCGGACAGGGGCGAGTAGATATCGCTGGCGGTCTTGACCGATTCCACCACGGCGCAGGCCTCGCCGGCCTTGACCTTGCGGCCCACGGCAGGGAGTTCGACGAAGACGATGTCCGTGAGTTCGTGCTGGGCGTGGTCGGTGATGCCGATGACGGCGGTGTCACCGGAGATGCGGGCCCATTCGTGGGACTTGGCGTATTTCAGGTCGGCGGGGACTTGCGAACTCATGATGGAGAAGGAATTAACGGGCCGGCCGGGGTGAAGCGAGCAGAAAGGAGGGCGCGGCGGGCCGGACTTTGGTGAGAACGGGTGCGTCGTGGGCGTGGTGCGCGGGACCCGGGCCTGCGCTCGCAGGGAAGCTCAGGCAAGGAAGGAACTTTCGCGCTGCGCGCGAGGGGGAGGTGTGATCGCTTCCAGAGCTCGCTCCGGCCCGGGTCCCGCTGGTGCATCGATCGTGCGGATGCGCCCACCGACTCGGGATCGCGGGTGGTGCTG
>CAIOKD010000158.1 GCA_903858835.1 uncultured Verrucomicrobiota bacterium
CCTCGCTGCAGCGGGCCCTGGTGCGGGATTTTCCCGGAGTGTGCGCTCCCGAGTACAACGCCACGCTCCAGCAGGCGATGTTCCTGTCGAATTCCCCGGTGCTCGAGCCGCTCCTCCGACCGCATGCCGGCAACCTGGCTGATCGGTTGGCGAACTTTTCCGATGATCGTGCCCGGGTTCGGGAGGCCTTCCGCGCGATCCTGGGTCGTGTTCCCGACCGCGACGAACTCCAGGCCGGCGTCGAATACCTTCGCGGGCATCCGGGATCGGGTGGCACCTCGCAATTCCTGTGGGCCCTGGTATCCGCGGCCGAATTCCAGGTGAACCACTGAAGCCATGAACCCGCCCGATTCCATTCCAGGCATGGCCGGTGCCACCTGCGGCCAGCCCGACCATGTGCTCCATCGACGCCGCTTCCTCACCGGCATGGGTGCGGCCGGAGCGGTGTCGCTGGGCAGTTGGGCGGGATTGTTCTCGCTGCCGGCCTTCGCCCAGCAGGCCAAGCGCACGGCCAAACGGTGCATCCTTCTCTGGCTCTGCGGCGCGCCGAGTCAATTCGAGACCTGGGATCCCAAGCCCGGCCGCATCAGCGCCGGGCCCTTCGGATCCATCCCGACCAAGATCCCCGGCGTCCACTTCGGCAGCCTGATGTCCCGTTGCGCCACCATCGCCGACAAGATGGCCGTGGTCCGGAGCATGAAGACCGACCAGAACGAGCACCTGCAGGGCATCAATCTGCTCAACCGGGGATCGGCGCCGCGGCCTCCGTTCGTGCGTCCGGTGCTCGGGTCGGTGCTGGCCCAGCAGTTGGGGCACCTCGACAATCCGGTGCCCAATTTCATCCTGCTCGACCCGTGCCCCGAGGGGAACGAGTTCAGGGAGTTCAAGGCCGGGAACTGGGCCGGATGGCTCGGAGCCCAATACGGCCCGGTCCGCGTGGGTGGCGACTACCGCATCGAGAACGTGCTGCGGCAGGCCGACCTGTCGGCCGACGATCACGAGTCGCGCAACGCCCTGCGCCGTTTTCTCACCCGGAAGTACGAGAACGAGCGCAAGTCGGCCGCGGCCGCCTCGCAGAACGCGGTCTTCGAACGGGTGAAGGGACTGATGAGCTGTGCCGACCTTTTCGATCTCCAGAAACTCCCGGCCAAGGACCGCGAACGTTATGGCCCGGGAGCCTTCGCCCAGCACGCGCTCCAGGCCCGTCATCTGGTGGAGAACGGCGCGCCCTTCGTGATGGTGGCCAACGGGATGCCCTGGGACAGCCACGTCTTCCACAACGAGATCTATCAGATGCTCACCCCCGAACTCGACAACGTGATCTTCCAGTTGATCACCGACCTCGAGGAGCGGGGCCTGCTCGATTCCACGCTGGTGGTGGCCATGGGTGAATTCGGCCGCACGCCGTGGCTCAACCAGGCACGCGGGCGCGATCATTACTGCAAAGCCTGGTCGATGATGCTGGCCGGGTGCGGCATCCGCCGTGGCGTGGTGGTCGGTGGCACCGACGCCGACGGGGTCGAGGTGGCCGGGCAGGCCTTCGACGAGAAGAACCTCTTCGCCACGATCTTCACCGCCTTGGGCATCGATCCCCATGCCGCCTACGACCTGGGCGATCTGCCCAGTTTCCGCCGGGTTGAAGACCGGGCCGAACCCATCCGGGAGGTGCTCGCGTGAACCGGACCCGGCAACCCCTCCCCCCGGAGACCACCCGCCATGGCTGACACCGCTCCCAAGGCCCCGCCGATATCATCGGCGCCTGCGTCGCCCGAGCCCAAGCTGACGAAGGTCCGGGAAATTGCGCTGCCCTCGGCCACGCTGGCCCTCGAGGCGGCCGCCGATGACAAGACCCTCTATGCCGCCTGCCTCGACGGGTCGATCCAACGGGTGGATGCCGAGGGCAAGAAGGCCGTCGAGATCGGTCGCCATGGCAGCTATGCCAGCGGCGTGGCGCTGTTGCCCGCTGCGGGGCAGTTGGTGTCGTCGGGATATGACGGGGTCCTGCACTGGTGGGATCTGGCCTCGGGGAAGGGGGTTCGATCTGTCCTGGCCCACCAATTCTGGTCTTGGGATTTGGCGGCCTCAGCCGATGGCCGATGGGTCGCCAGCGTCACCGGTCAGTACCGGGCCGGCAGCTACAAGTACGACCCGGCTCCCGGCACCGAGCCTTCGGTGCGCGTGTACGACGCGGTGACCGGCGCACTGAAGCATTCCTGGGAATTCCTGCCGCCGGTGCAGGCGGTGGCCTTCAGTCCGGACAGCCGCCGGGTCGCCGCCGGCAATCTGATGGGCGAAGTGGCTGTGTGGGATCTGGAGACCGGCCGGATGGTCTCTCAGTGGAAGACCGACGACCTGACCAGTTGGGGCATCATCAAGAGCCACCATTTCCTGGGCGGGGTCTTCGCCCTTGAGTTCTCGCCGGATGGCGAGCGGCTCTATGCCTGTGGCATGGGCCCCATGCGCGATCCGATGGCTGGCAATGGGGTCCAGCGGTGGCAGTCCTTCGATTGGAAGACCGGCAAGAAGTTGGACCAGACCCACGAGGGGGAGAGTGGGCAGGGGTTGATGGAGGCCCTGGCCTTCCACCCGGACGGGAAGCACTTCGTCATGGCCGGCCGCCTGTTCCAAGGCACCTGGAATCTCGCACTCTTCGATGCCGCCACCGGTCGCAATCGCTTCAGCATCGACGCCCATCACCGCATCACCGACGCCCGCTTCAGCGCCGATGGCAGCCGGCTCTTCCTCGCCAAAGCCCGCCAGCAGGAACTCAAGAACGGCCGCTGGAACGAGTTCGGCTTGATCGAGATCCACACCGTCTCCGGACTCGGCGGCTGAGGAATGTCAGGCCCCGATTCAGTGGGAGTGGATCGTTTCGTTTTCGGGAATCGCGACAGACCCCGATGGACCGATGACTACCGGGGCGCCAGGGCCTTGGCCGCGGCCTGTTGGAAAGTGCGGCGGACATCGCTCGCGTCGCTGTTGGGAAAGTTGGATCGCTGGACCATCAGCACGTAGGCGACGCCTTTGACGGGATCCACCCAAGCCTGGGTGCCCCAAGCGCCCCCGTGGCCGAACGTTCCAGGCGAGAGCATCGCGGGCACTCCCTCATGGGGCGTCTTGAGCACGCAGGTGCCGAGTCCCCAGCCGTAGTTCAGCCCGTGCCGACCGTAGGTGTCGTTCTGGAAAAAGCCCGTGGGCAGGGTCTCGGGCGTTTGGGGCGTGGACAGCAGTTTCATCGACGCCTCGCTGAGGTATCGCACTCCCTGGAACCGTCCGCCGCCGAGCAGCATCTGGCAGAACCGGCCATAGTCTTCGGCCGTGGAATACAGGCCGCCATTGCCCTGGGGCGGGCGGTTGCGAGGACCGAACTCCGGCCGGGGCGGCACGGCTTCGAGCGATCCGGTCGTCGGGTTCTTGGCGTAGGCGGTGACCTGACGGGCGCGTTCCGAGGTGCCGGGATAGAAGGTGGTGCTCTTCATGCCCAGCGGCTGGAAGAGGCGTTTCTGGAGAAATGCGTCGAAGCTCATCCCGCTGACCACCTCGACGATGCGTCCGGCGGCGTTGATGCCGCTCTGGCAATAGCTCCACCGGCTGCCCGGCTCGAATTGCATCGGCGCGGCCAGCCACAGGGGAACCAGGTCGGCCAGCGTCTTCGCCTCGCGGGCGGCGGGGCCCCCGGCCTCACCCAATCCGGAGGTGTGGGTAAGAATTTGGATGAGGGTGAGGTTGGCCGGTTGGCCGGAGGGAGTCTTGAGGTTCGCAAATTCGGGCAGGTACTTCGCGACGGGATCGTGGACGTTCAGCTTGCCCTCGTCCTGAAGCATCAGCACCGCGGTGGCCGTGATCGGTTTGGTCATCGAGGCGATCCAGAAAACCGTATCGGCCTGCATGGGTTTCCGAGCCGCCACATCGGCGAGTCCGGTGGTCTCGAGGTGCAGGACCCGATCCTTCGAGACGACCATGGTGACCGCGCCGGCGACCTCGTTGCGGTCGACCTGCTGCTGAAGGGCCGCCCCGACGCCGGGGAGCTTGGGGGACTCCGCCCTCACCGCCGAGACGAGTAGCAACGAGGCGAACAGAGACGCGAGGGGACCTGCAGTGCGGACAGGGATCATACCGGCAAGCATTCGCGAGCGCCCCGGGCCTCGTCAATCGGGACACAACTTGGAAACGCCAAACGGGGTCAGCAAACGGGGTCAGGGAACGATTTCCGATTTTGGACCTGTGGGTGGTGGCGGAAGATCCTCTGGTTGGGGATCGCCGGAAAGTTTCCGTGTGCCGGGCTGGGCTCCGCGGGACCAGACCTGCGCTCGCAGGGAAGCTCGAAGAAGGAACGGCTTTCGCGCTGCGCGCGAGGGATGGGGTGGATCGCTTCCAGTGCTCGCTCCGGTCTGGTCCCGCTGGCGCCGGGGTTGCTTGCATGAGCGAACCTGCCGCCGATCACCCTATAATCTTCGCACCCCAAACAGGGAGCCATGAATACCCACTGACCAGCATCACTGTGAGGGATTAAGGCTTTCCACCAATCGCGTTTTCCAAAGTCGGAAATCGTTCCCTGACCCCACCCCTGATCGTCCGATGTCTCAGTGCGTTTCTTCGCAGGTGTTGATGCCCAGCAGGGGGTAGAGCGGGCAGTAGCCGAGGCCGGCGGTGAGCATGGGGATGATGCCCAGGAGCCCCCAGGGGCTATCCAAGGCGGTGCCCAGACCCAGGAGGGTCAGGCCGACAAAGAGGCGGATGGCGCGATCGGAGATTCCCACGTTGGTCTTCATGTTCGTTCGTTGTCTGGGCGGGATTTCAGGGTCCTCGTCCGTGATCGAGAGCTTGGCTGGCAATCGATGGCTCCGACTTCGCGGATTTTGTCCACCCACCGTCCACCCTTGGTGGCCTGTCATCCCGGGTTTCTCCGCGATCCACAGCGACCTGTTGCCGAGACTCCCGGGGCTCCGGTAGGTTTGCCGGACCGAAATGAGGGAGATTTCCAAGGCCTACGAACCGCAGTCCGTCGAGTCCAAGTGGTACAGTTTCTGGGAACAGCAGGGCTGCTTCACGGCTGATCCGGCCCGAGTGTCGTCGACACGGCCGGCCTATTCCATCGTCATCCCGCCCCCGAATGTCACCGGGGTGCTGACGATGGGCCATGTCCTGAACAACACGATCCAGGACATCCTCGCCCGCAAGGCGCGCATGGACGGCAAGGAAGTCCTCTGGCTGCCGGGCACCGACCACGCGGGCATCGCCACCCAGAACGTCGTCGAGAAAACCCTCAAGAAGGCCGGGCAGATCAAGCACCGCGACGACCTCGGCCGCGAGGCGTTGGTGGCCAAGATCTGGGAATGGAAGGAGACCTACGGCGGCATCATCCTCAAGCAGTTGCGCGCGCTCGGCGCGTCCTGCGACTGGACCCGCACCCGCTTCACGATGGATCCGGAGTATTCCCGGTGCGTGCAGCAGGTGTTCGTCGACCTGTACCGCAAGGGCCTGATCTACCGCGGCAAACGCATGGTGAATTGGTGCCCGGCCTCGCTCACGGCGCTGTCCGACGAGGAGGTCACCATGAAGGAGCAGAAGGGCTTCATGTACCACTTCCGCGTGGAGGTGGTGGAGCATCCGGGCACCTTCCTGACCATCGCCACCACCCGTCCGGAGACCATCCCGGCCGACACCGCCGTGGCCGTGAATCCGAAGGACCCGCGCTACACGCACCTCATCGGCAAGCATGTGTATCGCGCGCTGCCGCTCGATGTGCCGAAGGAGCAGCGGGTCATCCCTATCATCGCCGACGAGCATGTGGCGTTCGACTTCGGCACCGGTGTGCTGAAGGTCACCCCGGCCCATGACAAGGCCGACTTCGAGATCGGCCTGCGCCACAAGCTGCCCGTGATTGATGTGCTCACGCCCGACGGCAAGCTCACGGCCGAGGCCGGCACCGAGCTGGCGGGGCTGGACCGCTTCGTGGGTCGCAAGAAGTCGGCTGAACTGCTGGAGGCCGCAGGAGCCTTGGACAAGGCCGAGCCTTACACCAACAACGTCGGCTTCAGCGAGCGCGCCGATGTGCCCATCGAGCCGCGCCTGAGCGAGCAGTGGTTCCTCAAGTACCCGAGCGTCGAGGCCTCGAAGGCCTGCGTGGCCCAGCCGGGTTCCGACACCCAGGCGCCGATGCGGTTCTTCCCGGACCGCTGGGCCAAAGTCTACGACCATTGGCTGGGGGGCATCCAGGACTGGTGCATCAGCCGCCAGCTCTGGTGGGGACATCGCATCCCGGTGTGGTATCGCGGCTCCGAGGTGTACTGCGGCCTCGAGACCCCGGCCGGCGACGGCTGGACCCAAGACCCCGACGTGCTCGACACCTGGTTCAGCTCCTGGCTGTGGCCGTTCGCCACCATGGGTTGGACCGGAGACCAGGCCACCGACGCCAATAACCCCACCCTGAAGGCGTTCTATCCCACCACCGACCTCGTCACTGGGCCCGACATCATCTTCTTCTGGGTCGCCCGCATGATCATGGCGGGCTACGAGTGGATGGGCGACCTGCCGTTCCGGAACGTCTATTTCACCGGCATCATCCGCGACAAGCAGGGCCGCAAGATGTCGAAGTCGCTGGGCAACTCGCCCGACCCGCTCGACCTCATCGCCAAGTACGGGGCTGATGCGCTGCGATTCGGCGTGATGCGCGCTGCGCCGCTGGGTCAGGACGTGCTCTTCGACGAGCAGTCCGTGGAGTTGGGCCGCAACTTCTGCAACAAGCTGTGGAACGCCTGCCGGTTCCGCCAGATGATCGGCGGCGCGGAGGGGCAGACCGAGGGCGAAATCAATCCGGCGCTGCTCACCTCCGACGACCGTTGGATCCTGCTCCGCCTCGACCAGGCGATCCGCGAGGTCACCGGGGCCTTCGCCGAGTACAAGTTCAGCGATGCCACGGCCACGCTGTACCGGTTCTTCTGGAACGAATACTGCGACTGGTACGTCGAGGCCTCCAAGGCCGTCATCTACGGGTCCGACGAGGCCCTCAAGGTCAACAAGGTGGCCGTCATCGACTTCGTGCTGGGCCAGTTGCTGCGCCTCTTCCATCCGTTCCTGCCCTTCATCACCGAGGAGCTCTGGCACGGCATGGGTTTCGCCCAGGACATGCCCGAGAACCAGGGCGGCAAGACCCTCATGTTCGCCTTGTGGCCCAAGCCGCTGAGCGCCGACGAGAAGGAGCACTTCGGTCTCGACGCCACCGCCGATGCGGTGGCCCAGGCGAAGTACGACCTCGTCAGTCTCGGTCGTGGCCTGCGCCGCGACTGCAAGATCGATCCGGCCAAGAAGATCCGCTTCATCGTGCGGCCGGCCGGTTCGTTGTCCGCCTCGGATGTCGAGGTGCTCAAGCTGCTGCTCAACGCCGAGGCGCTCGACGTGGTCGATGCAGCCTGGACTCCGGAGCGTGGCACGCCCGTGGCGGCCAATGCGCTGGGTGAGTTGTTCCTGCCGCTGGCCGGCCTCATCGACTTCGCCGCCGAGCGCGCGCGCCTGAACAAGGAACTGGAGCGGGTGAGGGGCGAGGTGACCAAGGTGCAGGAGAAGCTCGCCAACCCGGCCTTCGCCGCGAAGGTGCCGGCCAAGGTGCTCGAAGAACACCAGGCTCGCCTGCAGGACTGGCAGGCCAAGGAAGCCCAACTTGCCGCCTCATTGGCCAACCTGCCGGCCTAGTGCCCTGAACCCGTCCGACCCGAGAACGCCCGCCCGCCGATCCCGAACTCACACCACCGCACATCATGCAAGACTACGCCAACTTCATCGGAGGGAACTGGGTCCCGGCCGCCTCCGGAGCCACCTTCACTACCACCAATCCGGCAGACACCCGCGAGACGGTGGCCCGGTATCCGTTGTCCGATGGGCCTGAGTTCGCGGCTGCGACCGCTGCGGCCCAGAAGGCGTTTCCGGCCTGGGCGGCGCAGACCCCGGTGGCGCGCGGGCGTTTCCTGAGCAAGGCCTCGCAGATCCTCGAAGCGCGCAAGGCCGACCTGGCCCAGCTGCTCGTCCGTGAAGAGGGCAAGACGCTCACCGAGGCGACTGGCGAGGTGCAACGGGCGGCCGACATCTTCCGCTTCTTCGGCGGCCTGAGCTACACGGTGGGCGGGCAGACCATTCCCCACGATCTGCCGGGCAACCTGCTGCTGACCCGGCGCGAGCCGCTCGGTGTGGTGTCATTGATCACGCCCTGGAATTTCCCGATCGCCATCCCGGCCTGGAAACTCGTGCCGGCCCTGCTGTGCGGGAACACGGTCGTCCTCAAGCCCGCCTCGCAAGCCCCGGCCATGGCGCTCGAATTGGCCAAGGCACTCGCCGAGGCCGGTCTGCCGGCGGGTGTGCTCAATGTGGTCACCGGTTCCGGCCGGGCCTTTGGTGCGGAGATCGCCTCCAATCCGGCCATCCAGGCGTTGAGCTTCACCGGATCGCATGGGGTGGGCACGTCGCTCTACCAGACCCTCGCGCCTCGGCGGATCCGCGTGCAGTTGGAGATGGGTTCCAAGAACCCCACACTGGTGCTCGCCGACGCCGATCTCGACCTGGCGGCCCGTCTGGTGGCGATTGCCGGGTTCGGTCTGACCGGTCAGGCCTGCACGGCCACCAGCCGGGTGATCGTGGAACGGTCGGTGCTGGAACCCTTTACCGAGAAGTTGGTGGCGCTGGCCAAGACCTGGAAGGTCGGTTCGGGTTTGCAGCCCGGCGTGCAGATGGGGCCGGCGGTCAACGCCGACGAATTCGAGGGCAACTTTGCGGCCATCCAGCAGGCCGTCGCCGAAGGGGCCGAACTGGCCTGGGGTGGAGGTCGGCTCAACGAGG
>CAIOKD010000159.1 GCA_903858835.1 uncultured Verrucomicrobiota bacterium
CGCTGTCCCAAGTCCTGCGAACCCGTGAAGACTCCCGACGACTGGCCTCCCAACTCCGCTCCATGCCCGATGACATCGCTGCCTACAAGGGCATCCTTCCGGCCCGAGAGACGCTGATCCGTCAACTGGAACAGGGATGACACGTCTTCCACTCGAGGCATGAGCGGTACCCACTCCGGCGCCCACCGTTTCGCCGCCCCAACCAGCACCCTCCCAGAAATAGGTGAGACTGACCCTTTTAGTGTAAATATGCGGGACCGACCCCATTGCCCGTTCGAGCTTCCTTGCGGGCGCTGGGTCGATCCCGCGGAGCCCCACCAGCTTGATTGCAAACCCTCCCCGGCTATGGTCGGACCCCATGAGTTTCGTCGAGGCCTTCCGCGCCTTGCCTTTGGAGGGGTTGTTGAGTCAGGCCAGGTCGGCCGACGCTGAACGGGTGGATTCCGTGCTCCGGCGTGGGCCGTCGTCCCTGGGCGATTTCGCCACGCTGATCTCTCCCGCGGCCGCCCCCCGACTCGAAGAGCTGTGCCGCCGCTCCCAGGCCCTCACCCGCCAACGGTTCGGCAAGACCATCCGCCTCTTCGCCCCGCTGTACCTCAGCAACGAGTGCATCAACAACTGCGCCTACTGCGGCTTCTCCCGCGACAACCCGATCCTGCGAGTCACCTTGGCGCAGGCGGAGGTGGAACGCGAGGCACGCGCCCTCGCGGATCAAGGGTTCCGCAACATCCTGCTGGTCGCCGGAGAACACCCCAAGTTCGTCTCCAATGGCTACATGGCCGGATGCGTCCGGGCCCTCCACCACTTCATCCCATCCCTGTCCCTCGAAGTCGGCCCCATGGAGACCGCCGAGTACCGCCCCCTGGTGCAGGCCGGAGCCGAGGGGTTGGTGGTGTACCAGGAGACCTACGACCGCGAGGTCTACGCCCGCATGCACACGCTGGGGCCCAAGCGCGAGTTCGACTGGCGCTTGGCCACTCCGGAACGGGCCTACGAAGCCGGATTCCGCCGCTTGGGCATCGGAGCGCTGTACGGCCTGGCCGACTGGCGTCAGGAGGCGATCTCCGTGGCGGCCCACGCGGCCTGGTTGCTCAAGCACTGCTGGAAGGCCCAGGTCACCGTTTCTCTGCCACGCCTGCGCCCCTGCGCCGGTGAATTCCAGCCCCTGACCGGATTCCAGGACCGCGACCTCGTGCAGGTGATCACGGCCCTGCGATTGTTCCTCCCCGATGTGGGCTTGGTGCTCTCGACTCGCGAACCGGCCTCCCTGCGCGACGGACTCCTGCCCCTGGGAATCACCCACGCGAGCGCGGGCAGTCACACCGAACCCGGGGGTTACACCGGAGCCGGCAAGGACGCGATCCACCACACCGTGCGCGGCCGCATCGAAGCCCTAGCTCCCGATTCCCCGGAACTCAAGACCGCCGGAGGACGGGCCACCAATGCCACCGGCCAATTCGACATCGCCGACGATCGTTCTCCCTCGGAGGTGGCGGGGGTGATCCGGAAGCTCGGCTACGAAGCCGTGTGGAAGGACTGGGACGCGGCGCTGTCGGAGTGAGACTCCGGATGCGTTCCAGCTCCTCGGGCATTGCCAACCGTTCCAAGCCGCGACCCGATGGGCGCGGCGGGTGCCTCGTGCTCAGACCAACCGAGACGAGACGGCCGAAACGACCTGAGCCGGGGTGATCCGGTTCAGGCAGGCCAGCGATTCCGAGTGCCGGCAGACCGGCTTCAGACATGGTGCACAGGTCGGTGGTTGCGGAGCCCGGAGCGCGAACTGCACCTGGCCGTAGGGTCCCGTCCGGGCCGGATCGGTCGGACCGAACAGAGCCACCACTGGTTTGCCCAGGGCAGCGGCCACATGCATCGGACCGGTATCGTTGGTGACCAGCAGGTCTACGCAGCGCAGCGCCTCGATCATCCCGGGCAACGAGACCCGCCCCGTCAGATCCAGGCACCGGGCGCGATCGGCCTCGGCCACCGCCTGTCCGAGCGCCCGATCCTCGGGGCCTCCGAAGACGGCGATCCGGTGTGCGGGGTGCGACCGCACCAACAACCCGACCAGTTCGACGAACCGGGAAACAGGCCAACGCTTGTTGTCCCAACGGGCACCCGGTTGAAGACCGATCCAGCGGTCTCGCGACAACTCGGGGAAGTCTCGACCCAAATGCTCGGCAGCCGCGGTCCGACGCGGGATCCATTCCCATCCGGTCCGCAAGGGCACCTGGAGATGGGTCAGCAAGGCGCGCTGCCAATCCACGGCATGGGCCTGCGGAGAGGGCCGAGGCACCGACTCGCCGTGGAGCACCGGGGCCAACTCCCGCCAATCGCGCACGCCGACGAACCGGGATCCACCACAGGCCCGACCGAACACCGCCGAGCGCGCCAAGCCCTGGAGATCGAGCACCCAGTCATACCGCTCGGACCGAAGATCACCGACCAGGCGGAGCACCGCCGGCCAATGACGCGGCTTTGCCCAGTCCTTGCGGTCGAAGGGGATCAGGCGTCGAAGATCCGGATCGCCCTCCAACAGTGGCATCAGGCCACGGAGGATCCACCAATCGACCTGGGCCTCCGGGAACTCCAGCCGCAGCAGTCGCAGCACCGGGAGCGCATGAATCACGTCCCCCAGGGAACTGGGCTTGAGGATGAGGATCTTCACGGGAGCACGGGTCTATCGGACACCCCTGCACGGATCCAAGGTCAGGACCGGGCCTGCGACCCATCGGAATCCCGGACCACCGGATACGGACACTCCTTCGATTCAGCGACCCGTTTCAGCGACCCGTGGCCAAGCGCTCCGCCAATCGGGGCGGCAGACCGGCGGCCAGGATCTTCTTCTGGGCCGTCGGGATGTCGTACTCGAGGCGACGCAGTTCCACCGTCTGGGTCGGGAAATCGTACACCACATAGGCGGCACGGGGGTCGCCATCCCGCGGCTGACCGACGCTGCCCACGTTGATGAAATACTTGCGACCCTGCTCGATCTTCAGCTTCGAGTACTGACCACCCCGAACCCCGGTATCGCGGATGAAGGCCACCGGCACATGGGTGTGACCGAAGAAGCACAACTGGGTGTTCTGGTAGGTGAAGCTCGCGGCCGCCTCCAGCTTCTCGAACACGTAACCCCAGCGTTGGGGTCCATCGAGGGTGGCATGGACGATCGAGAAATTGGCCACCAGGCGAAAGTACTTGAGATCGCGCAACCACTTCCGGTCATCAGCCGTCAATTGGGCCCGGCTCCAGGAGACCGCCTCGGCCGCGGCATCGTTGAAGCCCTCGGGATCCTCGTCGAGGCCGATGTATTCATCGTGGTTGCCCTTGACCGTGGGGATGTTCATCCCGCGCACGATGTCCAGACACTCCTTGGGGTTGGCGCCATAGCCGACCACATCGCCCAGACAGACGACGTGGGTGCACTTCTGCTCCTGGATGTCCGCGAGCACCCGCTGGAGACCTTCCAGGTTCCCGTGGATGTCGGCTATGATGGCGTACCTCATTCTCGTTTACCGCACGATCTCGAAGCCCCGGAAACCGCCCGTGGCCTCGACCCATGTCACGTCTTCGTTGCGGATCATCGGACCCAACCCGCACTCGCGGATCGCCTTCCGAAACTCCTCCAACTCGGATCGCTCGCCCTCGGCGATCAGTTCTACCCGGCCGTCCAGCAAGTTCCGCACCGTTCCCGACACCTCGAAACCCGTCGCCTGCCGCTTCGTCTGGTAACGAAAGCCCACGCCTTGGACCCGACCCGAGTACAAGACATGCATGCGCCAGCGCTTCATGGAAACTTCGACCGTCGCGGACCTTCCTTTTCCCGGCTTTTGGGCCTCGGAAAGGCCGGAAACTTAGCCACAGCCCCGTCGGAAGGCGCAATGAGTATTTGCCCCGGGGCCGGCCCGGATCTCCGCGTGACCCCATGCCCAGGGAACCCTGGGGCCGCCAGGCACTCCCGGGGCCGGTGCGAACGACGGCTTGATGCCACTGCCCTCCCGGGTAGCCTCGTGTGCGTGAAATCCACGCGACCGTCACGCATCCGAGGCCTGTGGTCCCTGGCCCTGGGCCTGTGCTCGTCCGTCCTCCTGGCCGAAAGCCCCCTCGACCGGTTGACGGCCATCGCGACCGACACGCCCGACACCGCCCTACGCCTCGATGTGCTCCGGGGCATGGAGGCCGCCCTCCGCGGGCGCAACGGCATCACCGCCCCGGCCGGATGGAACGCATTGGAATCCGCCCTCGCCGCCTCTCCCGACGCGGAGACCCGTCGATTGGCCCGCAACCTGGGCACCGCCTTCGGCAGCCCGCGGGCGCTGGAGGCCCTGCGGAACATCGCTTCCGACGGCACGGCCCCGACCGCCGACCGGACCGCCGCCCTCGATACCCTCCTCCGGACTCGGGATGCGGCCCTGGTGCCCCTGCTCCAGAAGCTCACCGCCGAACCCGGGGTCCGCGCCACGGCGTTGCGCGGCCTGGCGGGGTTCGACGACGCCAAGACACCCGCGGTGCTGTTGGCCGGGTTCTCCCAATTCAATGCGGCCGAACAGCGGGACGCCCTGAACACCCTGGCCTCCCGTGCCGCCTATGCGCGCCCGCTGGTGGAAGCCGTGCGCGGGGGCAAGGTACCCAAAGCCGCCCTGACCGCCGACCTGGTCCGCCAGCTGCGCTCACTCAAGGATGCCACCTTGGCCGCCGACCTGACCCAGATCTGGGGAGTCATGAAGGAGACCAGCCCGGACATGAGCGCCGAGGTGGAGCGGGTGAAGAAGCTCTACTGGGCCGGCGGTTCCCAACCGGGGGACGCCCCGCGCGGTCGCGTGGTCTTCAACCAGGTTTGCGCCCAGTGCCACCATCTGTTCGACACGGGCGGGAACGTCGGACCCGACATCACCGGTGCCAATCGTGCCGATCTGGACTACCTGCTGCAGAACATCCTGTTCCCGAACTCGGTCATCCCCAACGAATACCTCGCCTCCACCGTCGAGACGAAGGACGAGCGCGTGATCACGGGCATGATCAAGTCCCAGGATGCCAACGGAGTCACCCTCCAGACAGCCAACGACATGGTCACCCTGCCGCGCTCGGAGATCCGCAAGATCGAGGCCACGGCCATCTCGATGATGCCCGAGGGGCTGATCGCCAACCTCACCGAACAGCAGACCCGCGACCTGCTCTACTACCTCACGCGCCCAGGGCAGGTGCCCCTGCCCGTCGGAACGAAGTGATCGACCCCGTCCGGAAGGCCCGGACGGTTCAGAGCCGGTTTCCACCCAGGGGCCCCACCGGCTTCTGGGTGACTCCCGGGCTCTGCAGCACCTTGCTGTAGTCATCGCAGGCCACCGAATACTGGAACCCCTGACCGGTGCCCGCCGCGCCGAAACGCCCGCGCTTGTCGAGGGCGATGAAATTGATGCTCAGGTCGTAGCCCTTGGGATCGATGGCGGCGATGCGGTGCAGCGTGGCAAGGCAGGCCTCGGCGGGTGACATCCCCTGACGCATGAACTCCACCACGAGGAATGAACCGCAGTAGCGCATCACATTCTCGCCGATGCCGGTGGCACCGGCCCCACCGACCGTGTTGTCCACGTAGAGTCCGCCGCCGATGATCGGCGAATCACCCACCCGACCGGGGATCTTGTAACCCCAACCCGAGGTCGAACACGCGCCGAAGATGTCGCCGGCCGGCGTCAGCAACAGCAACGCGATGGTGTCATGGTTGGGAGCCTTGGCCTTCTCGGCCTCCTGCGCCTTCTTCCAGTTCTCCCAGGCGGCCTTCTGGCCCGGTGTGACCGCCGGCCCTTCCTCGAACTTCCGCTCGCGGGCGAAGCGTTGTGCGCCCTCACCCACCAGCATGACGTGGCGAGTCTCTTCCATGACCCGGCGCGCGATCGACACCGGATGGCTGAACCCCTCGACCGCAGCGACCGAACCGGCCCGGTGCCCGGGACCGGACATGATGCAGGCATCCAACTGCACGACCCCATGGGCGGCCGGAATGCCTCCAAGACCCACGCTCGGGTTGGACAGGTCGGCCTCCGCCAGCCTCACGCCCTGTTCCACGGCATCGAGGCCGGTCTTGCCGGAACGAAAGACCTCGAGAGTGCGATCGTTGGCAGGCTTGCCGAAGGGCCAGGTCGAGATGACCAGGGGGGGCTTGGCCTTGGTCTCCGCCTCTCGGGAACCACCCTTGCCGGACTTGGACTTGGCCGGCTTGCGGTTGGCGGCAAGGAGGGGGCCGGCCGACACGGCGGCCATCGAGGAACCCAGGAATGCTCGGCGGGGCATCTTCATGGACCCAAGGCTCCCCAAGAAACGCCCCGATGCAAGCGCGCGGCACGGGACCCAACGATCCCACCCCTGGAATTTAGCACCTGTTCACGAGCTGGGCGGATGTTACGGTGAATCCCAGCACCTATGCCGGCCGAGACGCTCATCATCGTACCGACCTACAACGAGCGGGAGAACCTGCCCGAGCTCGTCCGCCGACTCGGCTCGCTGCCCGTCGCGGTCGACCTGCTGGTGGTGGACGACAACTCCCCGGACGGCACCGGCCGGATCGCCGACGACCTCGCGGCGCAGCACCCCTGGGTGCATGTCCTCCACCGCACCGTGAAGGACGGTCTGGGCCGGGCCTACGTGGCGGGCTTCCAATGGGCGCTGGCACGCGACTATCGGTTCATCTTCGAGATGGACGCCGATTTTTCGCACAACCCGGCCGACATCCCCCGTTTCCTGCAGGCGGCCAGTGACCAGGAGGCCGACCTGGTGTTGGGATCGCGCTATTCCGGGGGCATCCGGGTCATCAACTGGCCGCTGCCTCGATTACTACTCTCGCTCTGGGGCGGTTTCTACACCCGGGCCATCACTGGGATGCCCTTCAGCGATCCCACCGGGGGCTTCAAGTGCTTCCGACGCGAGACCCTGGCGGCCATCGATGTCGGGTCGGTGACGGCCAACGGCTACAGTTTCCAGATCGAGCTGACCCACCGGGTCTGGCGCCGGGGCCTGAAGGTGGCCGAGGTGCCCATCATCTTCACCGACCGGGAACAGGGCGTGTCCAAGATGTCGCGCGACATCGCCATCGAGGCAGCCTGGATGGTGTGGCGGCTCCTGCTCGAGAACCGCCTCCGCCGCCACCCCGACGCGGGCGGGGACTGAACCTCGACCGGCGGCACGGCCCGACCGACCGCGCCGCTTGGCACTCCTCGGGTCCTGCGGCAAGATGGGTCTTGTATGCGTGCGCAATCGCTGGCCTTCCTGGAAACCCTCGTCAACACCCCCAGCCCCGTCGGGCATGAGACCCGCGGTCTGCGCGCCTGGCTCGACTACGCGGGCCAGTTCGCCGACGAGACCTTCTCCGAC
>CAIOKD010000160.1 GCA_903858835.1 uncultured Verrucomicrobiota bacterium
ACCGCACCCTGGGCCGCGCAGGCGTCGAGGCGGTCCAAGGCGTCGTGCCGGTAGGGGTTGACCGAGGCGCCGAAGAGGAGGTTCGGATATCGGATCAACTCCCGCGCCAGGAACTCGTTGGGGACATGCACTTCGGTGGCGGCGGGGTCCAAGCGGCCCTGATCATCCACAGCCCCATCCAGGGCCAACACGACGGCCTGGTCGACCGAGGCGCTGCCGTCGACCTGTGCGGCGATCCTCTCCAACAACCACGCATCCCCGTTCGTCTGGAGGTCTGCACGGGTCGCACCGAAGGCCTTGAGGTACACGTTGAACTTCCAACTGTTCTCCAGGTCCTTGGAAAGGAGGCATCCGCTGCCACCCGCACCGATCCCGGCCGTGTGGACGTGGAGATCGATCAGGGGCGGCGGCGGCAACGCCGCGATCGGGCGGTAGGGGCGGGGAGCGGTCAGGGCGCAGGAGGCTCCCAGGACCGTCAGGATCGCCAGGGCCGCGACGGCGGCACTCCAGGATCTTGGGCGCCGGGCAGGGTGGCCTTCTGGGCCGGGCGGGATTTCAGTTCGGGGACCGGTCGTGTTCATGGCCCGTCACGATGCCTCGACCTTTGGAAGCCGGGTGAATCGATAATCCCGCGCGGAGCATCGACCCCATCGATGGACGGTGCCGAGGGATGGCTTGTGGAGTGGGCATGGATTCTTGTCCCGCGGCGCGCCCATCCCTTCATCGGAAAAACTCGATCAGATCCTGTGGAGGCTGATCGGTGGCGGGGCGGGTGAAGCGTTGGCCGAAGGGCATGGTCCCCTCGATGAAGCCGCCGTGGCTCAGGAAGAATTGCCCCTTCTCCACGCCCATGAAGCGGTCGAGGCGGTCGCTCTTGCCGGTGGGGTCGTGGCTGAAGCTCGCCTCGGTGATCTCGAGCCAATCGCCTCCGGGCGTTCGGATCCACTGGCGACCGTAGAGCGCCTTGCGGGGCAGGTGGCCGGTGCTGCCCCAAAAGTTCTCGCTGAAGCTGTGGGGGCTGCGCAGCCACCCGCCTTCCTTGGGCGCCTTCCACGAAGAGATCAGCATCCAACGATGGCTGTCGGGATGGTGGTAATACCCGGAATAGATGGTGAAGGTCTGGTTGGTCGGCTGAGCGGTGACCAGGAAGCGTTGGGTTTGGCCGGTCTTCCAGGGGTATTTCAGGTGACTGTGGCCGCCGGTCCCTTCGTTGCCAAAATCGCCCGAATACACGCCGTCGCCCTTGCCCAGGAGTTGTACCCGCTTCTCGGCGGAGACCTTGTTGCGATCGACGGCCTCGTCGCCGCTGTCCCAGACCGAGAAGATGATGCGCCTTTCGGTGGGACTGTTGACCTGCATGCCGAAGTAGCCGCGGTGCCACCCGCAGGCCATGTAGAAGGTGGTGACCGGTTCCTCGACGGCGGTCACCTCGCAGTAAAAGGCGGCGATGGCGTTGGTGGGAGCCTTGTAGCTGAGGTGGACCGAGGCGGCGTTGCGTCGCTCCTTGAGGTTGAAATGGGCTCCCTCGGAGGCGGGACCCTCGAGGAGAAGAGTCTCCAACCGGCCGGAGTCGTGGCCCTTGGGGTTGAGGGACTCCAGTCGGAAATCCTGATAACCCGGACGTTCGATCATGAAGGTGCCGAAGTCGGCGGTCTGGGTATCGGGAGACGCCTCGCCGCGGATCACCACCTCCCGGAATCCTCCGGCTACCGTGAGTCGTAGCTTTGATTCCATGCCGGCCGGCAGTCTCAACCGGAGCTTCGCCTGCAGCGGCCCCGGTGTGGCGATGCGACCATACCAGTGCACGGTTTGGTTGGGATCGGTCCAACCGCTGACCCCGTTACGTTCGGAAACCCTCGGTGAATCAGGGTTCGGCAGCGTGTAGGCCGTGAACGCGGGCACCTTCAACTCGGCGGCCCGCACCCCCGCCGCGGTACCCATCATCAGAAGCCACCACGCAGTCAGGGACCGTATCAGATCTCGGATCGACATGCCGCAAGCATCCCCTCGGGCGAGGCCGAAGGGAACGGGAGTTTGCCGGATTGGGCGGCTCTCAGGGCTTGAGTTGGATCTGGGACACCTTGGCCTGCAGCTCCGGTCCCAGGTCTTCCTGGAACATGTAGGCATCGCGGCTGCCCGCCGTGTTCCAACTGTGGATGAAGAGCAGTTTCTGGGCGGCGATCCATCGGGCCGCCCCGTCGATGGTCAGATGATTGCTGCCGATCGGTTTCTTTCCGGGCCCCTGGTGGGGAGGCATGCCCTTGAATGCCGAGTCGCGCCCGCCGCCCCACTTGCCATCCACCCTCATCACAGCGTCGGCCGCGAGGACCCATCCGGGTTCCGACGTGGCGGTCTTGACCGGGCTCCTCGATTCGAAGTTGCCGGCGGGGTTGCTCCAGCGATCGATGCCTCCGTAGTACTGGTATCCGATGTTGAACTGCTTGTATTCGGGCTCGTAGGTCGGGAAGTCGGGCCGGTTGGGGCAGGTCCACATCTTGGCCACCGTCGAGTTGGTGTCCACCGGCAGCCCCAGCTGGCGAGCGGAACCGGCCTCGGGTTCGTTGATGGAGATCTGGACCCAGTTGCCGCCATCGAACCGTGCCTTGAGGAGCACGTCCTTGTTGTCGTTGGCGTAGAGCGTCATGCCGATGCCGATCTGCCTCAGGTTGTTGAGGCATCGGGCGCGTTTTCCCTGCTCCTTCGCCCGCGCCAGCGCCGGCAGCAGCATGCCCGCCAAAATGGCGATGATCGCGATGACCACCAGGAGCTCGATCAGGGTGAAGCCATGGCAACCACGGCGGTGCAGGCGGGGGCGTCCAAGGATTTGCATGGGGGTGGGTGTTTGTTCCGCCACAGGCCCGGAGAAGCAAGCCGGATATCGCGGCCGTCCGCTGCGACCGCGGGCGTGGTCCGCTGTGGAACGGGCCATTGATGGCGGGTTGAGCCCCGTCGGGTTTTGGGATCCAGTGGGGCATCGGCAACACGATGCAGGAGTTCTGGAAACGAGGGTCCGACGGGCGGAATCGGCGGGCGGCACTGCTGTGCCTGGGACTCCTCGGGATGCTGGTGGCGTGGCTGCTCTACCCCGCCGCGAACCGGTATTCGCCCATGCGCTGCACGATCTCGTACCTGGGATCGCCGGACGCCGACCGCAATCCGGCCGGGTGGCGGGTGTATCAGGTGGGCATGACGGCGCTGATCCTATGGATGGTCGACCTGCTGCGCCTGCGTCATCGGCGCTCGGTCCGACGGGCCTTCAGTTGGGCTGGTGCGTCGAGCCTGATCCTTGGCCTGGGCCTGATGCTGATTCTCGTGACGGTCTGGATCCCCGACAGCCGCTCGGGCCAGGTCTTCGGGATGACCCGGGGCCAGTTCCATACCCAGGTCGCTCTGGTGGGAATTCCCACGCTGATCCTCGGAGTGGTCTTGGATGCCGTGGGTTTCCTCGTGGCTGGCGGTGGATGGCGGCGCCTGTGGCCCTTCCATGCCTACGCCGGCATCACGGCCTTCGGTTTCCACCAGTTGATGGAATGGGAACGGCTGTGCCGCGAGGACCGGAGCCTGCGCCATTGGCCCGGAGAAGGGCTGCATTCCACGCCCCTGTGGGAATGGATCTTCTTCGTCCTGCTCATGCTTCAGCTGGTTTGGATGGCCCACCGTCGGGAAGCATCGGCCGAGGGTTGATGGAGCTCCGCGTGAATCCGTTGCATGACCTGACTTCGGCTTTGCGGGTTGCCTTGTCCGGGCGGCGTGAAAAAATCGAGGCATGATTCGACAGAGGTGGGTTTGGGGGCTGGTCCTGGGTCTGGTCGCATGGGGAGCCTGGAACCGCCGGGAGGTGCGGCGTCTCGAACAGGAGTTGGTGGGACTGCGGACGGTGGCCGAGCCCGAGGCCGTGGCGCCGGTTTCCGCGCCGGTCGAGTCGGGCGCTTCGGATCGGTTGGCCCTGGAAGTGGCCGGGCTTCGTTCCGAGATGGCCTCGTTGCGCCGATGGGTGCAGGAGCAGTTCCCGGCCGTGGAAGCCGGTGCCTCCTCGGGCCGCGTTCAGCCCTCTTCCGCCGGCGCTCGCGAGAAGACCCCGGTATTGCCGGCCCATGTGCGCAACGGATGGGTGGATGCCTCGGGCATTCCCCAGGCGGTGTTGGACGGGTTCCGTCGGCAACTGGGGGATATTCCGATCGAGGGCGCCCATGTGAAACAGTCGGAGGGACGATTCTTCTTTTCCCTGGAATCGAAGACCGCCGAGGGTCGTCACCTGGAGTTGTCGCTCGACCAGTCGGGACAGGTGGTCCGAAGCCATGTGGAGATGGACCTGACCGCCCTTCCGGAGGCGCTTCAGGGGACGGTGTTGCAAAGCGTCGGAGACATCCCCGCCCGCCGGGTGGCCGCGGTGTTCGAGGACGGCAAGACCGTGTACCGGGTGCAGGCCAAGGCCCCCGACCATGCCGTGGAGATGGTGCTGAGCCCCGAGGGGCAGGTCCTTCGGTCGGAGACGAGGTTCCGCGACAAGAAGCCCTGAGCGCTAGACACCGACGTGCGGTGTCAATCCCGCACCGCCGCGACCACCATCTCCAGCACGCGTCGCAGGCCGTCGTCGCCCCCGAGACTGCCCTCGTGGAACGGGGTCCGTGCCATCGGTTTCCAGTCATCGCGGGACGTGTCGACGTCCTTGGGTTGGGGGACATCCGTCAGGGTCGGATCGTATTGACCGTTGTTGCCGCCCATCTTGTAGATCACGAGGTCTAACGATGGCACGATGAGCAGGCCGAAGCCGCCCGCACCGGACTTCCAGAACGCATCGCGGGGCGCCCCGGCCACGTGTCCGTCGGCATTGTGCTCGAACTGCAGGCTGAACGGGGTGTGCGGATTGAACGGCGATGGTTGGGCGCATCGGGCGATGTAGTCGGCCGGGATCAGTTGCCGGCCGGCCCAACGGCCGCCGTGGGCGAGGCAGTAGCCGAAGCGCAGGGCATCGGTGGCGTGGACGGCGATGCTGCCAGCGCCGTTGGCGTGGGGCATCCGGAACCCGCCTCGGTTCAGGCAATAGCCCCAAGGGCCCCAGCCCATGGGCTTCGCAAAGCGCTCATCGATGTACCGGTCGAGTTCCATGCCGGTCACCCGCCGCAACACCATGCTGGCGATATGCGGTGCCGGGGAAGAATAAGAATACCCGGCACCCGCGTTGGTCCACATCGGAACCTTCAAGGACGACGCATCGAGTTCACGGATGTTCTGGCCGGGCACCGCTTTCAACGGGATGACCCGCCCCTCGGCCACCGCCGTGGGTGAGCCTCCCTCGCCCCAGTAGCCCGCCGACATGCACAGGAGGTGTCCGAGTGTGATGTCGGAGCGGCGCGGATCGTCGAGCGGCAGCGCCTCGGGCAGGAATCGTTCGGTGAAGACCTTGGTGTTCAGTCCCTCGGGGATCCGTTCGCGGAACTCTTCCAGCATGAGGCCGCAGGCGATGCTGGTGTAGGCCTTGCCGGTCGAGGCCATGTCGGGGTTCACGTCGCGTCCGGCGCGGCCGAAGTAGCGTTCGTGGACCAGATACCCCTTGCGCACCACCAGTAGCCCACCGTTCTGGGTGCAGCGCCGTGTGAAGTCGTCGGCGCGCTTCAACGCGGCCGCGTCCAAGCCCGCCTTCTTCCGTATCGCCGTCGGCGTGCCGAGGGTCCGCCAGCCGCCCTGGCTGTCGGGCGGCGG
>CAIOKD010000161.1 GCA_903858835.1 uncultured Verrucomicrobiota bacterium
CAGACGCCCCCGAGCGCCAAGCCCAAAAATCCACCGCCAGCGCGGAAGAGAAACCGGCGGCGTTCCGCGTCGGCGACCGTCTGTTTGCGAGGGTCAGGGCACATAGAGGAACTCATCGAGGTTGAAGAGCATCCAGGCCAAACCTTCCAGGCGGTCGGCCTTGCCTTCCAGGTGGGCCCGGGCGGTGGTTCTCTCGGTGTCGGTGGGAGGCCGCGACAGGACCCTTCGGAATGCGAGGTCGATGGCGCGGTCTGCGTCGAGTGCCTCGGCCCTCTGAGGCTGGCATTCCGATTTGAGCCATCGGGCGAGGGCCGAGGCCGCCCGATCCACCTCGCGGCTGTTCATCAGGAACAGGGCCTGAGGCGCGGTGACGGTCCGCGTCCGCATCGGGCAGGGCTCGCGCCCGTCCTCGGCATCGAAGGTGCGGAGGAACTCCGGGGTGGCTTCACGACTGGTGGAGAATCCGCGAAGCATGTAGGCCCCGCGGCGATGTCGATCAGGGAGTGCTTTGGCCCCGCGACCAACCCCGCCGCCTTCAGGCGCCTCGAAGGATGGCCCACCCACCTGGAGGTCGAGCTGCAGGGCCGCGGCCTGCAGGCCATCCCAAACGATCTCGGCCTCAAGGCGTCGGACCGGATGCCGCCACAGGGTCCGGTTGTCGGGATCGCGTTCGTGGTTGTCGGCGTCGCTAGGACCGGTCTCGGAGGCGAGCCGATAGGCGGCCGAGGTGACGATGCACCGATGGATGTGCCTCTGGCTATAGCCGGACCGGATGAATTCGGAGGCCAGCCAGTCGAGGAGTTGCGGGTGGGTCGGCGTCCCAGCTTGCCGCCCGAAGTCGCTGGACTGCCGGTGCAGCCCGGTGCCGAAGTGCCATTGCCAAAGGCGGTTCACGGCCACTCGGGCGAACAGGGGGTTGGCCGGGGAGGTCAGCCAGTCGGTGAAGGCCTCCAAAGGCCCCTCTCGGAGGTCGGGGGGCGAGGTGGCGAACGGCCAGCCCGCGGTCACTTCCCGACTCTTTTCGGGGCGAGAGGGATCCGCGCTGGTGAGCACGAATCGTTTCTCGCGGGCGCGATCCCGATCGACCTCCACCGTGTGGAACACGGGAATGACCGGAGCCTTGGGATGGCGGGGATCCCGGCCCACCTCGTCGATGCGACGCCGCAGGTCGCGGACCTGTTTCCGAAGGCCCTCCGGGATCACCTCGTCGATCTTGTCGTTGTCGATGCGGAGGATCGGGAAATAGTCGTCGGCGATCTTCTGTTCCTCCGGGGTGCGTTCGCGCTCGGGCTTGCGGAAGATCGCTTGGGCCTCTGCCGGGAGCATGGCGATCCGTTCGTCGCGTAGGCGAATCCGGACCGGTTCCACGAGGGCGTCCAGTTCGTTTTTGAGCGGGGTGCGGGCGCGTTCGAGCTCCGCCTCGGCGCGGCCCGCTGCCACCAGGTCGGCCGCAGGGGCCAGCGTGACCTTGCGGATCACCAACGGGTCGAACAACGCCTTCATGGCGTAATAGTCCGACTGCTTGACCGGGTCGTAGACGTGGTCATGGCATTTGGCGCAGGCCACCGTCATCCCCAGGAACGCGCTCGACACCGTGTCCACGGCGTTCATGGCGAGGTCCTGCGGATCGGCACCGGCCCCTCGGGCCAGGAGACCGAGGGCGAAGAGGTCTCCGGGGCGGGCTTCGCGCTGGAACCGATGCCCGGTGGCCGACATCTGGGAGCGTTCCCTGGAACGGCGCCCGGTCAGTTGGACCTGCACGAACTGGTCGAAGGGCATGTCTTCGTGCAGGGCCCGGATGATCCAGTCGCGCCACAGATGGATGCCGCTCGCCGGAGACAGTTGCTCATCGGTATCGGCGTACCGCAGCACATCGAGCCAGTGGCGCGCATAGCGGACGGCGTGCTGTTCATCGGCCAGCAGGCGATCCACGACCTTTTCGTAGGCGTTCGTGGAGGTGTCGGCCAGGAACGCCTCTTGCTCGGCAGGACTCGGCGCGAGGCCGGTCAGATCGAGATGGACCCGGCGGAGCAGGGCGAGGCGGGAAGCCGGGGGATGGGGCCGGAGGCCGCGGGCGACGCGAGACTCGGAAAGGAATCGGTCGATAGGGTGATCGGACCCGAAATCGCCCCCGGGAATCTTCGGATGGTCCAGCGGTTGCAGCGACCACCAGGGGCCTTCGGGCGGGCGGGGCGGCGCAGCCCTCATGGTCAGGGCCAAGATGAGGAGCCCGAGGATCGAAGCGGCGGCGCACCCGGATCGCGAATGCGCCGTGATCCATCGGTTCCGTGCATCGGATGAGAGGGCTCGGATGATGAAGGCAAACCTATCCCGCGGGACCCGCTCGGGCCAAGGGACAACTCCTGTGGGGAATGGAGGGTTGCCAATCAGGACGACTTCCTCTAGGCAGAAAGGGTCCCTCCCCGCCATGAATCGACTCCCCCGGAATCCGTCGTGCCGTCGTGCCGCCATGGCCCGCGGATTCACCCTCATTGAACTGCTGGTGGTGATCGCCATCATCGCGATCCTCGCCGGGATGCTCCTGCCGGCATTGGCGAAGGCCAAGCAGCGGGCCGGTCAGACCCATTGCCTGAACAACCAGCGCCAGATCGGCCTGGCATTGGTGATGTATGAAGGGGATTTCCAGAGACTGCCTCCCAGCGCCTCTCAGGTGCTGGATTTCATGAATCCGAAGGCCGCGGGATGGCAGAACAACTGCCTCTACGCCATCTCACCCTACCTCCAGGGCGACCTGCGCAGGAGCACCAAGGTGTACGTCTGTCCGAGCGCCAAAAAGGCCGATCTCAAGGAGATCCAGCCCACGGAGATCAGCGCGGCCAGCTATTTCCCGAATGCGGTGCCGATGGAGCGTCCTCTGAGTGCGATCCCGAATCCGTCCGAGACCATCTTCATCCAGGAGTGCATCTGGCTGATCAGCTTCACCGCCCTGAGGCCCGCGGTGGCCTCCGATTTTGGCCTCGGCACCGCCAGGGACTACACCTATTGGCACGACCGTCTCACCACCGGCAAGGAACTGTACTCGGTGGTGCACAATGACGGGGGCAATTTCGTGATGACCGACGGACATGCGGAGTTCCGCAAGGCCTCGCTGTTGCGGGCAAGGCATTTCGGCCTGATCGACGGTTCCTCTGGGAAGGGCGAGGACACTCAGATGGCTAACAGTTCCGCCCTCTATCGGAGCGCTCTGAACGCGCCTTGAAGCCGTCGGTGGGTGCATTTCTTCGGGCGGGATGGATACCCCCCGAGCACCTCATCATTGGATGCGTGCCGAGGTGTGCTCAGACATCGAGCGGATGTCGCGGTTGCCCTTTTGCGTGGGAACCCCCTGGGGCATCGCTCCCAGCTTGGTTTGGCCATCCACCCAACGCTTGATCTCGGAGTGCCCGTCGGCAAAAGCGAAGCCCGCCGCTCCGTTGTGGTACCATCCCGGCCAGTCGATCATCTTCTCATCGCCGTCACGCCAGGCGCCACAGATGTCCGGCGCCAAAGGTCAGGGCCCGGAGGGCGGCCTGGTGGGAGGCGGCGTTCAAGTGGGGGCCGATGAGCACGGCGACGGGGGCCGGATGGGGCAGGGCGGGGAACTCCTCGATGAAGTGGTGTCCCCAGACCTGCTGGAAGAGGAAGAGCTTCTGCGGAGATTGCTTGAACCGCACGAATCCCTTGGCCCGCACCACCTCCCGGGGATTGAGCCGGCTCAAGAACGTTTCGAAGGCGGTGCGATCGATCGGCACCGGAAAGCGCCAGGTGACGCTGCGGTATCCGGTGTGGAGATGGGGCGTGCCGGTGGGGGCATCGTCCGGGTCATCGACCCGGGCCTCCGCCGGCGGCATCCGCAGCAGATCGCCGATGTCGGGTAGGCCGAAGGGCAACCGGATGCGCCGGGCGCGGGGATTCTGAGCGACCAAGTCGTTTTCCAGAGCATCGAGCGCGGCTGCATCGAGGCGGTCGCACTTGGAGAGGCACAGGACGTTGGCGAACTCGATCTGCTTGCGGGCCAGGACCCGCTCGCCGATGTCGCCGTCGGGTCGGGAGTACCAAGGAGCGTCGATGACGCTCACCACGGCCTGCAGTTGCGCCACTTCCAGCAGGTCCGGATCGGTGAGCACGTCGATGACATTGTCCGGATCGGCCAGTCCACTGGTCTCGACCACCAGGTAGTCGCAGTCGCCCGACTTGGCCAGTTGCCGCACCGCCCGGTCGAGTTCGTTGTCCGGGGCGCAGCAGACGCACCCACCGCTGACTTGGGTCACCGGGAGCCCGGGTCGGTCGAGGATCTGGCTGTCGACGCTCTCGGCTCCGAACTCGTTCATCACCACGCCCATGCGCAGGCCCGTGGCGGGAGATTCCCGGAGCCAACGCAGCAGAAGCGTGGTCTTGCCCGCTCCCAGGAAGCCCGTGAGCAGGAGGACGGGAATCCGTGCCGCCTTGGCGGTCTCCGGCCGCGGGCCATCACCATCGGCGCTCATGCGCAGGCGATCGCCAGTTCGGGCCACAACTGGGCCGCCATCCGCATGCCGGAGGCGTAGGCGTCCAGGCTGAACTTCTCGTTCGGGGAGTGAGGGTTGTCGTCGGGCAACGACATGCCCAGGAGCAGGGTGTCGGCGCGCAGGTGCTTCTTGAAGGCCGCCACGATGGGGATGCTGCCCCCTTCGCGCATCAACAGCGCCTCGCGGCCGAAGCCGGCCGACATGGCTCGCAGCGCCGCCTGGGCCAGGGGTCCCTTGGGCGAAACAAGGTACGGCTCGCCGCCATGGCCATGCTTCACGGTGAGCCGAACCGTGGGCGGACAGAGCGATTGGAGGTGCTTTTTGACGGCGGCCAGGATCTTGGCCGGCGTCTGGTTCGGCACCAACCGCAGGGTGATCTTGGCGCTGGCCCAGGCGGGCACGATGGTCTTGCTGCCCTCGCCCTGGTAGCCGCTCGTCAGGCCGTTGATCTCGAAGGTCGGGCGGCAGGTGCGCCGTTCGTTGGCCGTGAAGCCGGTCTCGCCGGTCAGTTCCGGCACTCCCAGGAACTTCGCGTAGCGCTTGTCGTCGTGCGGGATGCGCGCCATCTGCTTGCGTTCATAGCTCGAGAGCGGCGCCACCTCGTCGTAGAACCCGGGCACGGAGATGCGTCCGCGCTTGTCCTTCATTCGGGCCAACAATTGGCACAGGGCGAAGGCGGGGTTCTCGAGACTGCCCCCGAACAGGCCGGAATGGAGGTCGCGCGAGGGGCCGTCGATGCGCACCTCGAGGGCGGCGATGCCCCTAAGGCCGTAGGTCAACGCGGGGTGCTCGAGCGACGGGATGCCGTTGTCGGAGATCACCACCGCATCACAGGCCAAGTCCTTCCGATGCTTGGGCAGGAAACTGTAAAGCTGGGTCGAACCCACCTCCTCCTCACCCTCGATGAGGAAGATGAGGTTGCAGGGCAGCGGGGTGCCGGTGCGGATGTAGGCCTCCACCGCATTGAGGTGCGCCAGGTGCTGCCCCTTGTTGTCGGCAGACCCGCGGGCGTAGAGGTTGCGGTTCTCGATGCGCGGTTCGAACGGCGGGCTCTTCCACAGGTCGAACGGTTCAGGGGGTTGAACATCGTAGTGCCCGTACACCAGGAAGGTCGGCTTCTTGGGATCCTGCTTCGGCGTCCGGGCGACCACGATGGGATTGCCTTCCGTTTCGTGGACCGTGGTCTCGAGGGTCAGGCTGCGGGCCCGCTCGGCGATCCATTGTGCGGCCGAGCGCAGGTCCGGAGCGTGCTTGGGCTGGGCACTGACGCTCGGGAAGCGCACGTAATCGCAGAGCGATTCGATGAATTGGGCCTGGTGATCTTCGAGGTATTGGAAGACGGGGGTCATGGAGATCGGAAAGTCTGGAGACGGGTTTCGGGTTCGATGTCGTGCTGAAGTGACCGGCTGAATGGGGTCGGCGGTTTCAGTTCTTGGGTTTTCCGAAGCCGCGAAGGAGTCCCTCGATGGCCTTGGCCGGAGAATTGGTGCCGAGGAGAGGATTCACGGTGTTGGTGCCAGCCGGAGCGGCAGGCTTGACCCCCGCGGCATTGGTGGCGGGAGTCGTCTGGCCGCCAAGCAAGCTGCCCAGCACCCCCGCGGCACCGGCGACCTTGCCGCCCAGGTTGCCGCCCAATCCGGCGGCGGCGCGCCCGAGGGTCTTGGCGCCCATGGCGGCCAGCGCCAGCTTGTCGGTCGACGGGGACGGATTGCTCAGGGTCCCCTTGATGGTGAGGAATTCCGGCAGCGGGGCGTAGGCCGCGTCGGCGGGGGTGGATGCGTCGAGCAGCACGGCCTTATCGGCGATCTTCCGCGACAGCGCGATGCTGACAGGGATGTTCAAGGTCGAGTTGGTCAACTGCGGAGCGAACCGCAGTCCGCCGCGGGCATCGACCCGTAGGGCGGCGCTTTGCACCCGGGCCGTTTTCAGAGTCACGCCGCCATTGCCCAGGTCGGCGGACAAATCGATGACGTCCAGCGGTTGTGCCTCGAGGTCATCGACCCATGAACCGGTCTTGGCCTGGCCTGCGGTTCCACCGGTCAGTTGCCCCAGCCAGCTCCCGACCTGCGCTCCGGGGTTCTGGATGAGTCGTGGCAACGCGGTGACCACATTGATGACCGTTCGGATGAGCGGCGTGCGCGTATCGGCCAGCTTCAGGTTGAGGTTGGTGGCCGTGAACGAAAGGCCGCCGGTGAGGTTCGAGGAAAGGGAAGCCCCCGTGACGCCTGCCCCGCGGATGTCGGCCTTGGCCAACAGGGTTCCGTGGACCTGGCCCTTCCGCTCGGGCATGAAGCTCGAGACGAAGGGCTCCAGCGGCAGTGCGTCGATCTGGAGTCGGGTGTCGTAGCGGTAGCCCGGCACTCCCAGGTCGGCCAGGACCTTCGCGGTGATCGGTGCGCCATTGACCTTGAGGGCGAGCGGATCGATCGAGACGGCCGAATCCTTGAGGCTGACGCGCGTCTTCCAGTCCGTGACATGGATCTCGCGGAGCAGGACCTTCGCGATGTCGAGGTCCACCGCCAATTGCCGGAGGGGCAGGGTGACGGGAGCCGGTTCGCCGCCCGCAGTGGCGTCCGCCGAGGTCGCAGCCGCGGGGGTGGTCACGGGGGCGTTGGTCTTTCCAGGACCAGCCAGCAGGTTGTAGAGCGGCGTCAGGTCGAGACCGTCGCTCTGGATGGACAGCGCATTCTTGGCGGCCGAGGCCGGGGCATTGGTGGCTAGATCCACCGATCCCTTGATGACCAATTGGTTGGCCGCCAACGGAGTCTTGCCCAAGTCCAGGCGCAGGTTCTTGAGATCGATGACCGAGGCCCGGCGCGCCACGTCGAGGTTCAGGCCAATGGCGAACGGGGTGTTGGGCACCGAGCCACTCGGATCGTCGACCACCAGCTTGCTGACGCCCAGGTCCGTCTGCAGCGACAGGTCGCCGCCGGAGAGGAGGCTCGCTTTGCCGTTCACATCGAGGGAAACGGAGACCAACCGCTTCGGGGCGAGTGCCGCCGCGACAAAGGGCCCGATGGCCTTCTCGTTGAAATCGACGGTCTTGAAACCGAATTCGCCGGTCTTCTGGGCGAGGTCATAACGGCCATTGGCCTCAAGGCGACCGCCGCTGGACGGCCCTGACTGGGCGTTGAGCTGCAGTTTCTTGAGGCTCAGCACGTTGCCCGTGATGTCGGCCACCAGGTTCACCGCTGCCTGGTAATCCTGGAGTTTCAGGTCTCCGAAGCTTCCGGTGAGCCCCTCGAGAACCACGTCTGTGGCCAGGTTGGTGACCCCGGGCTTGGCCTCCAGTTTTCCATTCAGACGGAGGGTGCCTGAGGAAAAGGAACCGCCCTCGACGGGCAGGGTACCCAACAGCGCGGGAATCCGGACCTCACCGCTGAAGGCGGCGCTGGATTCCTTGCGCTCGGTATGATGGGCCGCCGAGGCCTTCAGGGTCACCAGGTCACGTCCGGACCCGGTCACCGCCAGATCCAGAGACTGGACCTTCAGTTCCTTGAACTCCGAGACGGACGCCTCGGTGGAGAGCTTCAGGTCCAACCCTCGGAGGGTCTTGTCGCCGAGGGCCACCGTGATGTCCTCGAGCGCGGTCTTCAGAGCCGCCTGGAGATCTTGTCCGTTGCGGGTCGCACGGACAGTGAGTTGGGCCGAGACATTGGCCGAGGGAAGATTGGTGCCGGCGACGGCTTTCCAGTCCGAGGTCTGCAGCCGTTGGAGGTCGAGCTTGAAGGTGGAGTCCGGAATGCCCTGGCCTGCTTTCGCCCAAGAGACCGTCATCGGTTGGTCGAGCCCACCGACGATCAGGGGACGACCAGCCTGGGTCACGTTCAGCGCGAGTTTTTCCACCCGAGCCGATTGTTCGGCCTGATTCACCGTGGCCTGGTATTCGGTGACGACCTGGAGTTCCGGGGTCTTGTCGCCAGCCGGGTTGGCCAAGCTCAGGTTGGCCACCGAGAAACGGCCTTGCGACGCGATGACCTTGCCCTGCTGGAGCAGGTCCACCCGGCCCTCGGCGCTGATGGCCGTTCGGCCCAGGTCGAACGGCAGCAGCGGCGCCGCCAGCTTCAGGACCCGACGGTCGATCCCGGAGATCTCATAGCGGATCTGCGCCTCCTGCTTGGCCGGATCGAACGGACCGCTGAGCGACACCGACCCGAAGGATTGGCCCGCCTGCTCGAAGGCCAGCTTCAGTTGGCGCAATTCGGTGGGCGAGGTTTCGAGGGTCAGTCCGGCGGAGAACCCCTGGGCGTCTTTGAGCGTTCCCGAGGCCGAGGCGATGTCGGTGCGGAGCGAGCCCGAGACGGTGCGAGGCATGAGCTCCGGGCTGAGGGCGAGTTCGTACTTGCCGCCGATCTTGGCTTGGAGGGCAGCCCCGTCGGGCAGCGAGACGGCGAGGCCGGCACCGAGGTTGAGATGCGTCGAAGCACCATTGGCCAATTGGTCGATGTCGAGGTTCAGGCCGGAGATCTCCACCTTCTGCTGCGCCCCGCGGGCCGGCGTCGTGGTCATCCGGAAGGACCCATTCTTGATGGCCACATTGCGGACCTTGAGCTGAATCGGCTTCGCC
>CAIOKD010000162.1 GCA_903858835.1 uncultured Verrucomicrobiota bacterium
CACCGTCGAGATCAGCCCGCCATGCACGACGCCGCTGAAGCCACAGTGCTCCGTTCGGAACTGCACGAGCACCTCCACGATCCTGCCATCGCTCAAGAGGGTCAGGCCGAGCCCCAGGGGATTCTGGATGCCGCACACGAAACACCCCCGGGTGACCGGCAGGCTTTTCCAACAGGGGACGCTGGTCGGCTCGGGTTCAGGCCCGAGTTCCGGGGAATCAGGGGCGGACATGGCTCAGGCTCATTCCCAACGCCAGCAACCCGATCAGGCCGAAGTAGGCGATGCCCACCGTCCAGCGTTGCTTGGGCTCGATCTCGAAGAACCGCCGGGCCTCGTCGTCCCGGGCCCGGAAGAGCGAGAACAGGCGGGGCAGACCCATGATGAGGATCATGATCAACAGGGGGCTGATCCATCCCCGGGTCGTGGCCTCGTGGACGAGGTAGGCGATCATCACCCCGTAGCCGGCCACCCAGAGCCAGGGAGACAACGCGGTGACGATGCGACCGCCATCCAGGAACCCGACCGGCGCCAGATTGAAGAGATTGAGCATGAAACCCGAATAGGCGAGGGCCGACCAGAACGGGTCCCCCGTGGCGACATGGATCAGGAAGCAGGCGGCGGCGCCGATGGTTCCGAAGATCGGGCCCCCGATGCCCACCACGGCCTCGATCCAGGCATTCCGCGGGGCGTCCTTGAGCGCGATGACCGCCCCCATGAAGGGGATGAAGACCGGGGCCCCGACCCGCAACCCCTGACTGCGCGCGGCGACCAGGTGACCCAGCTCGTGGATGAAGATCAGCACCACGAAGCCCAGGGCGAACTTCCAGCCCCACAGGAGCGCATAAGCGCCCACGCTCAGGAGCATGGTGCCGCCGGTCTTGAGGAAGGCCGGCAGGAACTTCAGGAAGGGCAGCAACACCACGAGCTTCGACCCGAACTTGATCACCGCGGCCACGAGGAGCGCGATCGGCCCCCAGAAGCCTTTTTTTCGAGGAGGCGGAGAGACGATCACCGGAGGCCGGCGGTCCCCGCCCGGACCATGAAGCACCGGGGGCTTCGCGTCGGATCCGATGGGCGAAACTTCATCCATTGCGTGAAACCCGACTCCAACGGGGCCAAATCCGCAATGGAATTGCCGAGCCAAGGCGCAGGAAAAGGCCCGTGTCCGTCCGCAGGAAGATTTCTGGGGTCTGAGGCCCAGCAGCCCGGGTCACCACCGGACATGCGGCGTCCAAGGGCCCGACCCTGAGGCCTTGGAACCATCGGTCACCGCGGAACCGCGGGACGTTCAGGAACCGGGGGCGGGGCCGCGAGCATGGAGTCTTCGGCGGGGAACGGCGGACGACGCTGGGGCGTCAGCGACTTTTCGACCAGTCGACGCCAAGCGGCCCGATCGTTCGGACTCATGGCCCGCCATCGCTCGGCCTTGCGTAGGAACTGTTCCCGGTCGGCGGGCCCCAGGGCTTCGAACTTGCGGAAGCCGTGCACGCACCGCTCACGCTCCGCCGGGGTGAGGGCCGAAAAGTCGCTGAGGGAACGCTCCATCTGCCGGCGCTCGGTCTCGGAAAGGGTCTGGAGCGCGGCCTGGCGCTCGGTCGCGGTCAGGTCGAAGAACCGGGAGAAGGCCGCGGCCTTGCGACCCCGTTCAAGGGGCGAAAGGGCGAGCCACCGATCCATCTGCTCGCGGGCCGCCCGTTGCGCCGATGGCGGCAGCGAGGCCATGTAGGCCTCGACCCGCTGGCGATCGGGGTGCACTTCTCCCTGCCGCACGAACCACGACAAACGGCGTTCGCTCTCAAGGATGTCGCGACGTTCGGCCTCCGGAAGCTGATCCCAGGCGACCAATCGTTCCTCGATCATCGGAAGATCTTCGGGGGCGACCAGCGCCATGGGGGCCTGTCGTTCGGCGGGCGGCAGCGGCAGCAGGATTCCCAGGGATTCTTGGAATTGGGCCAACCGAAGGCGGATCTCACGCTCATCGGGGCGCAGCGCCCCGAACTCCCGAAGCTTGGCCTCGATCAACGCCCGCGCGGCAGGCGTCTTGCGAGCCAGCAGGGCCTCCCGCTGTTCGGGGGTCGCGGCGAGGAGTTCACGGAACCGATCGGTGGGAGTCCGGACCGCGGGCAGGGGAGGGAGCGTGGCCCGCTCGGGCAGCGGCGGCCCCCCGCGCTTTGAGGGAACCGGAGGAGGCACCGACGCGGCCCCAGGCACGGTCGCCTGACCGAGCAGGGACGGCAGGAGAACCGGTGTAAGACAAAAGGTCAGGCCAATCGGAAGCACCCGGCACCCGCGGCGCAGGAACGTATGTAGCAGCGCTTGCTGAACCCGGAAAAACCTCATGGGAGAGCTCCCGGGGCATCTTCACGGAGTAGTTGCAGAAGGGCCACGTCGTCGGGCGCCGAGCGGGTCTCGAGCCATTGGATGGCCTCGAAATCCTGAAGCGCCGCCACGCCGGGCATGGAGGCCGCGTCGGACCATTCGGCGGCGGTCCGGGCGATCACCCCATGGCGATGGACCTGCACCCGCTGCCAACCCCAATTCAAGGAGGCGGCGAGGGCGACCAAGGCGATCGCCGCCGGAGAGATCAGGCTCCGGAGGAATCGAGGCCTGAGGAGGGACGATCCAAAGGAGGCGATGGGTTCCCATGCCCGGGCCCAAGTCAGGGAAAACCAAGACTCCTGCCTCGGGGATTCGCCGAGGTCGGCCATCACCCGGGCGGTGAAATTGGAGGAAGCCCGGGGACGGGGTACGGCATCCAAGAGCTGGTTCAGGGCCATTTCCTCGTCAAAACGGTGTGCCTCTGCCGGGCGCTCGGCCAACTCCCTGCGCCAACGATCGGCCTCGGCGGCCGGCAATCGGCTGCGGGTGATCTCGTCCAACCAATCTTGGTTCAGCGGGGAGTCCATCGAAGTTTGGCAGTCGGTAAAAACCGGGATTCGCGCAAAGTTGCGCCACGATGAAAGCCGGGATACGGCATCGCATTCACCGAAACGCAATGGGGATCACCCATTGAAGACATTTGTTATGCTTTTTTGATCCTTTTTTGATCATTATGATGCGATAGATACGATTTGTGGTGCTGACATCTGGGATTTGGCACCTAAATCTGCAACCAACGCTTGCCGATGGCCTACCCAGATGGAACCGACGCCCGAAACACCACCTGACCGGCCCAGATCCGACTGGTTGACCGGCGGGTTGGCCGTGTTGGACGAGGGTGGGCGGATCCTGTCGGTGAATGAACCGTTGGCCCGTTGGCTAGGGGAAACCCCCAACGGCTTGGTGGGTGGCGACTGGCTCGGCGTCCTCGCTCGGCGAAGTCCCGAATGGGAAACGGCCATCGAATGTTGGATCCGATCGGAGTCCGAATTCCGGACCCAGGATCTCCCGGGTCATCCGGACCAGCCCGTCGGATGGCTACGGCTGACCGGCGGCCGGGCGCCCGGCGGACTTTTCGCCCACATCGAATCGATCGTGCCGCCCCTGCCCCGGCTGGAGGAGGAATCCTGGCCCCAGGAGGGCGCGGGCGACGAGGCGACCCAGCAACTCCGGCTGCGGCTGCTGAAGGCCGAGGCGGAGGTCGACAACCTCATGCGCCGATGGCCCGGGGTGATCTTCAACCAGCGGAGCGACATGTCGTTCCACTACGCCAGCCCCCGACTGGAAGCACTGACCGGGGTGCCCATGGCGGAATTCCTCCACCGCTCCGATGTCTTCTGGAATGCCATCCATGAGGCAGACCTGGCGGAGGTCCAGAGCCACATCCGGCGCGCGCTCCGGAACGAGGGCGGGCTGAGCACGCATTTCCGGATCCGACACGCCCGGACGGGCCGGGTGGCCTACATCCTGGAACACCGCCAAGCCCTGCGGACCGAGAGCGGCCTGCTGCTCGGATTCGAGGGTACCTGGCTCGACGTGTCCCGCCAGACCATCGCCGAACGGAGGCTCAGCTCCACCGCCTGGCGCGACACCTTGGCCACCCTCACCATGGGAATGGCCCACGACTTCGGGAACATCCTCGCCGGCATCCACGCCCTGGCCGAGACCCTCGAACCGCCGCAGGGCACCGACGACCCGCTCCACGAAAGCCTCGACCTGATCAAGTGCAACTCCCTGCAGGCCAGCGCTCTGGTCCGGCGCGTGCTCAGCCTGCACCAGGGACGCCTGGGGGAATGCGGCTACTGCGACCTGAACCAGCAGGTGGGCGACCTGCTGGAATTGGTGCGCAAGATTCTGCCGCGGCGCATCCGCTTCGAGTCCGAGCAGACCCCGGAAGCGCTGCCGGTCTATGTCGATTCGGTCGAACTCCGGCAGGTGTTCCTGAACCTCATCATGAACGCCTCGGACGCGATGCCGCACAAGGGCGAGCTCCGGTGCACCACCCACCGGGTCACGACCGAGGAATGCCCGGCGCACTTGCAGGGAACCTTTCCGCGGCTTCCGGCGGTCTGCGTGGCCATCCGCGACAACGGCGTGGGCATCCCCGAGCGTCACCTCGCCACCATCTTCGACCCGTTCTTCACCACCAAGCCGGTCAATCGCGGGTCGGGCCTGGGCCTCTACAATGCCCGCCTCTTCGTGGAGAAACACCACGGAGCCATCTCGGTCGAGTCCACCGAGGGCCAGGGAACGACCTTCCGCATCTGGCTGCCCGAGGCCGACTTCACCGAACAAGAACGCCTCCATGAAGACGATGAGCGGCGACGGCGCACCCTGCTCGTGATCGGTCCCGCCGGGCGATCGCTCGACACCACGGTCGACTCCCTAAGGCGCGGCGGTTTCTTTGTGGTCGCCGAGAACCGCGAGGACCAGGCGCTGATGACCCTCGAGTCCACCGACTACGAGTTCGATGGGGTTCTGGTCCAGGTGGCGGCCGACACCTCCGACTTCGTCGGCCACCTGTTGCGGGAGGTCCGCCAGCGCAAGCCCCCGGTGAAATCCATCCTGCAGATCATCGGAAGGAACGAGGACGAGGTCCACAGCGACTGGCTCAAGGATGCCCATCTCTCCCTCCCCTCCGACCTCCAGGAGACGGAGATCCAGCGCAGGCTGAAGGAACTGTTCGACCCGTCGTCCGGCCGATGAACCCCTCCCCTCCATCCTTGGAACCCTCGCTGAAGCAGATCCTCGTGGTCGATGACGAGGACATCGTGCGCATCGCGCTACGGGAGACGCTGCGTCGCGAGCGTTACGGAGTGACCGCCTGCTTCTCTCCTGAGGAGGCGCTGAAGGCCCTCCAGAAGGAGGCCTTCGCGGTCATCATCTCCGACTACCAGATGCCCGGCATGACCGGGCTCGATTTCCTCGCCAAGGCCAAGCAGATCCAGCCCGACGCCACCCGCATCCTGATCACGGCGGTGCTGAGCCTCGACACCGTCATCGAGGCCATCAACAAGGGGGAGATCTACCGCTTCATCGTGAAGCCGTGGATCCGCGAGGAACTCCTCGCCACCGTACGCAACGCGGTCCAGCGCCACGAATTGATCGTCCGCAACACCGTGCTCCAGGCCACGACCCTGGCGATGAACGAGCAACTGGTGACGCTGAACAAGGCGCTCGAATCCCGCGCCAATGC
>CAIOKD010000163.1 GCA_903858835.1 uncultured Verrucomicrobiota bacterium
CTGGCGGTGCGATTCGCGCCGGCCCTGGCCCTGGCCGTGGCTCCCGCCGATGCGACGGCGTTGCCTGCCTTGGCCGCGCTTGGGGCCGTGCTGGGTCACAACTACACCTGCTGGCTCGGGTTCAAGGGGGGCAAGGGGGTAGCCACCTCTGCCGGCGCCATGGCGGCGCTGATCCCTCCAGCCTTCGGGGTGACCGTGGTCACCTGGTTGCTGGTGTTCTTCGTCAGCCGCTACGTGTCGCTGGCCTCGATCGCGGGGGCGATCATCCTTCCGGTGGCCACCGCTCTCACCGTGTCCGGGCCGACCCGGTGGCCGTTGGTGGGCTTCACCACCGTGCTGGCTTCGTTGGCGGTCTGGCGGCATCGGGCCAATATCGAACGTCTGAAGGCGGGAACCGAGCACCGCTTCGGCAAACCCAAATCCACCGCATCATGAACGTGACCCTGCTGGGAGCGGGCGCCTGGGGAACGGCGCTCGGGGTGGTGCTCTCCCGCAATGGGCACTCGGTGCGCCTCTGGGGGCATCGCCCGGAGCATGTGGCATCCCTGGCTCGCACGCGGGCCAACGAGCGGTTCCTTCCGGGGATCGCTCTGGAGGGCGACTGGACCTTCGAACCGGGCTTCGACGCCGCGGTGGCCGGTGCCGAGGTGGTGGTGATCGCGGTGCCCTCGAAGGCGTTCCGGGAAGCCGCAGGGCGATTGCAGGGATTCCGGGGGCCCGTCGTCAGCGTGACCAAGGGCATCGAGTTCAGCACGGGCCTGACCATGACCGGAGTCCTCGACGCGGTGGCGCCGGGGCTCCAGGTGGCCGCCCTGTCGGGGCCCTCATTGGCACTCGAGGTGGCCCGGGGCATCCCCACCGCCGTGGTGGCGGCCAGTCGCGACGAGGCGGTGTCGCGCGCCGTCCAGGATCTCTTCCACCGCCCGGCCTTTCGGGTGTACCGGAGCACCGACCTGCTGGGGGTCGAGCTGGGCGGGGCGCTCAAGAATGTCATCGCGATCGCGGCGGGCGTCTGCGACGGCCTGGGCTACGGAGACAACGCCAAGGCGGCGTTGGTCACCCGTGGCAAGACCGAGATGATGCGCCTGGGAGTGGCATGTGGCGCGCGTGCGGAGACGTTCTCCGGCCTGAGCGGGCTCGGGGACCTAGTGTTGACCTGCTTCTCGAGGCAGAGCCGGAACCGGGGTTTCGGTGAGCAGGTGGGCCGAGGTCGTCCGGTGGCCGAAGTGCTCGCGGCCGCTGAATCGGCGGTCGAGGGTCATCCCACCGCCCGGTCGGCATGGGCCCTGGCCCAGCGGTTGAAGGTCGACGCCCCCATCACTGGCGAGGTGCATGCCATGCTCTACGAGGGCAAGGATTTGCGGCAGGCCGTCCACGATCTGCTCAGTCGGGACTCCAAGGCCGAGGACTGATTCCCATGCAACCGAACCCCGCCGCCGCAGGGGGCTCTCCCGTCCTGCGAGCGCCGCTTCGGGACGAGGCCGCAGCCCTCCATGCGCTGCTGGCGGGTCCTGAACCGGTGCTGGCCCTGGCCCCGATGCAGGATGTCACCGACCTGCCCTTCTGGGGCGTCCTTTCCCGGTATGGTGGGCCGGACCTCTACTGGACCGAGTATTTCCGAGTCCACAGCACCAGCACCCTCGATGCACCGATCCTGCGGTCGCTGGTGGAGAATCCGACCGGACGCCCCGCCATCGCTCAGCTCATCGGCAACGATCCGGCAGCCCTGGCCAAGGCCGCCATGCAGTTGCAGCGCTACCCGGTGGCGGCGGTGGACCTCAACCTGGGGTGTCCGGCGCCCGTCGTGTACCGCAAGTGCGCGGGTGGCGGCCTGCTGCGCGAGCCGCAGCGGATCGACGCCATCCTGGGCGCCCTCCGTCAGGCGGTCACGCAGGTGCCGTTCACGGTCAAGACCCGGGTGGGCTTCAGCGATGACGCCGATTGGGATCGGTTGCTCGAGGTCTTCGCCCGGCACCAGATCGACCTGCTCACCGTGCACGGGCGGACGGTGACGGACATGTACCGTTCGGAAGTACGGACCGATTGGATCGCCCGTGCCGTCCGCGCGATGCCCTGCCCGGTGCTGGCCAATGGCAACGTGCATTCGCCGGAGCGGGCTGAGCAGGTCCTGCGCGACACGGGGGCCCGGGGGTTGATGATCGGGCGCGGGTGCATCCGCAATCCCTGGATCTTCGACCAGATCCGGGAGTACCGGCGCTGCGGTTCGTGGCGGGCCCCATCGGGACGCGAGGTGCTCAACTACGTGACCCACCTCTATGAGGTCACGCGGCCGACGGCCGGGTTCCGCGAGCGGTTGCAGGTGGAGAAGATGAAGAAGTACATGAACTTCATCGGCGAGGGGGTCGCGCCGGAGTTCCTGCATCGCATTCGGAGGGCGACGACCCGGGAGGATTTCTTCGCATGCTGCCGCGAGTTCCTGGACCACGACCAGCCGATGCCCCTGCAGCCGCCGCCCTTGCCGGCACACGGGGCTCGGTAGCGCCGGGGGTGGCTCGGGGGGGCGCCCTGGTCGGATCAGTAGGTCAGCAATTCGAGGTGCTGCTGGCCCTTGGCGGTCAACGTCCAGAGTTGCCCCCGCTTGAAGACCAGCTTTCCGCAGGGGAATTGTTCCAACGTCTTGGGGTTCACCCCGAGCAGTCGGTGGGGGCCCATGTTGGCGGGCAGTTCGGAGGCCGCCCTCGGGATGGCCCGCAGCGGGATGCCGTTGAACCCGAGCGAGAGTTCCCAGGCGGCCGTGCCCTGGCGCTGGGCCACGGGGTTGGTCTCGACCGCGCCCGGATTCCGCCGCACCCAGTCGAGGGTCGGTTGGCGGATCAGCACCCGCGCCAACTCCGGCGTTTCCCGGAGGTGCCGCGCGAGGTTGAAGCCGGTTCCTGCCTTCGCCTGGGATCGGAACACGGGGGCGGGGTCGAGTCCGACCAGGTTGCGGCCGTTGAACGTGCCGTGGTCGTTGCGGGTTCCCTCCATGTGGGCCTTGTGCCAGGCCGCGTATCGGGCGGCGACCATGAAGGTGATCTCGAAGTGGAGGTGGGCCCGGTCCGGGGTGATGCGCTGGCGGGTGTTGGACGTCCGTCCCATCCGGCCTAGGGCCTGGCCCGCCTGGACGGGCGTGCCCACCCGGATGCCCTGGGCAATGGAGGCCAGATGGGCGTAGAGCGTGAATACTTCGAGTCCGTCGATCTCATGGCGGACCACCACGTAGTTGCCGTAATTGGAGAGTCCGGGGCGGGTGTTCACGTAGGCCACCACGCCCGGCACCGAGCACAGGGCGTCGTCGGTCGGTTCGCCGCGCCGGTCCCGTTGCATGGGGCGGATGTCGAGGCCCTCGTGCAGTTGCCCGCCGCCCGAGCGGACGCAGCCGAATTGGCCGCTGGTCCAGGGCTTGCCCGCGGTGCCCACGAAGTACCGGTCGGCCCCGCCGTCGGGATCGAGGATGGCCCGGTTGGTGGTAGGCAAGCGGAACGGTTGTGCCCCCAGGCCTAGGGCCATCGAAAGGCACAGGAAGGGGAGGAGAATCCGGATCACTGGCCTTGGAAGGGGTCGAATTCTTTCTTCAGCTTGGTGTCCGCCTTCGGATCCTTGGGCTTGGCCGTCTTGGAGCCGGGGGCGGCGTTGGTGGACGCGGTGTCCGCGGGCTTGGTCTTCTTCTCCTTCGGGGGCTTGGCCTGGTTCTTGAGCTTGATCGCCAGGTTGTTGAGGCCGCGGACGAAGATGACCGATTCTTCGCGGCTCATGTCCGGCGTGAACAGGATGTAGCCCTGATCGAGGGCCCGGCGCATGAGCGGCGCTGCGATCCAGCGGTTGAAGACGTTCGTGCCGTCCGACCAGCGCGCGGCGATCACCAAGCGCTGCCCCTTGGCCGCCACCGAGTTCATGTGCAACACCATGGACCCGCGTTGGACGAATTCGACGGCGATGCCGAAGGCTTGGTCGCGTTGATCGACGAGGGTGGCCCGCTTGACGTCCCGCTCATCGAGCACGGCCTCGCGCTGGACGGTGAGTTCGACCGGGTCGGTGCGTCCGATGGTGGCCTTGTTCACCCCGAGGGTCCCGAGTTCGCTGGCCCGGCCCGAGAAGTCGGTGACCTCGCGGTAGATCCGAATCTGGGCCATCTGCTTGGCCTCGACCTTCTTCTGGTGCTCGAGTTCCTTCTCGCGCTTCTTCTCCTCGGGGGTCGCGGCGATCGCCTGCCAGCAGAGGGCCAGGGCCACCATACCGAGAAAGAGATTGAAGGCACCGCGTCGCTCTTTCATCTTCCCGCCCCAGAGTAAACACATCAGCGAAAGTAAATCCGAGCCATGGGACAACAATCCAACAAAATCCAGAAACGGGCCCGCCGCAAAGCCTACATCATCCGCAAGAAAGATGCCGCCAAGGCCGCGGCGAGCGCGCCCAAGAAGAAGAAGTGAGCCGGGGCCGGTGCCTCGTCCCTAGGCGCAAGGCGCACGACCCACAGGCCACCCGCGAGGGTGGCCTGGTCCGTTTTCAGGCGAGGCGTTTCCGGCAAGGCCTCGCTGGGTGTGGTCTTTTTCCTGCGTCGCTCCTACGATGCGGGCCATGCGTTTCCCCTCCCTGTATTGCGGCATCGGTGACGAAGCCGGCAACCTCCTGGAATCCCAGATCGCCGCGGCCTGCGAGTTGGGCTGGAGGCACATCGAGGCCCGCAACATCACACTGCCCGGTGTCGCCAAGGCCAACTTGCACGATCTTCCGGACGAAGCCTTCGATCGGGTCGAGGAGGCGCTGAGGGTTGCCGGGGTGTCGGTGTACTGCTTCGCATCCACCATCGGGAACTGGGCCAAGAACGTGGAGGATCCCTTCGAGATCACCCTGGCCGAGGTGGCCCGGGCCATTCCCCGGATGCAGCGACTGGGCTCCCGGTACGTCCGCATCATGAGCTACAAGGTGCGCGAGGGGGTCGACCTGATGGAGGAGGAGCGTTTCCGTCGGATGCGGGAGGTGACCCGGCGGTTCCTCGACGCGGGCATCCAGCCCCTCCACGAGAACTGCATGAACTATGGCGGCATGAGTTGGCGCCATGCGCTGCGGTTGCTGGAGGCGGTCCCGGGGTTGAAGTGGGTGTTCGACACGGCCAACCCGGTGTTCAACGCCGACCGTACGCGCCCGGAACCCCATCCGAGGCAGGATCCCTGGGAGTTCTGGACGAAGGTCCGCGACGTCTCCGAGCACATCCACATCAAGGATGCGCGGTGGAACCACGCCAAGAACGACGCCGACTACCATTGGCCGGGCGAGGGGGATGGGGCCGTGGTCCGGATCCTGGAAGACGCCCTTCGGCGTGGGTATTCCGGGGCACTGAGCATCGAGCCCCACATGGTCGCCGTGTTCCACGACGCCAGCGGCGCCGCCGTCCCCCCGCCCGACTCCGCTCTGAAGTCCAACTTCGTGGAGTACGGCCGCCGCCTCGAACGTCTGGTGTCCTCCATCGCCACTCCCTGACCCACGGGGTCGGTCCATCATATTTACACAAAAGGGGTAAATCTATACTTTTTGTGCGTGTTGTCGGGGAGGGGTTTTAGGTGGGC
>CAIOKD010000164.1 GCA_903858835.1 uncultured Verrucomicrobiota bacterium
GCACATCGGCCTTGGCGTCGGCCATGATCGAGGGCTTGAGCTTGTCTTCCCAGTAGTCGTAGTGGGCCACGCGGCGCATCGAGGCCTCCATGCCACCGAGCACGACAGGCACGCCGGGAAAGGCCCGACGGGCCATCTGGGAATAGACCACCGCCGCATGGTTGGGGCGACGTCCGGGAACGCCCCCGGCGCTATACACGTCGTCCTTCCGGCGATGCCGAGCGGCCGTGTAGTTCGACAGCATCGAGTCGAGGTTGCCCGCCGTGACTCCCACGAAGAGACGGGGCGCTCCCATGCCCTGGATCGACTGGATGTCCTTCCAGTCGGGCTGGGCGATGATGCCCACACGCAGACCCATGTGCTCCAGAACACGGCCGATCATGGCCGAGCCGAAGGACGGATGATCGACGTACGCATCCCCGGTGATGATGAGCACATCCAGTTCGGACCAGCCCTTGGCGGTCATTTCCGCACGGGTCATCGGCAGGAATCCATTGTCGGAACCCTGCGAACCGCGAGCCTTGGCGGGAGTCACAGCCATCGTGCCACGATGAAAGCCCAACCGCGGCCGAATGGCAATCAGAAGAAGACTGTTTTAGTCTGATTCAAAAGGGGTCGGTCCCTCATATTTACACTCCGCGGGGCTGGGCCGTCCCCCGCAGGGAACCTCGGGGAAGGAATCGCTTTCGCGCTACGCGCGAGGGACTGGGCTGATCGGTTCCTGAGCGGGCTCTGGCCCAACCCCGCTCCGTCCGGAGGGGTGTTGTCCACAATCGGGGGCACTCTTGCATTTTTTGAGGGGGTGTTGGGCGACCCGGGCTCCGCGGGATCGGTCCTCCGTCCGCAGGGAAGCTCGGGGAGAAAGAACCTTGGGCGCTGCGCGCCCCGGAACAGGATGTTCGCTTCCAGAGCGGACTCCGGACCGATCCCGCTCCGCTGCGACTTGGTGTTGCGCCCACAGGGAAGCTCGGGGAGAAAGAGCCTTGGGCGCTGCGCACCCGGGAACAGGGTGTTCGCTTCCAGAGCGGACTACGGACCGATCCCGCTCCGCTGCGAATTGGTGTTGCGCCCACAGGGAGGCTCGCGAAGCAAGAGCCTTGGGCGCTGTGTGCCCTGGAACAGGATGTTCGCTTCCAGAGCGGGCTCTGGACCGATCCCGCTTCGGCGTGAAACGGGGTCGTGGCTGCAAGGGCGTTCCGCTTCGCCCGGGGCCGACCTTTACTGGAAGAATCCGCGGATGGCGGCGATCACTCGATCGACCTGGTCGTCGGTGAGTTCGGGATACATCGGCAATGGCTGGATGCGCCGGCTGATCGCTTCAGCCACCGGATAGTCCCCAGGCTGACCGCCTTGGTCGGCGTAGCAGCGCTGGAGATGCAATGGCACCGGGTAGTAGATCAGCGTGGGGATGCCGGCCGCTTCGAGATGCTTCTGAAGGGCATCGCGCCGGTCCGTCAGCAGGGCGTACACATGCCAGACATGGGTGTTGCCGGGTGCGACGAGCGGCAACTCGACCGGCAGACCGGCCAGGCCGGCCGAATAGCGCGCGGCGATCTCGGCGCGGCGCCGATTCCAGCGGGCCAAGTGCGGGAGCTTCACGCGCAGGATGGCCGCCTGAAGTTCATCGAGCCGCGAGTTGAACCCATGCAGGTCGTGATAGTAGCGCTTCTCGATGCCGTGGACGCGCAGCATGCGCAGTTTCTTGGCAAGCGCGGGATCCTGGGTGAGGCACATGCCACCGTCGCCGTCGGCCCCGAGGTTCTTGGTCGGATAAAAGCTGAGGCAGCCGATCCGGCCGATGCCGGCCAGGCCGCGCCCCTGCCAGGTGGCTCCGATGGCCTGGGCGCAATCCTCGACGAGCGCCAGGCCATGGCGCTCACACAACGGCAACAGCTCGCCGAGGGGTGCGGCCTGACCGAACAAGTGCACTGGCAACAAGGCCTTGGTCCGCGGCGTGATGCGCCGGGCCACGTCGGTGGCATCGAGGGTGAAGGTCCGCGGATCGATATCGGCAAAGACCACCTTGGCCCCGAGCTGATGGATGCTCTCGGCCGGCGCGATGTAGGTGAAAGGCGTGGTGATGACCTCGTCGCCCGGACCGATGTCCAGGGCCTTGAGCGCCAGGGTCAGCGCATCGGAACCGGAGTTGACGCCGATGCCGTGCGCGGCGCCGCAGAAGGCCGCGACTTCCTGTTCCAGAGCCGCGACATTCGGGCCGAGGATGAAGTGGCCGCCGTCGATGACCGCAGTGACGACGCGCAGCAGTTCCTCGCGCAGGGGAGCGGTCTGCGCACCGGGATTCAGGAAAGGGATGGGAGTCATCGGAGGGAATGCCGGCTCAGAAGTAGCCGGCCTTCTTGCGGTCTTCCATGGCGGCCTCGCTGGCCTTGTCGTCGGCGCGGGTGCCACGCTCGGTCACGCGGGCCGCGGCCACCTCGGCGATGATGTCGTCCACCGAATCGGCCGGGCTCTCGATCATGCCCGTGCTGATCATGTCGGCGATGGTCCGCACGCGGACCACCAACGACTTCACGGGCTCATTGGGCTTGGGCCGCCCACCGTCGTAGGGGTCGGGCCGGGAGGTGTCGGTGTGCGCCGGGGGCACGGGCAACCACTGACCGCCGCGGCGGAAGCAGTCGCGACGGTGGCTGAAGTAGATGTTCGGGACCTCGAGGCGCTCCTGGCGGATGTATTCCCACACGTCCATCTCGGTCCAGTTGGACAACGGGAACACGCGCATGTTTTCGCCCTGATTCAGGCGGGCGTTGTAGAGGTTCCAGATCTCCGGGCGCTGGTTCTTCGGATCCCACTGTCCGAAGGCGTCGCGGAAGCTGAAGAAGCGTTCCTTGGCCCGGGCCTTCTCCTCGTCGCGGCGGGCGCCGCCGATGCAGCAGTCGAAGCGGAACTCCTCGATGGCGCCCAGCAGCACCGGGATCTGGAGCTGGTTGCGGCTCAGCTGGCCGGGGGTCGGCGTGACGAACCCCTTGGCGATGCCCTCGTCGACGGTGCGCACAATCAGCTTGGCACCGAGTTCCTTCGCGCGACGGTCGCGGAACTCGATGAGCTCGGGGAACTCGTGGCCGGTCTCGACGTTGAGGAACGGCATCGGGATGTCCGAGGGACGGAACGCCTTCTCGGCGAGGCGGAGCAGGCAGATGGAATCCTTGCCGCCGGAGAAGAGCAGCGCCGGTCTTTCGAACTCGGCCGCCACCTCCCGCATGATGTGGATGGC
>CAIOKD010000165.1 GCA_903858835.1 uncultured Verrucomicrobiota bacterium
CCCTACTTCTTGGGCTCTTCCTTCTTGGCCTCGTCCTTCTTCTCGACCGGCGGCGCCACCCAGCCGGTGTTGATGTCGAGTCCGGGCAGCGCCTCCTGGAGCTTCTTCACGCCCTCGGGGGTCACCTGGGTCTGCCACACGTAGAGGTTCCGGAGGTGCTTGAGCCCCGTGAGCTTGGCCAGGCCGGCGTCGGTCACCTTGGTGCCGTACAGGTTCAGATAGACCAGGTTCTGCAGACCCCGGACGTGATCCAGGCCGGCGTCGGTGATGCCCGTCAATTCCAGGCCCAGCGTCTGGAGGTGGGTCAGCCCGGAGATCTGCTTCAGGCCCGCATCGGTGATCTTGGTGTTGCCCAAGCGGAGCTCCACCAGGCTGTTGATGCCGGAGACCGGGGCGAGGGTCGCGTCGGTCACCTCGGGACCCTTGAGGCGGAAATTGGCCTCTTTCCAGGGCACCCCGAGGGCGATGGGCCGGGCCTCGACGCCCGACTTGGCGAGGGCTGAGATGCCGGTCGCCTCGGATGAGGCAGGCTGGAATTCCTTGGGCAACTGGGGCAGCGGCGGCACCGGCCGGGCCGGTTTCGCAGGATTCGCGGCCGCCGGAGCCGGGGCGGTCACGGCCGCGGCTAATACCACGCCGTCGGGCCACTGGGCGCCGCCCTTCACCCACTCCTTGAGCTTGGCCCGCAGGGGCTCGGCCAGGGGACCGCCCTCGGGGGGCATCATTTCATCGTTGTCCTTGGGCAGGAAGATCCGGTGGATCATCTCGCTCTTGTCCGGGTCCCCGGCGACGACCGCGGCCTTGTCGCTCTTGCCTCCTTTGAACGCGGCCTCCTTCGAATCGAGCCGATACTTGCCCTTCTGCTTCTCGGTGCCGTGGCACTTGAGGCAGTGCTCGGTCAGGATCGGGGCGATGTCCTTGGAGAAATCGACGGCGGCCTGGGCGGCCAGCGCCGTGAGGCTGGCCGCGACGACGGTGGACGAGAGGATCTTCATGCGAGCTCGGTTGACGAACGGTTTTGGTGAAGGCTTCACGCGACTTTCACCAGACCAGAGCCCGAAGGGAATCCCAAAGACGGGCCCCGGGGATCAAAACTCACCGGCCGACGACCGGAAGCCGTCATTGCCCGCGAACCGCTCCCATGATTGCTTGGCCGGGTGAATGTCCACCATCTGGAGCTCTTCTATCACGTGGCGCGGAACGGAGGCATCATGGAGGCCGTGCGCCACATGCCCTACGGCATCCAGCAACCGGCGGTCAGCGGCCAATTGCTCCAGCTGGAATCCCACCTGGGGGTCAAACTCTTCCGGCGCCGCCCCTTCGAACTGTTGCCGGCAGGCGTGGAGTTGTACGGATTCGTCCGCCCCTTCTTCGACGGCCTGGGCCCGATGGAAGAGCGACTGAAGACCGGAGCCAGCCGCAGCCTCCGGATCGCGGCCCCGGCGCTGGCTCTCCGCGACCACCTGCCCCGAGTCCTCCAAGCGGTACGGCAGCGTTTCAAGGGCCTCCGGCTCAGCCTGCGGTCCGGCCAACAACCCCAGGTGGAGGCTTGGCTGGAGCGCCAGGAGATCGATTTCGCCATCACCCTGCTCGAAG
>CAIOKD010000166.1 GCA_903858835.1 uncultured Verrucomicrobiota bacterium
CCCAGTCACGGAAGGCTCCCTCGGTGAACTTCATGATGTTGCCCTTGTGCACCAGGGTCACCGACTTGCGACCGTTGGCGATGGCGTACTGGATGGCGCTGTGGATCAGGCGCACGCTGCCCGAATAGCTCACCGGCTTGATGCCCACACCGACCTGCACGTCGGTCGGGAAGGCCTCATTGCCGACCATCTTCCAGAAATCGGCGGCCGCCTGGGTGGTGCCGAAGCGGATCTTGGAGAACTGCTTGGGGAACTCCTTGGCCAGGAACTCCAGCACCTTCTGCGCTTCGGGCGTCCCGGAGGCGTATTCGATGCCGGCGTAGATGTCCTCGGTGTTCTCGCGGAAGATCACCATGTCGACCTGCTCCGGGCGCTTCACCGGGCTGGGAACGCCCGTGAAGTACTGCACCGGCCGCAGACAGACGTACAGATCGAGCATCTGGCGCAGGGCCACGTTCAGCGAGCGGATGCCGCCGCCGACCGGGGTCGTGAGCGGTCCCTTGATGCCCACCAGGAACTCCCGGAAGGCCTCGACGGTGTCGTCGGGCAACCAGTTGTTGAACCGCTTGAAGCTCTCTTCGCCCGCGAAGACCTCCATCCAGGAGATCTTCCGCTGGCCACCGTAGGCCTTGGCCACGGCCGCATCCATCACCCGCACCGAGGCGGCCCAGATGTCCGGACCCGTGCCGTCGCCCCGGATGAAGGGGATGATGGGCTGATCGGGGACGTTGAGCTTGCCGTTCTGGATGCTGATCTTGCCGCCGGCGGGCACGGAGCAGGTGGTGTAGGCCATGGGTGGTTCTTTCTCTGAAACGCTCGCCAATGCAGCGCTGCAATGGCAAACCCGAATTAAAACCGTTGGCACCCCGTGTCGGCAAGGGGAACCGGGAGAACGTGCAACCCGCAACGCGGCCCGCGGAGCCCCCCAAATACCAGCGGAGCGGGATCGATCCGAAACCCGCTCTGGAAGCGATCAACCCTCTCCCCCTTCGCGCATCGCGCGAAAGCCCCATCCTCACCAGAGCTTCCCTGCGGGTGCAGGGTCGATCCCGCGGAGCCCACCCATGGCCGCTGGCTTTTTGGAAGCCCCCTGGACCACAATGACCCATCATGAACGTGTTCGTCACCGGGGGCGCCGGGTACATCGGATCGGTCTGCGTCGAAGAACTGCTGGAGGCCGGCCACACGGTCACGGTGTTCGACAACCTCTCCGAGGGCCACCGGTCCGCCGTCGATCCGCGGGCGACGTTCATCGCGGGCGACTTCAGCGACCGCACCCTCATCGACACAGCCATCGCCCGCACGAAGCCCGAGGCGGTGATCCACTTCGCCGCCCATGCGCTCGTCGGCGAATCGATGACCAACCCCTCCAAGTACTTCCGCAACAACGTGGCGTCCGGGATCAACCTGCTCGACGCCTGCGTGGCCCACGGGGTGCGGAAGTTCGTGTTCAGCTCGACCTGCGCCACCTACGGCATCCCCGAGAAGATGCCCATGGACGAGACCCTGCCCCAGCGCCCGGTCAACCCCTACGGCGAATCCAAGCTGATGTTCGAGCGCATCCTCTCCTGGTACCGCGAATTGCACGGCCTCGAGTTCGTGGCCTTCCGCTACTTCAACGCGGCCGGCGCCAGCGCCCGCTTCGGCGAGCACCACCGCATCGAGACGCATCTGATCCCCAACATACTGAAGGTCGCCCTCGGCCAGAAGGCGCAGGTGGACATCTACGGCACCGATTACCCGACACCCGACGGCACCTGCATCCGCGACTACATCCACATCGCCGACCTCGCCCAGGCACACATCCAGGCGCTGGCCCCGGGCAAGCAGGGCTTCTTCAACCTCGGCAATGGTTCGGGGTTCTCGGTGCGCGAGGTCATCGAGGCCTGCCGCAGGATCTCCGACCGCCCCATCGCGGTGGTCGAAAAGGATCGGCGTCCGGGCGATCCGCCTCGCCTCGTAGCGGCCGCGCAAAAGGCGGCCACGGAACTCGGCTGGAAGCCGCGCTATCCGCACCTCGACCAGATCGTGCAGACCGCCTGGGACTGGCATTTGAAGCACCCGGATGGTTATCCGGATTGACCCCCGGACCGGGCATCCCCAGAACCGAAGGCTACTGCGCATGCCATGACCCGCCCGCCGATGCCCTCGTCTTCTTCGACCCTACGGATGCTCTCGATCCTGATCGGTCTTGGCTGCCTGTTGGGCATCCGGGTCTCGGGTTCCGAGCCGGCGGGAGCAGGCCGACTGCGGGGGAGCAGACCCAACATCGTCTTCATCATGAGCGACGATCAGGGCTACGGGGAGATGTCCTGCCACGGCAACCCGATCCTGCGCACACCCCATCTCGACCGTCTCCACGCGCAGAGCCTGCGATTCACCCAATACCACGTCAGCCCCACCTGCGCGCCCACCCGCTCGGCGCTGCTGACCGGCCGCCACGAATTCCGCAACGGGGTCACCCACACGATCTTCGAGCGCGAACGCCTCCGCCTCGACGCCGTCACCCTGGCCGACGTGTTGCGCTCGGCGGGCTACACCACCGGGATCTTCGGCAAATGGCACCTGGGTGACGAGAACGCCCACCTGCCGGAACGGCGCGGGTTCGACCGGGTGTTGATCCATGGCGGCGGTGGCATCGGGCAGACCTTCCCGGGGAGCTGTGGCGACGCGCCCGGCAACCAATACCACGACCCGGCCCTCTGGAATGGCCAGCGCTTCGAGAAGACAAAAGGCTATTGCACCGACGTCTTCTTCGACCGGGCCGGGGACTGGATCGCCGACTGCAAGGCGCAGGGGAAGCCCTTCTTCGCCATGGTCACGCCCAACGCCCCCCACGATCCCTTCGTCATCCCTTCGGAGGCCTGGGCCGCGCCCTACCGGGATCGCGGCCTGTCCACCAACGCCGTGGCCTACTATTCGATGATCGCCCACCTCGACGCGGCGCTCGGGCGCCTCATGGCGCGGCTCGACACGCTGGGCTTGGACCGGGACACCCTGGTGATCTTCCAGACGGACAACGGACATTCGGTCGACAAGATCTTCAACGCCGGGATGCGCGGCATGAAGGGCACCGCCTACCAGGGCGGCATCCGGGTGCCCGCCTTCTGGCGTTGGCCCGGCCGACTGCCCGCCGGGACCGACTGCGCGGCGTTGACGGCCCACATCGACCTGCTCCCCACCCTCGCCGGGCTGGCCGGCACCGACGTGTCCCACCTGCGTTCGCAGATCGAGGGCCGCTCGCTGCTGCCCCTGCTGGAGAACCCCGAGGCCCCGTGGCCGGACCGGCTGCTGATCACCCATTTCGGGCGCTGGGAATACGGGGAAGCGCAGGCCGCCCGATATCGCCTCTGCGCGATCCGTGATGCGCGATACAAGCTGGTCCACCACCGGGAACTGTACGACCTGGACGCCGACCCCGGAGAACGCATCGACATCGCCGACCGGCACCCCGAGATCGTGGCACGCCTGCGGACGGCCTACGATGCCTGGTGGGAAGAAGTGCTGCCCGAGACCGAGGCCAACGACCGGGCCCTGGGCACCTACCTGAACCCCTTCAAGCAACGGTACTGGGAGCAATTCGACCTACCCCGCGATCCCGAGCTGGTGAGCCGCATGGATCCGGTCTGGAAATTCGTGCGTCCCCGTCCCCGGTGATCCTGACCGCATCGATGAAACGTTCACCGCAGCGAAGGGCGAACCGGAGCCTCGTGGGCGCGATGGTCCTGGCCCTGACCAGCGCCGTGACCCAGAGCCAAAGCACCCGCGCGGCGGAGTGGGAACCCGACCTTGAGTCGGCGGTGCACCGTTATTTCGAGCGCACCCCACGGGACCGGTTCACCCGCCGGATCGCCGACCTGTCCGAGGGCCGACTCCCGCTGGATCGTTCCGGCGAGAAGGGCTTCCTCAAGAGCCTGCTGCAGGCGCTGGACATCCCAGAATCCTCCCAGTTGCTGGTCTTCTCGAACACCAGCCTCCAACTGAGCCTGATCCATCCGGGCAATCCGCGGGCCCTCTATTTCAGCGACGACCTGTACCTGGGCTACGTGCCCGGCGGAAAGATCGAGGTGGCGACCATCGATGCCGATCTCGGGGCCGTTTTCTACATCTTCGACATCCCCCGTGACGGGTCCCGTGTGGCTGTCGAACGGGCACGGCGCTGCATGAACTGCCATGCCAATGAGGATACGCTGAAGGTGCCCGGTCTGGCGGTGAAGTCGGTGGCACCGAACCCGGGCGGAGGCAGCCTCGACACCTTCCATCCGGGCCAGTCCGGACACTCCCTGCCGCTGGCCGAACGCTTCGGGGGTTGGTACGTGACGGGAACCGGTAGCTTTGATGGGCATTGGGGCAACCGGATGGGACGGATGTCCCAGGGCGAGCTCGGCTCGACGCCGCTGGCGCCGGGCGCACGGTTCTCCTGGGAACGCTATCCGGTGGCGACGAGCGATCTCCTGGCGCACCTGCTGCACGAACATCAGGTCGGCGGCATCAACCGCCTGATCCGGGCCCAATACCGGTTCCGCGAACTGCGCCATGGGAACGGGGGGCGCCTACCGCAATCCCTTCCCAAGGATCTGGAGACCGAACTCGACGACCTGCTGAGCTACCTGCTCTTCGCCCAAGAGGCCCCGCTACCCCCCGGCGGCATCCCGGGCGATCCGGCCTTTCGCACGGCCTTCGCGCGGAACCGGAAGCCGGTCGGTGGGCATTCGCTCAAGGACCTCGACCTCCACACCCGCCTGCTGCGTTTTCGGTGCAGCTACCTCGTGCATACCGAGTTTTTCGGCGACCTGGATGCCGACCTGCGCCGACGCATCCTGCGGGACCTGGACCGGGCCCTGGATCCGGCCACGGTCATCGGCAAGAAAAACGCGGCCTCCCGTCACCTGGGTGACGACGAGGCCGCGGTGATCCGTGGCATCCTCAAGGCGACCGTGCCGGGATTCCCGACCGGCGACCGCTGAAGAGCCGACCGCTGAAGAGGCGACGGCTGGAGCGACGACCGACCGGGTGGTCAGTGCTTGGCCTTCTCGGTCTTCTCGCCGGCGGCGTTCCAACCGGAGATGCCGGCGGACATGTGCTTCACATTCTTGTAGCCGAGCTTCTCGGCGGCCTCGGCAGCGGCCTTGTAGGCCTTGCAGCGCGGGCCACCGCAGTAGGCGACGATCAGGGTCGACTTGTCGGCCGGCAGGGCCTTGGCGAAACTCTTCTCGATGGCGTCGAAGTCGAGGGCGCCGGGGACATGGCCCTTGGCGTAGGACTCGGTGCCGTTGACGTCGATGATCACGGCCTTCTTGGAAGCCACCAGGGCCTTGACCTCCTTGATGCTGACATCGGGGAACTCCCCGGCGAACACGGAGGCGGACAGGAACAGGGATGCGGCGAGCGCGAGGAACTTCTTCATATCAGTGCGAAGGTCGGTCGGAACCCGCGCCAGGCAAGCAGAAAGTCTCGACCCCATGGCGGGGGATGCTCTCCTTGGGTCGATCGATTCCCCGGACGGGCTCCGCCATGCAATGCCTCACTCCAGTCTGGTTCCTCGGCCTGGCCGCCGGCTTGGCGACCCTCCTCCGGGCCGCCGAGGCGACCCCGTCAGGCCCGGGGGTCCACTGGGCATTCGCCCCCCTCGTTCGCGCCGAACCACCCCGCCCGCGCGCCTCGTCCTGGGCACGGACGCCCCTCGACCTGTGGGTCCTGGGAGGCCTCGAACGGGCGGGTCTCGAACCCTCGCCCGAGGCCGACCGCATCGCCTGGCTGCGCCGGGTGCACTTCGACCTGACCGGGCTTCCGCCCACCCCGGAGGCGGTGGCGGCCTTCCGGGAGGATTCCCGCCCCGACGCCCATGAGCGGGTGGTGGAGGCGCTCCTGCAGTCGCCGGCCCATGGGGAACGCTGGGGCCAACATTGGCTGGACGTGGTGCGCTACGCCGACACCCACGGGTTCGAGGTCAACACCGAGCGCCCCCACGCCTGGCCCTACCGCGATCACGTGATCCGGGCCTTCAACGCCGACACCCCGTTCCCGGAGTTCCTCCGCGAACAACTCGTCGGCGACCAACTGGGCCGGGACGCCGCCACGGGATTCCTGGTGACCGCGTCGGTGCTGCTGCCCGGACAGATCGGTGCCGACGACGTCTCCAAGCGCCTGGCCCGACAGGACGCCCTCGATGAGATCGTGGTCAACGCTTCCCAGTCATTCCTCGGGCTGACCGTCGGCTGCGCCCGTTGCCACGACCACAAGTTCGATCCGATCTCGTCCCGCGATTACTTCGGCATGCAGGCGTTCTTCGCAGGCGTCGAGTATGGCGACCGGGAATTGAAGGACCCGGAGTCGGAGGCGCGCCGTGAGGACATCCGCCGCTGGCAACAGCGCAAGGCCCTCTTGGAATCGGAACTGTCGCGGATCGAGCCCGAGGCCCGACCCGGTTCGCCCGCGGGCTCGACCCCGACCCGGCCGGCGGTCAAGGCCCGCAGAAACTCCGACCGGTTCCCTCCGGTCACCACCCGCCGTGTACGATTCACCGTGCTGGAGACCAACTCCCTCGAACCCTGCATCGACGAGCTGGAGGTCTGGGACCTCGAGGCGCACAACGTGGCCCTGGCGACCGGAGGCACCACGGTACGCTCCTCGGGCGACACCACGGTGGAGAACCGCCACGAGCTGCGCTTCATCCATGACGGCATCCCCGGCAATTCGCACAGCTGGATGTCGAACGAGAAGGGCCGGGGCTGGGTGGTCCTGGAGTTCCCCGGCCCCCGGCGCATCGATCGGGTGACCTGGGCGCGCGACCGCGAGGGAGAATTCTCGGACCGGCTGGCCACGGCCTACCGCATCGAGGTCGGCACCGAGGAGGGGGGCTGGATCACCGTCGCCGACGCCACCGATCGGAAGCCCTTCAAGGGCGGGAACCCCACCTCGGAGGATGCCGAGGCGATGCTCTCCGGACTGGAACCCCCGGTCCGGGCCCGGGCCCGGACCCTGCTCGACGAGCGCCTCGCGCTGGAACGGGCCATCGCCGGGGCGGTCGCGTCGCAGCAGGCCTTCGCCGGGATCTTCCGCAAGCCCGACCGCATCCACCTGCTGCGTCGCGGCGATCCGGAGCAACCCGGACCCGAGGTGGCGCCGGCGGTGCCGGAGGCGCTGGGGACCCTGGATCTGCCCGCCGACGCCCCGGAGCCGAACCGACGCCGTGCGCTGGCCGACTGGCTGGCCCACCCCGACCGGGCGCTTGTGGCGCGGGTCATGGTGAACCGGATCTGGCAGGGGCATTTCGGGATCGGGCTGGTGGACACCCCGAACGACTTCGGTCGCATGGGCGGACGCCCCTCGCATCCGGAACTCCTCGACGCGCTCGCCCGCGAGTTCGTGGAGCAGGGTGGCTCCTTCAAGCACCTGCACCGTCGGATCGTCCTGTCTGCGACCTACCGGCAATCGTCGGCCCATCGCCCCGAGGCCGCGGCCCTGGACGCCGACGGACGACTGCTCTGGCGATACCCGCCCCGGCGCCTCGACTCCGAACCGATCCGGGACGCCATGCTCGCCGTGTCCGGGGAACTCCAACGGCAACGCGGGGGCCGGGGCTTCGACCTCTTCGACCAGCGGGGCGGCCTGAGCGGCTTCAAGCCGGTCGAATCGTTCTCGCCGGAAGGCCTGCGGCGGATGATCTACGCCCACAAGGTGCGGCGGGAACCCGAGGCGGTCTTCGGGGCCTTCGATTGTCCCGACGCCGGCCAGAGCACCGCGCGCCGCCGGGAATCGACGACGCCGATCCAGGCGCTCAACCTCTGGAACAGCCGCTTCACGCTCGAGCGTGCCGAAGCCTTCGCACGCCGAGTGCGCCAAGAGGCCGGAACCGACCCTCGGGCCCAGGTCCGGAGGGCCTTCGAATACGCCCTGTCACGGACGGCCACCCGGGAGGAGGAGCATCAGGCCCTCGAGGCCGTGCAGTCCCACGGGCTGGACGTGCTGTGCCGGGCCCTCTTCAACAGCAACGAATTCCTCTTCATCCCATGAACCCCGGCATCGATGCGCTTTCCATGCAGGGACACGGCCTGCTCGACCGCCGGGGATTCCTCGGGCGCAGCGCCACGGCCCTGGGATCGGTCGCCCTGACCCACCTGCTCGGCCGCGAGGGCCTGCTGGCCGCCCCGACCTTCGGTGCGGCGCTTCCGAGCGATCCCGCCCATCCCTACCGCCCGCGCCCGCCGCATTTCCCGCCGCGCGCCCGCAACGTCATCGTGATCTTCTGCGCCGGAGCGGTCAGCCAACTGGAGACCTGGGACTACAAGCCCGAGCTCCACCGGTGGGACGACAAGCCGATGCCTGGCGGCCCGGCCGTCACCTTCCAGGGCCCGGCAGGAAACCTCGCCCGGCCCCAGTATGCGTTCCGGCCCCGCGGCCAGACCGGCAAGAGGGTCTCGGACCTCATCCCGCACCTGGCCGAACTGACCGACGACATCGCCTTCGTGCACTCGCTCACCAGCAAGAGCAACACCCACGGGCCGGCCGAGAACTTCCTGTCCACCGGCTTCGCCCTCGACGGCTTCCCCAGCATCGGATCGTGGATCGGCTACGCGCTGGGCACCGAGAACCAGGACCTGCCGGCCTTCGTCTCGCTGCTCGACCCCCGCGGGGTACCCCAGAACGGGTCGAACAACTGGGGCTCGGGCTTCCTCCCGGCGACCTTCCAGGGAACGACCTGGAGCGCCCAGAACCCGGTGCGACACCTCGCGGCCCCCGGCGTGGGCGCCCCGGCCGACGAGGCCGCCCGGCGCCTGCTCGGTGACCTGAACCAACGTCACCTCGAGCAGCACCCGGGCGACGAGAGGCTGGCGGCGCGGATCGCCAGTTATGAACTGGCCGCGCGGATGCAATTGAGCGTGCCCGGGATCAGCGATCTGTCGACCGAGCCCGCCCACGTCCTGCGAAGCTATGGGGCCGACGACACGCGCAACCCGATCAAGGCCGGCTTCGCCAAGAACTGCATCCTGGCCCGGCGCCTGGTCGAGAAGGGTGTCCGGTTCGTGCAGCTCTTCAACGGCGCCTACGCCAGCGGAGGCGAACTGAACTGGGACGGACACAACAAGCTCAAGGAGCAGTACGACCGACATGCCGCCATCTTGGACCAGCCCGCGGCGGCGCTCATCCGGGACCTGCGGCAGCGCGGGCTGCTCGAGAACACCCTGGTGGTCTGGTGCACCGAGTTCGGACGCATGCCGTTCTTCCAGAAGGGGGCCCAGGGCCGGGACCACAACCCCGACGGCTTCACCTGCTGGATGACCGGGGCCGGGGTCCGCCGGGGAGTGAGCCATGGCGTGACCGACGACCTGGGTCGGGCGGCGGTGCAGGACATCCACCCCCTGTACGACTTCAACGCCACCATCCTGCATCTGCTCGGACTCGACCACGAGCGGCTGACCTTCCTGCACAACGGAGTCCAACGCCGGTTGACCAATGTCGAAGGCCAGGTGATCCGAGAGATCCTCGCCTGATCCTGGGCTGGCGGAGCACGGCCGCTCCATGGCCCGGCTCCATCCTTGCCTTGGAAGCACTTCGGGCCTACCGATTGCCTCGGGGTTCCGATCCGGCCCCGTCCCTCGAACCGCATGTCCCAACCCATCGATCCTCCGGCCCCCTGGTGGCAGGTGATGGCCATCGGCCGCAATCCACGCACAACGCTGGTGCGCTTGGCCATCACGCTGGTGCTGGTCTTCATCGGCTTTCGGGTGTCGATCCAGCCGATCCTCGTCCAGGGCATCAGCATGCAGCCCACCTACAAAGACGGTCAGCGGCGCTTCCTCAACCAGCTGGCCTACCGGTTCGCGCCCCCGCAGCGGGGCGACGTGATCGGCATCCGAGAGGCGGGCAAGCAGGTGCTGCTGCTCAAGCGGGTGATCGGCCTTCCGGGCGAGCGGTTCCGCATCGTTCAGGGCACCGTGCTCATCAACGGCGAGCCTCTCGAGGAGCCCTACCTGCTGCCTCCCACCAACGGGGTGCGGAATCCCGCCCGCTGGAACGTGCCCGAGGTGCGGCTCGAGGAGGGCGAGCACTACGTCATCGGCGACAACCGTTCGATGCGCCAAGACGACCACTACTTCGGGATCGTCGCCCGGGATCGCATCGTCGGCCGCCTGATGAACCCATGAGTCCGACCCTTCGGAAAGGCCTCGCCGGTATCCTGTCGGCCGGCCTGGTGGCGCTGGTGCTGTGGTGGTTCATTCCCTCGGAGGAGCAACGCATCCGGAAGGTGCTGGAGCAGGCGCGCGCCTCGGTCTCCGGCGGAGCCAAGCCCGCCGACGGCCTCGCCCTGCTCGCGAGGGTCGGGCAGCTGACCCAGTGCCTCACGCGGGATGTGGAGGTCCAGGTGGATGTCTTCGGAGGGCTTTCCGGCAACCTCAACGGGGTGGACGAGGTGCGGGCTGCTGCGGCGGGCCTGGCCCAGCAATTCCCCGCCCTCGACGTGCAGCTGAGCGAGATCCAGGTCGGCGTTCTCGAGCCCACCTCGGCCCGGGTCACCCTGGTCGCCACCCTTGAAACCGGGGGGCGCAACGGTCGGACCGCCCAGGAGTTCGAACTACGGTTCCGGAAATGGGAAGGCCGCTGGTACATCTCCAGGGTATCGACGGTCCGGGCACTGCGGTCCCGTTGATCCGGGCTCACCGGAACCGCGCAGCCGCTTCTTCCGCCGCGGAAAGCCTTGCTGACATCCTCGGCCAGGCCGATACGCTCTGGACCCATGAAGACCTTGCTCATCTTCGCCTGCCTGGGCCTGTCCGTCGGTGGTGGCCACCTCTGGGCCATCGCCCTCAATTTCCACCTGCCGGTCGCGGTGTCGGTCGTGGGCGCCATCGCCACGGTGAGCGGCGGACTCCTGGCGGGCCTCATCGGGGCCTCAGACGAGGTCGAGGGCTGAACATCGCCGGGGAGGCCTGATTCCGACAGGCAACGCCTCCGATCAGCGGCTTCCCTTCAGCAATCCGCGCAGCGCGCCCCGCGGGTCCGCCACCAGCTCGGGCGTGACCGCGAAGCTGCGGACCCGGCTGGAGGGCAGGGCGAATTTGAGTTCCCGAAAGACCCGCTCGCAGACGGTCATCAACCCGCGTGCGCCGGTGTTCTCCTGGTCGGCCATCCGCGCCAGACTCTTCAGGCCGGCGTCGGTGAAACTCACCTCGATACCGTAGGCGGCGAAGGCCCGCTCGTACTGGTGGATCAGGCTGCTCTCACTCTTGCGGAGCACGTCGAAGAGGTCATCGGCATCCAGGCCGTGACAGGCCACCCGGACCGGCAGACGGCCGACGAATTCGGGCTCGAGGCCATACTGGATGAAGTCGCTCGTCATCGCCTGGGCGAACAATCCATCGACGTCCAGACGCGACACTTTCGAGGCGGTCCAGCCCGGATCCCCCGAACCGGCGGTCGCCGCCGACAGCAGGCGGGAGCGGATGATCCGGTCGAGCCCGGCGAACGCGCCGCTGACGATGAAGAGGATGTGCCGGGTGTTGATCGTCTCGGGCTGTGCAGACGCATTGCCGCGCATCGCCGACATGGCGCCCTGGATCTGCGCGTTCATGTCGTTGGGCGAGACGACCGGGACATCGCCGTCCTCCATCAGCTTCAGGAGGTTGGTCTGTACCCCCCGCCCGGAGACATCGCGCCCGGCGCCCTCGGTGCGCGTGGCCAGCTTGTCCACTTCGTCGAGGTAGATGATCCCGTGCTCGGCCCGCTTCACGTTGCCTCCGGCCCGTCGGACGAGGTCGCGCACGAGGTCGTCCACATCACCACCCACATAACCGGTCTCGCTGAACTTGGTGGCGTCGGCCTTCACGAAGGGCACCCCGATGAGCTCGGCGGCGGAGCGGATCAGGTGCGTCTTGCCGACGCCCGTGGGACCCAGCAGCAGGACGTTCTGCTTCTGGTAGAACGGGGCCTCCACGCCCTCCCGCGTCATGCGCACGTGCTGGAAATGGTCGCACAGCGCCACGCCCAGGACCTTCTTCGCCTCGGATTGGCCGATGACGAAGCGATCCAGGTGCCGGGCGATCTCGCGCGGCTTGAGGTCGAAGGTGAATTGTTCGGAGGGACTGGCAACCGCCGCGACCCCGGGCTTGGACCAGGATTCCCCGGCGTCCTGGACCCGCCGACGAGGTGTCGAGACCTTCGCGCGGGACTTGGCGGAGGCGGCGGGACCCCGGGTGACGGGGCCCAGGGCATTCGGGTGACCGGACGGCGGGGCGGAGGGATCTTGAGACATGGCGGGAGGAAGCGGCGTCGGAACCGCGCAGGCGGCCCCCGCACAGCATGGAGTCGATCCGTTGAAATCCCAAACGGGGATCTTGGCGGCTCGATTCGGGCCGGGGCTGGGACCTCGGGCATGGCGATTGACCTCGGGGTGTTTCAGGCAAGACTGGGGCATGCCCCGCGAATCCGCGACGGCCCGGCGCGTGCGCGTCGGTGCCCTGATGGACCGCCTCCGGTCCACCTACCCGGAGGCCCACTGCGAACTGCGCTTTTCAAACCCGCTGGAGCTGCTGGTGGCCACCATCCTCTCGGCCCAGTGCACCGACCGGCAGGTCAACATCGTCACCGAATCGTTGTTCCAGAAGTACCGGTCGGCCCAGGACTACGCCGATGCGGACCCAGAGACTCTGGCGGGGGACATCCGGCGCATCGGCCTGTTCCGGAACAAGGCCAAGAACATCCAATCGTGCTGCCGCGTGCTGGTGGAGCGGCATGGGGGACAGGTTCCCGATGCGATGGAGGCCCTGATCGCCCTCGACGGCGTCGGGCGGAAGACCGCGAACGTGGTGCTGGGAAACGCCTTCGGCATCGAGGCGGGGATCGTCGTCGACACCCATGTGGCGCGATTGTCCCAGCGGCTGAAGCTGACGACGCAGACCCAGCCGGAGAAGATCGAACAGGATCTCGTGACATGGGTGCCCCGATCGGACTGGACGCTCTTCAGCCACTGGCTGATCTGGCACGGGCGCCGTCGCTGTGGGGCGCGGTCACCGGAGTGCGGGGCCTGCGAGATCCGGGACCTCTGCCCCTCGGCTCTGAAATGACCAGTAAGGCTCCGCTCATCCCCGACGCATCGATTTCCCCTCGTTCCCCGGGCTCCTTCTAGGCAACCTCTCATCCAGCATGACCCACGAGGAAGCGTTGTCCCTGTTCCGCCAAACCGGAGCCCTGTTGGAAGGGCACTTCATCCTCCGCAGCGGCCTGCACAGTCGCCAATTCTTCCAGTGCGCCTTGGCGCTGCAGCAGATGCCCCTGGTGGAGCGCTTCGGGGCGGCGTTGGCCGCCAAGGTGCGTGCACTCGGCATCGAGACGGTCATCGCGCCCGCCATGGGCGGCCTTGTGATCGGGCAGGAGGTGGCCCGCCAACTCGGTTGCCGCTTCATCTTCGCGGAGAAGGAGAACGGCGTGCTGGTGCTGCGGCGCGGGTTCAAGATCCGTGCGGGCGAGAGCTGTCTGGTGGTCGAGGACGTGGTCACCAAAGGCGGCCGCGCCCTGGAGACGGTCCAGATCGTCCAGGGACTTCAGGGGCATGTCGCCGGTGTGGCCATGGTGGTGGACCGCTCGGACGGCACGCTCGACCTGGGGGTCCCGCTGTTCCCGTTGATCCGCCTCGAGGTGGAGACCTTCGATCCCCAACACCTACCCCCGGATCTCGCGGCGATCCCCGCCACCAAGCCGGGCAGCAAGTAGGAGCGTTCTCCCTCGAGCACCCGTCAAGCCGAAGGGGCTGTGTCCGCAGTAAAGCCTTCCGATGCCAGCACGGCACGGAGTTGATCCCGGAGAACCTCCAGGCATCCCTCGCTCCACACGCCGTAGTCAGCCTGTCCCAGTTTGTCCGGCATGGGCAGTTGGGCCGAAAGGCGTCGGTCGATGACCTCATCGGTCCAACCGCGGTCACGCAGGCGCAAGCGCTGGGTCCCTTCGCTGCAGGCCAACGCAACAATCGCGCTGAAGTGGTTCGCGTAACCCTTCTCGTACAACAACGGGATCACCACCGCGCAAAGCCTCCGATCCGCGGGGGGCTCCTTTGCGGCCTGCTCCCGGATCCATCGGGTCCAGATGTCGAAGATCCGGGGATGGAGTATCGCCTCCAAGCGCTGACGGACGGACGCATCCTCGAAGACCCGGCGCCCGAGGGACACCCGATCGAGAGCTCCCCGATCATCGAGGAACCCAGGTCCGAAAGCCTCCACGATCTCGAAAAGGGCCGGTTTCCCGGGCTGCACCAGATCACGGGCGACGAGGTCGGTATCCAGGACCGGGATCCCGCAGCCCTCCAGGAATCGGGTCGATTCGGATTTTCCGGCGCCGATACCGCCGGTAACTCCCAGGCATTTCATTTCAAGCAAAAGGGCGCCGGAGAAACGAAATTCTCCCGGCGCCCTGGAAGATCAACCGAACCCCGGTTCAGGGTTTGTAGAGGATGCGATAGGTCTTGGCGCCACTGCCCTGGTCCAGCGCATCGTAGAACTTGAGCACCTTGGGTGAAGCCGAGGTATTGGCCAAGCGGCTCAACGGCGACCACTGCGGGCTCGCGGCCGGCTCCTGGGAGAGGATCTGGTAATCGGTGTTGGCCGCGGCATCCCACGAGATCTCAAGGTAAGGACGGCCCTGCAATTCGACCGCCTGAGTGGTGACCACCGGCCCCGAGAACGGCGCGGCGTCGATGGCATTCACGATACCGTCACCATCGGAATCGAGCGACACGGAATACCGGACCGCCCACGAGGTCTCCACAACGACGCCATTGCCCACCTCAAGGGTGATCGGGCCGCCGTTGGCATTGGTGATTCGGATCAGGCGCAGGCGGCCGCCCAGAGCTCCATCAAGGACAGGGCCGGACAACTCGATGCCGTTGACCGAAACGATGTTGTAGTACAATCGGACATTGCCATCGATGCTCAGTGCCGAGGCGAGACCCGCGGCGTCGAAGGTCTTGTTGGTGATGTTGATGTACTGGGCGAAATCACCATTCAACTCGAGGCGCTTGGTGTACAAAGCCCGTTCGCCAGAACCAGAGGACCGGAGCTCCACACGACCGAATTCACCAGCGGTGAGCACCAAGGCTGCGATGGCCGAATTGTTGACGAATCCCGCGGCCTCGGCACCGCGGTCCACGCCTGGCCAATCGACGAACGCAGTCCCGAACCGGGCCGAGCTGACGGCCACGCTCACGCCGCTGAGATCATTGGAGGCGGCGTTGGCCGAGAGGGTGACTCCCGTGGCCGCCAAGGCCAAGACCTTGCCGGCCGGGGCGACGAATCGGTCGGCGACGTTCAAGGTCAACAGGTTCGGGGTGCTGATCGCCCCGCCGGCTCCGGCATCAAGAACCTTGGCCGACACCGTGACACGGCCACCGGTCTTGATGGAATTGGTTCCTGAAAGAACCAGGGTATCGGCAGCGAGATCCACGACGTTGCCCGCCTCGATGCGGCCGCCCTGGGTGAAGGTCGCGGCTCCGAGTCCAAGGTAACCGGAGGAAATGATGGACCCGGTGTTGCTGATGGAAGCCAGCGGCTGGTCCTGACCCAATCCCAACGACACCTTGTCACCGATGATGTCGGAAGTGTTGGAAAGGGTCTTCAGCTTCGGGAAGGTGCGCGAGGAAACCCCCAGCGGGCCGACCAACTCGAAGCTTCCTTGGTTGACCCAGTTCTCGGTGATCGGAGCCACCTGCTCGTTGCCGGCGATCGAGGCGGCACCCAAGTAGCCGTCGGGATAGGTGGTGGCAATGGCATCCACATCCGGCACTTCGTACAGCACCGGGTCGATCGTGGTCAGGTTGGTGGCCCGAAGTTTGAGTCCGACGAGTTCGCCAGAGGTACGGAGGGGATCGATGTCGGCATCGATGATCATCACCCGGAAGTGGGTATCGGCCGTAAGGGTGGTGGTGGTGGTACCGGTCGATGCCGTGGGATCCGTGGTGGCGGCAGCGGCCGCAGGATCCGGGAACTCGGCGGAATTTGTCCAAGAGCTCACGAACACTCGGATGGTTCCGGTGAGGTTGGGTTGGCCCACCGGGTTGAAGCCCTGATACACCAAGGTTCCGTTGGTGCTGCCCAGGTCATATGAAGCGTAAGGAGCGGCAATGCTGGTGTTCGGCGAGGTGGTCACGTGCTGCCCCTTCAGGTTGACGATGCCATGGGCCCGGATGCGGGCATCTTCCAACTTCAGGTTGTCGGCTTCGACGCGAATTCGGCCCGCCAAATTGGTGGCGAATGCGAACGGCGCCTGGGGCTGGAACAGCGACATCCGGGTTCCGGCCGATGTCACCACCCGACCGAAGGAGCTGTTGGTCGGGTTCGGGATCTGCGACGGCAACGAGGTGATGGCGAAGGAGTAGGCCATGTAGTCGTTGGTGGAGACCGTGTTGGTGTAGGCGAGTCCGTTGGTCACCAGGCCGAAGTATCCCATGGTGAATAGGTCCTTGGTGAAAGTGCTGTTAGCACCGGAGCGGGAATCGTTCAGGTACTTCGACAGCAGGTTGGAACGGGACAGCGGGTTGAGCGGGTCCTGCTCATTGCCCAAGTGCGATGCATCGGCCCGTGTCAGCGGGATCTTGACGCCGACATTGCGGGACACGCGAACGTTGTAGGGTACTGCGGTCGATGGGTCGCGCTGATCCCATCCGTAGGTGTTGGTCGGAGCGGTCGTGAAGCTCTCGACAATCCTGATGCTCTCGAACTCCACCAAGCCCTCGGTGTTGTTGGTATTGAGATAACCGAGGGTGACCGCAAGGCTGCGGGTTCCATCGACCATGGCCGAAGCCAAGATGTTGGAGTTGCGATTGATGATGAAGACCGCATTGATCCGGTTGTTGGTGGGCGTGAGTTGATTGGTCTGCACGTAGACCAGCGCGGGAACAGGCGGGGTGCCCGCGGTAGCGATGTTGTCACCGATCCAACCCCGCGGATTGGTGGTGGGATCGGCCGGAACGCGGTCGATCGAGGCCAGATAGGTGATGTCGATGTCTGCCAGAATGTTGGTCACCGTAATCACGTTGGTCGCGGTGGGATAGGAGGTCTTGACCGCTTTGGGTTTGGCGAACGCAGCAAAATCCATCGCGGTGTTCCAATAGCCCCAATACAGATTCTCGACCCCACCCGGGCTGTAAGTCACGTTGATGTTGTTGTCGAGGAACGAGAATCGACCATTCTCGGGCGTGGTCCGGTTCAGTGTGGTGAGGGTCGATCGGCTGAGATCGACCTGTTGGCCAGCAGCGGAAAGATCACCCCAGAATGACACCGAGATGCGGCCCCGGTTGATGATGTTGGTGGCTCGGAGGTAGAGGTAACCTCCATCCCCGTAGGTGTACTGATGACCCTCTGGATAGGCGAAGGTCGTTGTGGCTGTACCGATGCCTTCGATGACTGCGAGATTGTTGTTGAAGATGGAGGCGCTCGGCTTGCGGAGGCCTTTGGAATCCACCGTCAGAAATTCCATCCCGTAAGTGGAGCGGATGGTTCCGAAGTTCGTGTAGGCCACGGTATTGCGCGTGGCGAAGATGTCGAAGGTGTTGGCCGTGAAGGATCCGGCGTTGACGAAGGAAACCGCATCGATGGGACGGTCGACCGAGTAGACCCCGCCATTGTAGAAGTCGGCAGCCGTCGCCGCTGGACCAAAGGCGATGGCGAGCGCCACGCAGCTGGATCTCACCATGGCGGAAAGGCTTCGGAAGAGATTGAGAGTATTCATCGATCGGTTCAGTTGCCCTTCAGGTAGAGAGCCGCGGCCTCGAGGTCGGCCAGTTTGCTTCCAGTCGGATACAGCACCGGAGCATTGGTACTGCCATCAAAGGATCCCCAGAGATTTCCCGGCTGACCATCCTGCTCGTCGGTGTTGCCGCGGTTGAGCGAATGCACGCCGACCTTGCTGAAGGTGTATCCGGACTGCGGCTCGATATTGCCCGGGCCTTCGGCGGCGCCGTCGAGCGCGGCACCGGTGTTCACGAAGCCTGGCTGGACCAACGCACCAATCACCGGCACATAGTTCGCGACCCCGAGGTCGCGGGCGCTGATCAGAATGTCCGGACGGGCCAAGACTCGGCTGACCACCTGCCGGACGATGACACCATTGGAGCTGACCACCTCGGTATAGGTGACAGCCGCTTGACGGGCATTCTGCCGAAGCACGGGGTCGGTGTTGACTTTGACAAAGCGTACCTTGTCGACACCGGCGCGGACGCCGAGGTTGACCAGCTGCAGGGTGTTGGGGGTCGTGGCCGGGGTGCCGACGGCGGTCGTGCCCACCTGGCCGCTGCTCCCGGCGACCGTCCACGGAGATTCCAGCGCGGCAGAGCCGCCACCGCCGCCACCCGAGGTGGACACGCTTCCGCGGATGGAGCCGGCAGGTGCTCCCTCGTAGTTGCGGTTCTGTGGGTGATAGAGGTAGCGGAGGCCACCGGCATCATCCCGGGTGAGTCCGGTGAAATAGCGACCGGTGGGGCTGATGGCGCGGACCATGCGATCATCGCTGGTCTCGTAGGCATTGACGCTGATGGTGGATGCCAAGGTCACCATCGGGTTGGCCGAATCGACTGGAACCTCCCGCGCGTCGTAGAAACCGACGGTTCCGTCGGTGTTGTAGATCTCACGGATGACGTAGGAATAGAGGGAACCGTTGATGTAGCGCGACGGCCGACCCGAAACCGGGTCGTAGTTGAAATTGACCACTGAATAACTGGGTGTGGTGCCCACCACATAACGGGCTCGGAGTGACCAGCACCAGCGCTCGGGCGAGGTCAAGCCCATGGTCGCCAGGATCTGGGACATGAGTTGGGTCTTGAGATCCAAGAGACCCAATGCCCGGGCGGTCGGGTTGATCCCGTCGGCTTTCAGCGGAAACTCTTCCAACTTCTCGCTGAAGGCCGAGACGTTGGTGATGCTATTGAACACATCGAAAGCGGCATCGACGGCGCGGGCACCCTCGACTCCGAAGAACTCGAGGAAGGACCCATCGATGCCGTAGGTGACCACCGGTGTGCTGAGTCGGTACTCGTCTCCCCGGAGGCGCGGACCTCCGTACTCTTGGGCTCCGTTGGGAATGTTGTAACCCAGATCGGGCGACTGCCATCCGGAAAATGGGCCAAGCAGCGAGAAGGCGCGTCCCGGCAATGATCCGAGCAGCAGCAGGGCGACGATGGGTGCGAGGAAATGGGTCGTGCGCATGTTCAGCGATCGGATTGGACGCGGAAGTAGGATTGGGCGGCGGCACCCGCATCAACGGACGCCGATTGCGAGGTGGAGGTGGCTGTCTGGGTGGCCTGCACCTCGGTCCAACGGACGAGATCCGGCGAGGATTCAAGACGGTACTTGGACCCCACCACGGTCTCCCAAGTGATCTTGATCTTCTGGCGGGGATTCCCGGAAATCCGCTTGAGATCCCGAGCGCTGAGGTCCACACCGGTGCTGATGCCGGAGAAATCGCTCCAAACCGCCCGGAAGCCCGAGGGGGTGGCCACCACCGAAGGAGCGAACTGATCGTTCCCACGGTTCTGGTTGAGGATCAATTCATCGCCTGCGGGTTGTCCTGCGGCCGTAAAGGCCTTGGCGGCCACACCGAGACCCGATCCATCGGCTCCGCGGGTGGACCAGACGGCCAAGGCACCTTCCGGACCCGACGACAACCGGACACCGGTCTGGTCGTAGGAGCGGTAATCATTGAGGGTGACCGGCGTCCCCTGAACCACTGCTTGGTTGGACAGAGTGGTGGCCCGGATATCCCAGGCGGTCTTGGACTCGGCGTCGTATTCAGACCACGCCACCAGCAATTTGCCGCTGGGCAGGGTAGCGATGGACGGGCGATCGCACGGGGAGGCGCCGCCATTCACCCAAGTGGGCGTGGCGGAGTTCCCATCGGCTTGGATGATCTGGGCAAAGACGTCGGCATTGGCCTCGCGGCGGGTGGCCTGCCCGCCCAGGTTCAACACGTCGGCCGAAGCCTGTTCTGCGATCCACGCAACGGCGATATCGCCATTGGGCAGGCCGGTGAGCGTCGGGGAACGATCGACCAACGCAGACGTTCCAATGACACGGCTGGATCCGATCGGCGACCCGTTGGCGTTGAAGCTCTGGAGGCGGATCTTCGAGGAAACCCCATCGGATCCGATCGCCTGCCAAGCCACAGCAAAGCCGCGACCGGGAATCTCCGTCAAGACGGGCGACTCATGGCTGCCGGAACCTTCAGCGGCGGCGATCACCCATTCATCTCCCTGGGGGACACCGGAACGCGAGAGCTTTCGGGCTTGCAGGGATTGCTTTCCGGGCTTGCCCGACTGCCACGCGACCACGGCGGTTCCATCCGCCAGTGCCAGAACCACGGGATTCTCCTGATTGGAAACGCCCTGCTGGTTGACCCTGTAGATCTGGGGGCTTGCGGAACCGGTGGTGAGGTTCAGGACCCTGGATCCGATACCCAGACCGTCGCCATCGATCGCGTTGTCTTGCCACACGACAAACGCCGTGGAGCCCGAGACCGCGGATGAGGCATTGATCTGGTCACCGACCATCCCGATGGGTGACGAGGCGTTTGGGAGGATGCGGACCTCCCCGCCCTGCACCTCGACCGAGGCCGGAGCCATCTCCTGGATGGTCAACCGCGGAGCCAGGGTGCCCAGGTCCTGGCCCAGCGCCGAGGCGGCCAGACCCACGAGTGCGGCAAGCCCCATAGGTCTCCAGGGGAATCGGCTGTCTTCGATAAGGTTCATGGATGGTTGACCCTGGGATTTCGAGGTTCCCACGGGCAGTTCAATCAATCACCGCGCGGACTGTTGCTGGGTTGGAACGCAGTCGATCAGAAAGCCGTCCGGTTGGAGATCTTCTGGGGCGGCGTGGTTGTGGGATCGTAGGGCGGGTTCTCCGGATCATGGATGCGCTTGCCACCCGCATCAACGATGGTCGCGGTCACGAAGATCATGAGGTTCTTCTTCACCGTGCGAGAGTTTTCGCTGCGGAACAACCGCCCAAGCACCGGAACATCGCCGAGCACCGGCACCTTGTCCCGCGACTTGACGTTGTCTTCGGCGATCAAGCCGCCCAAGGCGACGGTCTGCCCATCCCAGACGATGGCACTGGTGGTAACCATGCGCACACGCAAGCGCGGGAGCGGCAGGTAGGCCGTCCGGCTGATCGGGGAACTGCCGGAGGTGAGGCCGAGGATCTGAGGCACGAACGGACCCGGATCGTCATAGCCGATGAACTCGGTGATTGTAGGCAGAATGGTCATCTGGATCGTCTCGTCATCCGAGGAGACGTAGGGAACCACGTCGAGCACCGGACCGAACGGCTGGGAAACCGTGCCCGGAAGAATCAGGTTGATCGCAGCTTGATTGACATTGTTGCCCACCCCGCCGCCGGCTCCGCCGCCGATGCCGCCGCCGCCTTGGCCACCGCCACCACCACCACCCTGATTGTTGAGTCCGGTGGCAATGGTCCGCACGTCGGAAACCTCCACGTGGGCCTGGCGGCCGCTGAGGGTGGTGACCTTCGGTGCAGAGAGGAGGTCGACGCCATCCCGCTGCTCGAGAGCGCGGATGACCACCTTGAACTGCGGATCGGTGAGGATGCCCGTAAGGCTGAACACCTCGGGGATCTTGCCGCTGTCGGCCGTGGTGTTCCGCAATCCGGAGGTGACCAACTGGTCGTTTGCGCCAGGGGCTGCGAGACCCGCCGCGCTGGTGCCGGGGAACAC
>CAIOKD010000167.1 GCA_903858835.1 uncultured Verrucomicrobiota bacterium
CCCACGCTGGGCACGATGATCTGCGGCCTGTTGGTCGGCGGGTGGTTGCGGCGGGACGACGTCGCCATCGGCAAGCGATTGCTGCGGATCGCCCTGTTCGGTCTCGCCGGCCTGGGCGCCGGATGGATCCTCGACCGCACCGGCATCGCACCGGTGGTCAAGCGCATCTGGACGCCCTCGTGGGTGCTCTTCAGTGGCGGGTGGTGCTGCCTGCTGATTACCGGGTTCCACCTGATCGCCGACCGTTTCAAGCAATCCTGGCTCACCTTCCCGCTGCAGGTGGTGGGCATGAATTCCATCTTCATGTACGTGACCAGCCACCTGTGGGACGGGTTCTTCCGCGACAACCTGCGCACGCACCTGGGCAAGACCTTCTGGGTCGACCAGTTCGGGGTGGTTGCGCCGGCCGTCGAGGGGGCGGCGGTGCTGTCGATCTTCTGGGCGATGTGCTGGTGGCTGTGGAAGAAGCGGATCTTCATCCGCATCTGAAGGACGGTGTCGGAATATGCGTCAGGAAGAGCAACGGCAATTGGTGGACGATGGAATGAAACGAGACGTGATGAACAAGGGTTTCCATGGCGCGATGACGCCTTCAGTGCGGACGTCCGGCGGGATCGCGTCGGTCCTGGCGCTCGGGTTCCTGATGTCGTCGGTTCCGATCGCCGCGGCCGAGGTGCTCGATGCCAAGACCCGGGCGCTCTTCGAGACGCATTGCCTGAATTGTCACTCCACCGCGAAGCACAAGGGCGACCTCGACCTTGAGCGGTTCATGCGGCCTTCCGCGGCGCCGACCGACCCCAAGGTGTGGCAGCAGGTGCTCGAGCAGGTCTCGCTCGGGGAGATGCCGCCCAAAGATCAGCCCGCCATGGACGACAAGTCCCGGGAGCAGTTGATGTCGGGTGTTCGGTCCTTGCTGAACCGGTGGGCCCGTCTGAATGCGGGTGATCCCGGCCCCGTGGTGCTGCGCCGGTTGTCCAATGCCGAATACACCTACACGATTCGCGACCTGACCGGCGTGCCCACGCTCGATCCGGCCCGGGAGTTCCCGGTCGATTCGGCCGCGGGCGAGGGGTTCATGAACGTGGGCCAAGCGCTGGTGATGTCGCCCTCGCTGGTCACCAAGTACCTCGATGCCGCCAAGGAAGTGGCCCGGCACGCGGTGTTCCTTCCCGACGGCCTGGGGTTCTCCACCAGCACCTCGCAACGCGACTGGACCGAGGAGCGCCTCGCCGCGATCCGCGGATTCTACGGCCGCTACACAAGCAATGGCGGGGGCACCTCGGTGAACCTGCAGGGGATCCGGTTCGATACCCGGGACGGCGGAGTCCTTCCCTTGGCCCAGTATTTCGATGCCACCCTCGAGTTGCGGGCCTCGGTGGGCGGGAAGTCCCGCAAGTCGGAGGCCGAGATGGAAACCTTGGCCCGGAACCGTGGACTCAATGCCCGCTACCTCGGCCGGTTGTGGGTCGAGTTGAACCAGTCCGAAGCCTCGTCGCCGCTTCTCGATCAGGTTCGGGCCCGCTGGCGGCAGGCCAAGCCGGGCGAAGGAGCCTCCGTGGCCTCCGTGGTGGAGTCGTGGCAGAGGGCCGTCTGGCGGTTCACCACCGTGGGCCACATCGGCAAGCGTGACGGCCCGAGCGCCTGGCAGGTGCCGGTCTCGCCGTTGGCCGCCGCCCGCGAGGTGCGCCTCAAGTTCCCGGCGCCCGACGCTTCGGGGCAGGTCACCGCCTTTCTGGTCGCCTCCGACGCCGGTGATGGTTTCGAAGCGGACCTCGCGCTGTGGTCGAATCCGCGGTTGGTGGTTTCGGGACGGCCCGACGTGCCCCTGGCCCGGGTGCGGTCGCTGATCCATCGCATGGATCAGGCGCGCGGGCCCCTCTTCGCCCAGGCGGGCGCCTGCCTGGAGGCCGCGGCCGGATTGACCGAGGTGCCCTCCGGGGAGGCGCTCACCGCGCTGGCCCGATCCAAGGGTCTGGATCCGCAGGCCTTCGCCGCCTGGCTCGAGGCGCTGGGGATGCGCTCGGGTGGCACCCGCATCGAGGGCCACATGACCTCCTCGATGGAAAGCGCCCAGGGGTATTCCTTCATCCAGGGATGGACCGGAGCCGACGCCCTGAGCGTCACCGCCAACGCGTCCGACCGCGAGGTGCGTGTGCCGGGCTTGATGCGCCCCCACAGTGTCGCTGTGCACCCGTCGCCCTCGCGGCGCGTGATCGTCGGTTGGCGCGCGCCGTTGGGCGGCACGCTGCGGGTCGAAGGCCTGGTGCAACATTCCCACACCGAATGCGGCAACGGGGTTTCCTGGACGCTCGAACTCCGCCGCGGGGCCACGCGCCAGACGCTCGCCTCGGGCGTGTCGCAAGGAGCCAAGGAGGTTCGCTTCGGTCCGTTCCCGGCGGTGCCCGTGGGTGCGGGGGACGTGGTCTGCCTGTCGGTGGGGCCGCGCGATGGCAATCATTCGTGCGATCTCACCCGGGTGGACCTGCAATTGACCGACACCCGCAATCCCGCGCAGGCCTGGAGCCTGTCCGGCGACGTGTCGCCTTCCATCCTCGCCGGCAATCCGCATGCCGATCGCCTGGGGCATCCGGCGGTCTGGCATTTCTTCAGCGAGCCCGAGGCCCGCGGCGGGGCGCTGGAGACTCTGATTCCCGAGGGGTCGCTCCTGGCCCGGTGGCGGGCGGCCGGTTCGATCGAGGAGCGGCGTGGGTTGTCTGCCGAACTCCAGGCGCTGTTCGGTTCTTCCGAGCCCGTGGGATTGGCCAAGGATTCGCCGGACGCCGTACTGCGCCGCCAATGGACCTCTCTCCGGGGCCCGTTGCTCGGGGCGGTGCTCCGCAGCCTGCTGCAGGAGTCGGAACCCGCCGCCACGGCTTCGGCGTCGGTGGGATCCACCCAGGCGGGCCCCGGGCCCGAGCCGTCCCTGTTCGGAAAGAATCCCGTCTCCGGTGCGGTCATCGCCCGGCAGGACCTCTGCGTGAAGGCCCCGTCGGTGGTGGAGATCCGCCTCCCGGCCGAATGGGCCGCCGGCGGTGAACTGGTCGCCACGGCCGGTCTCGACGCCTCCGCAGGACCGGAGGCCAGCATCCAGATGCAGATCCTCCCGCAGCGGCCGGCCTCGCTCGCCCTGGTGGCCGGTGCGGTCAGCGCCCGGGGAGGCAAAGGCACCTGGTCGGATGGTGAGTTGCCCATGCAGTCCGACCTGCCGGTGCTGGTGGCCGACGGTGGAGCCGCCCGCCGGCGTTGGGATGCATCGCTGGAGCGGTTCCGCGCCCTGTTCCCGGCTGCGCTCTGCTACACCAAGATCGTTCCTGTCGACGAGGTGGTGACGCTGACCCTGTTCTACCGCGAGGACGACGCCCTGCGCCGCCTGATGCTGAGCCCGGCTGAGACCGCCGAGCTGGAGCGCCTGTGGGCCGAGCTCCACTACGTTAGCCAGGATGCCTTCAAGCTGGTCGATGCCTTCGAGCAGTTGTGGCAGTTCGCCACCCAGGATGCGGACCCCAGCGCGTTCACCCCCATGGGCGAGCCGATCCGCCGCCGGGCCGACGAGTTCCGCCGCCTCTTGGCCGACACCGAGCCGGTCCACCTGCAGGCGCTCTTCGCCTTCGCGGCCAAGGCCTACCGGCGGCCGTTGCAGGAGTCCGAGATCGACGCTCTGGGCAGCCTGTACGTCCGATTGCGGGGCGATGGCCTGACCCACGAGGAATCAGTGCGGGGCGTGCTGGCACGGGTGCTGGTGTCGCCGACCTTCCTGTACCGGGCCGAGCAACCCGGGCCCGGGGTGGCCTCCGCGCGGGTGAGCGATCTCGAACTGGCCACCCGGTTGAGCTACTTCCTCTGGGCCTCGGCCCCCGACGCCGAATTGTTGGCGGAGGCCGCGCGCGGTCGGCTCCATCGTCCCGAGGTCCTGAAGGCGCAGACCCGGCGGATGCTCAAGGACCCCAAGGTCCGTCGCCTGGCCACCGAGTTCGCACTGGCCTGGTTGCACCTGTACGACTTCGAGAGCCTGGATGAGAAGAGCGAGCGGCATTTCCCAGAGTTCCGCGGGCTCCGCGGGGCCATGCGCGAGGAGTCCGTCCGGTTCTTCACCGACCTCTTCCGGAACAACGGCCCGGTGCTCGAGATCCTGGATGCCGATCATTCCTTCCTGAACGCCGACCTGGCGCGTTTCTACGGGGTTTCCACGAATGGGTTCTCCGGATCCGATGAATGGCGTCGGGTCTCCGGTTTGCGGTCCCTCGGCCGCGGTGGCATCTTGGGACAGGCCTCCACGCTGGCCCGGCAGTCGGGGGCCTCGCGCACCAGCCCGATTCTCAGAGGCAACTGGATCAGCGAGGTGATCCTCGGCGAGAAGTTGCCCAAGCCCCCCAAGGACGTGCCCCGCTTGCCCGAGGACGAATCGCTCGAGCAGCTCACCGTGCGCCAGTTGACCGAGAAGCACAGCACCGATCCCAAGTGCTCGGGCTGCCATCGTCGCATCGATGCCTACGGGTTCTCGCTAGAGTCCTTCGACGCGGTGGGCCGCTTCCGGGAGAAGGACCTCGGTGGCCGTCCGATCGACGCCCGAGTC
>CAIOKD010000168.1 GCA_903858835.1 uncultured Verrucomicrobiota bacterium
CAGCCAATGGTTCCGGGACTACATTTATGTGCCCCTCGGCGGCGGACGCGGCCGGGGCTGGGCGTTCAACGTGGCGGTGGTGTTTCTGGTCTCGGGCATCTGGCACGGGGCGGGGTGGAACTTCGTCCTCTGGGGCGGCCTGCATGCGCTGTGGCTGATCGCGGCCCGGTTCACCGCCCGGGTGGTCGTCCCGGCCCCCTTGGGGTGGTTGGGGACCATCGCCATCGCCGCATTCTCGTGGCTCTTCTTCTACGAGACGAACCCCTCGGTGCTGGGAGCCAAGCTGGCGACGCTGGTGCGACCGGCGGCCTATGGACCGGCCGCCCTGGCGGCCCTGAAGGCCTCGTTCACGGCGGGCGACCTGGTGACTCTGGGAGGGACCCTCGGCCTGTGCGGGCTGACCCTCTTGGCCGAGTGGCGATCGATGGCGCGCGGCGGCGAGCCCTACTCGCTATTGGTGCGTCCGTGGGTACTGGGGGTGTTGGTGGTGCTGACCGTGTGGCTGGCGCCGGGAGACCAGAATGACTTCATCTACTTCGCCTTCTGAATCGTGCGACTCCGGCGGAGTGCCACGCCTGGCGCTAGGGCTCTTGGCGGCGGCCCTCCTCGCCGGGCTCCTGGGCGCGGTGTACACGCTGCGGTGGAATCCCGAGGTCGCCTTCTTCCACCGGGTCCACGAGGCGAAGCGGGCCTGGGAGGCGGGACTGTCCCCATCGAACCGTGTGCTGGTGGTCGGTGGTTCGGGCTGCATGACTTCCATCGATCCGGTGCGGATGCGCGATGCGCACGGGTTGAACGTCCTCAACCTGGGCCTCGGCGCGGGAGCGGGAGCGAAGTTCCTCGGACGGTACGCGATGGACTGGGCGCGTCCCGGCGATCTGCTGATCCTGAGCATCGAGCCCGGACTCCTGACCGGGCCGATCGAATGGAAATCCCTCGGGGTGCAGCTAGCCGCCGCCAACGGCACCTGGCACCTCTGGGACGAGCCGGGCCGATGGGAGTGGCCCAGCCGCCTGCTGGGGCTGCGACCCGGTGGTCACCACCTCTTCACCCTGCTGGGCAAGGCCCTGCTGCGGCAACCTTGGTACCGCTATGGCATCGACGAGATTCGGCCTGGCGGTTGGCATGAGGTGGCCGCCCGTCGCGAGGTGGCCTCGCCGGGGCCGGGACCGGTGGCCCTCTCGCCCGAAGCCCGGGCTTGGCTCGCCGACCTGAAGGCCGAGTGCGATCGGCGCGGCGTGAGGCTGGCCTACGCCATCCCTTGGTTCTATGGATCGGAAGAGGACCGCCCGGTGATGGTCGAGGCCCACCGCCGGTTCCTCGACGATGTCGGCCGCATCGTGCCGGTGCTGCCCGATCCGTCCATGGGCGTGAACACCCGCCGCGCGGACTATGCCGATTCGACGGTGCACCCCACCGGTGAGGCCGCTCGCCGTCGGACCGACGACCTGGCCCACCTCCTCCAGGACTGGCGTCCGCCGCTCGCGCCACGTTGAAGCGCCCGGAGCGGATCCGCGCCGAGGTCCATAAACGCGCTTTCCCGGGCCGCCCGGGCTTCCCACACTGGTCCCCGCACATGAGTTCCAACACCTATCGGATCGCCGCTCTCGCCGGCGATGGCA
>CAIOKD010000169.1 GCA_903858835.1 uncultured Verrucomicrobiota bacterium
CCGTCAGGGACGCCAGGGAGGCCGGCCACACCAACGTGTTCGGGTTTCGGGATCGCGACTTCATCACCCCCAACCAGGCCCACTGGCTGGCACGAGCGAAGGGCCCGACGGTCTTCGTCCCGGAGGCCCACGAGGTCGAGAACTTGATGCTGGACTTCGACGGCCTCGCCGCCCTCGACGCGAACTACAACCCGCGCGCCAGGGCAGCCGGAGACCTCCAGGCCCGTGCGCACCACCTGGCGACGGGGGCCCTCTGGTGGATGGCAGCCCGCGCCACCATCGCCGACGTGAGGTTGGAGGTGACCGGTGACTTCCCGACTCACCCGCGGCTCGGTAACCCCGACCTGGCGACGCTCGCGGACGCGCAGCAGGACCTCGAGCGGCGCCTGCTGAAGTCGCCCTGGGGCGACAGGATCCGAGGGTACATCCCCGGTCTGGATGCGGACTGGATCGCCGAGCGCCTGACGCACCACGAGGCGGTGCTGCGGGCACACCTCGATGACGGCTCATGGCGCTGGACCTGGTCGGGCAAGGAGCTGCTCTCGCACGTCGCCGGGTACCTCGGCTGTGCTGTGCCCGACCTCGCCAAGGGCCTCGCCGAGCACCAGCGCGCCAACGGCACCATCGACCCCGTCATGACCGACTTGCGGACCGCGCTCCGCAAGCGCACCGGGCTGGAGGCGTGGTGAGTGACCCCGACCCGACCTGGCACGGCACCCTGCCGGGGGCCCTGGCCGGCCAGCTCGAGACCGGCCTCGCCGACTTCCTGCGCGCCAGCTTCGCCGCCACCACCCCAGGCTTCCGCGGCGCCATCGACCGCCTGCTCGAGGAGGACGGCGCCGTCACCAAGGGGCCGTACGTCCAGGTCTTCTTGCCCTTCGTGAAGGGTAGCCGCCCCGACTGGTTCCCGAAGGTGCCGCTCGGGTTCACGCCGCACCGGCACCAGGAGAAGGCGTTCGCCCGCCTCGGTGGCGAGCCGAAGCGCGGCACGCTGGTGGCTACCGGCACCGGCTCGGGGAAGACCGAGAGCTTCTTGTGGCCCATCCTGGCGCACTGCCAGGAGCAGGCCGGCCAGCCCGGCATCAAGGCCATCCTGGTCTACCCGATGAACGCCCTCGCCGGGGATCAGGCGCTGCGCATCGCCCGCGCGATCCACGGCAACCCGCACCTGCGCGGCGCGGTGACCGCCGGCCTGTACGTCGGCGAGGACGAGGGCCCAGGCAGGACCGCACACGCCGAGATGGGCGCCGATCACGTCATCACCGACCGGAAGCTCCTCCAGAAGAGCCCGCCCGACATCCTGCTCACGAACTACAAGATGCTGGACTACCTCCTGGTGAGGCCGAAGGACCGTCACATCTGGGAGGGCAGCACCGCGGGCTCGCTCCGCTTCCTCGTCGTGGACGAGCTGCACACCTTCGACGGGGCCCAGGGCACCGATCTCGCGTGTCTGGTGCGGCGCCTGAAGGACCGGCTGCGCGTGCGCCCCGAGCAGCTCTGCTGCGTGGGCACCTCGGCGACGCTCGGCGGTGACGCCGAGGGGACCGAGCTCCGTGCGTACGCCGAGCGGGTGTTCGGACAGCCCTTCGACGCGGGCGCAGTGATCACCGAGGAGCGCGTCGACCTCGAGACCTTCCGCGGCGACACCGTCATCTCCTACTTCCATACGCCCGGCCCCGAGGACGTGGAGGCGCTCGACCCGTCCCGGTACGCCGACCCGATCCTGTTCCTCGCCAACCAAGCGGCGTTGTGGTTCGACGCGCCGCTCCCGGGCACGCCGGGGTCTCTCGACTGGCGTGTGGCGCTCGGCGAGGCCCTGCGCCAG
>CAIOKD010000170.1 GCA_903858835.1 uncultured Verrucomicrobiota bacterium
ACACCCGCCTTATTCGTACTTGAACACCAGGTTCGCGCCGCTGGTCGAGATGCTGATCTTCGAGGCACCGCTCAGGCGGTAGAACGAAGAGGCGGACGGAGCCGGGATGGTGATGGTCTTGGCCGCGGCATCGACGGTCGCGCCGGTGACCGCCGTGAAGGCGCCACCGAGGGCCGCGGCGCTCTGCAGCGTGACGGCCGAGGGGGCCGACGGGACGCCGCGGATGATCATGCCGCTGATGCCGCCGGAGTTGTCCTCCATTTCGGCGAACCAGAGGTATTCGCCCGCCTTGATGTCTACGACGACCGTCCTCGGTTGTCCCAGGGGCAGCGCGTTGCCGTCGCTATCCTTGCCCGAATAATTCCCGGTATTCTGGGCGGCGGGCTCCTTCAGGCCTTTGATGTCGTCCACCCAGACCTTGCCGGTCCGGTTGGCGTCGGTGGTGCGGCCCTCGAAGACCGTCACGTTGTACTTGCCGGGATTCAGGCCGGCGAAGCGCATGAGGATTTCGCTGCCGTCGGTGTCCGGGTTGCGGTACAGGTAGTCGTCCTTCACCGCGGCGGGCACGAGGACGCCGTCATACATGACCGCGATGCCCTCCTTGGTGGGATTGTTGGCGGTCTGACCCAGGGCCGGGGGGAAGGACTTTTCGGTGTCGAGGGCGACGTTGTTGAGCATCGTCACCGTGACGTTCTTGTTCTGGTCCTTGGAGAAGTCGGTGAGCTTCCAGGTGACTTCCGTGGCGTCGCCATTGGCCGTTCCCTTGATGCTGCCGGACCCCTCGGTCACGTTCGCGTTCGGATCCGCGAAGGTCCAGGTGGGGATCACGTTCCAGTCGGCCAATGGCGCCGGGGCGGAGGCGTCCGCACCGGCCTCGTCCTTGTTGGCGGTGGTGATCTTGGGGACCCGTTCGTTCTCCAATTGGCCGAAGTCGATCTTGAACAACCCCTTCGAGTCCGCCGGATCGACCACCGAACGGATGATCATGCCGCTGATGCCGCCGGAATTGTCCTCCATCTCGGCGAACCATAGGTAGTCGCCGGCATTGATCTTCACCGTGACCGTCCGCGGTTGTCCGTCGAGCAGCACATCCCCGGCGTCGTTCTTGCCGGCGTAGTTGCCCGTGTTCTGATCGGCCGGTTCCTTGAGGCCCTTGATGTCGTCGACCCAGACCTTGCCGGTCCGTGAGCCGTCGGTGGTCCGTCCTTCGAACACCGTGACGTTGTAGGTTCCGGGGTCGAGGTTGGCGATCCGCATCAGGCTCTCGGAGCCCGCGGCGTCGGGATTGCGGTACAGATAGTCGTCCTTGACCACACCGGGAACCCGGACGCCGTCATACACCACGTCCCGGCCTTCCTTGGTGGGGTTGTTGGCGGTCTGGCCCAGCATGTAGGGCGGTGCGTCGGAGGAGAGCTTCTCGGCGAGCGTCCGGTTGTCCAGGATGGTCAACGTGACCTTGGTGTTCGGATTGGCCGAGATGTCCTTGAGTTTCCAGGTGACCTCGGTGCCTTCGGCGTTGGCCGTGCCTTTGATGCTGGCCGACCCTTCGGTGACGTTGCCGTTCGGATCACCGAAGGTCCAGGTGGGAATCACGTCCCAATCGACCAGGAGAGGCTGGGGATCGAGGGGATTGCCGTCGGCGTCCGCCGGGACCCGCTCGTTCTCCAATTGACCGAAGTCGATCTTGAAGAGACCGGCCTGCGTGCTGAGGGGAGCCTGGAGGAGCGCCGCGGCGATGGCCGCGGCCCAGAAACTCGGGCGCTGGAGGGAATGTTTCATGGGTGGTGTTTGATGGCGAAGGCTCCGTCAGGGGGAACCTCAAGGAGGCACCGGTGCGCCCGCGTGGAATGGCCGCGCGGGCTCGGGTGATTGTCGGAGGTTCCGACCTTTCGGGGATGATTGTGGTTACAACCCAAATGCCACCTGTTGTCGAGATAAATCCCTGCGAAAACCACCCATGAAACCGGCATCCTTAATCCATGAATGCCCCGATGGATCTCAGCGACTGAGGAAGCCCTTGACGCGCAATTCCGGGCGGAAGGCTTCATGGGGCAGGCGGTTCGGGGTCACCGAGACCGCGGTGGTCAGCTTCAGCGGGGCCGGCGCCCCGAGGTCGTAGGTCAATTCGACCATCGCCGCGGTCCAACCCGAGGCCGGGGTGGAGGCCTCCCCGAGGTACTGGCCCTGGGCATCGGGCGAGAGGTCGGTCGGGGTCCATGCCGGCCCGAGGGTGTCGAGGCGGAAGTCGCGCGCCTTCGGGTTGTGGGCCTGCCAGAGCCTCACTGAACGTGGCGCGTCGGTCACCCGGACCCGGATGCGTCCCGGGGCCTCCTCGGTCCAGGTGAAGCGGGGTAGCGGGGTCTTGTTGACGATCGCGTGCTGCCAGGCCATCAGGGTGACGTAGGCATCCGATCCCTTCAGCGAATGGTCGGTGTTGGGCACGTAGCGCAGGTACTTGGGCCCCTTCAGCGCGTCGAAGTAGAACTGCGAGGAGTCGGGCAGGAAGAACTGGTCGCCGCAGGCGTTCATGATGAGCTTGGGCTGGGTGAGCCGGTCGCGGTACTCGAAGGGTTCCTCGATCTTCATGAGGGCCCGGTACTCCGGGGTGCCCTGCCAGTGCATGATGCCCTGCTCCACGTAATTGCCTACCGCCGGGGCGAAGGCCCCGTAGGCCCGGAAGTGATGGGTGAAGGATGGCTCGATGTTGAGCAGATCGATGACGATGGGGCACACAGCCACCACCCGTTTATCGACCGCGGCGGTGGTCCAGGTGGTCCAGCCTCGCTTGGAGCCGCCGGCAACGACGTAGGTCTTGATCGCCCGAGCGCCGCCCTCCTCGGTCGCGGTGAAGGCGCTGACCGCATCCATGGCGCGCACCACCGATTTGGTCATCGGCAGCCGGGCGGGCCAGCGGGTGTCGCCGGTGCGAAGAAACTGGTCCCAGGTGTAGGCGATGAGGTCGTCCTCCACCCGCTCCTTGCCGTCGCGGTGGAAGATCAGGGGCTGGTTGGGGATCATCTTCAATTCCACCACCACCGAGCGGGTCGCCTCGGCGATGCGGGTCAGTTCCTGGCTGGGCTTGGGCAGTTCGCCCTCCCGGTTCGCGCCGCCCGCGATCACCAGCAACGCCGTCGTGTGGGCGAGGTCCTTCGGGCGCGCCACCGTGAGCCAGTGCTTCCAGAGGGTCCGGTTCACCTCGTTGGTGGTCAGCCAGGTCTGCGAGGTCATGTCGATGACGCTCACCCGGCTGCGACCGAGGTTGGTCGTGGCGGCCACCTTCCAGGCGAAGGAGGCGTCCGGCTGGGCCACGTAGCGGTCGAGGGCCGTCTCGGGGCTGTGGAAGGGGGCGGGATCGGGGGCGGCGACCGCACGGAGGAGGCTTGCGGCGAGCCCCAGCAGGCTGGCCACCGTGGCGAGAGGACGGGAATTCATGGGATGGCCACCAAGAGTGCCAGCGGCCGACCGCTAGGCAATGACGGAGAGTCCATAGACCTCGCGTCGCTCCCCGAAAACGAGCGATCACACGGGTCCAGGCTCTCAGACCCCGAGCCCGAGACGGACCGCGCGCGCCAATCGGTCGACGATCCCGGCGGAATGGTCGGCGCGGAGCGCGATGCGGAAGAAGCCGCCCGCCGGGCCTCCCGGGTACTGGATCCACGGGGGCACGAAGCCGGCCGCGCTCAACGCCTCGCCGAGTCGGCGCGCCTGGTCGGCGTCGCGCGGATGGATGGCGGTGACCGGGGTGCGAGGGTCGTTGAGGATCTCGGGCCGATCGGGAAGGGCACCAGAAAACCTTCGAAGCAACGCCTGGAGCCGACGGACACGCCCGGGCAGGCGATCCACCCGGGCCAGCGCGGCCGTGACCGCGGCGGCCATGGCCAGCGGCGGTGCCGAGGAACCCAGGTAGACCCCGGCGCGGGTACGCAAATGTTCCACGATCAAGGCCGGACCGATCACCGCCCCGCCCGCCACCGCCAGGGCCTTGGAAAACGTGACGCTGCGGATCAACCGGTCGTCATGCACCCCCAGCGCCTCGGCCGCGCCACGACCCGTGGGACCCACCGCTCCGATCCCGTGGGCATCGTCGACCCACAGCCATCCCGAAGCCGGGAGGGCGTCCAGGTAGGCCTTCAGCGGAGCCATTCCGCCCCGGATGCCATGCACCCCATCGGTCGCCACCAGGGGCCGGGCTGATTTGGGGAGCCTGCCCAGGGCCGACTTCAGGGCCCGCGGGTCACCGGAGGTGAAGACGGTCACCGGCAGACCGCTCAATCGGACGCCATCCTGCACACAGGCGTGGGCCCCGGCGTCGACCACGAGATGCGTGGCCCGGTCGCGCAGGCCCTGGCCCACCGCCAACGAGGCCAGGTATCCGGTCGCCGTGAGCAGGGCCGCCGGTTCTCCCAGGAACTCGGCGATGGCGGCCTCGGCACGGCGGTAGGCGGGATGGTCGCCGGTCGTCGCCCGAGAGGCGCCGGTCTGGAGAGGGCCCTCGGCACAGGCCTCCAGCCAGGCCTGGCGGATCACCGGGTCTTCCGAAAGGCCCAGGTAATCGCAGCCGGAGATCACCACCGGCCCAGGGGGACCTGGCCGCCGCCGCCGGACCGACCGCGGGGACAAGGGCACCCAGAGCCACCAGCCGATGGCCTCGGGTCTGCGAGGGGCGGGCCTTCGTCGCGTTGGGGAATCCATGGCGGCGCCTGTCCGGCCATCATTCCGCCTGCCGGACCTGGCAGTCCTGGCATTCCTTGACGCTCCAGTGGCGAGCCTGCTCGAGGGCGCGCTCGAAAAACTGTTTGCGCGCCTTGTCCGCGGCCTTGGAGTCGGCGGCGCTGCCCGAGGTCTTGCGGGCCTTGGCCACCAGGGCCGCCCGTTCGTCCTGCAGGGCCTTCACCCGGTCCGCCTCGGCGGAGAGCCGGAAGTAGCATCGGCCATCCACCCAGGTCTCCAGGCAGCGGCTGGAGGAGTCGAGCGGTGAGCCGCTCCACAGCACGAAGTCGGCGTCCTTGCCCGGTTCCAGCGAACCGACCCGGTGGTCGATCCCGAGCTGGCGCGCCGGGTTGAGGGTCACGAACTTCAGCGCTTCGGCCTCAGGCGTCCCACCGTACTTCACGGCCTTGGCCGCCTCGAAATTGAGCCGTCGGGCGTGGTCGCTGGAATCGGAGTTGAAGCTCACCACCACCCCGCGCTCGCGCATCAGGCTGCCGGCGTACGGGATCGCGTCGATGACCTCGAACTTGTAGGCCCACCAGTCGGCGAAGGCGCTCGCACCGGCCCCGTGGCGCGCGATCTCATCGGCCACCTTGTAGCCCTCGAGGATGTGCTGGAGCGAGGCCACCCGCACCCCGAAGGACTCCATCGTGCGGAGGAAGGCCAGGATCTCGTCCTGGCGGTAGCTGTGGCAGTGGATCAGCCGGGTGCCGTCCAGGATCTCGGCCAGGGCCTCGAGCTCGAGGTCGCGCCGGACGGGGGATCCGTCGCCCTCGCGACCGTTGCGGACAGCGTCTCGGTACTGCCGGGCGGCGGTGAACCGATTCCGGTAGAAGGTGCCCACGCCCATCCGGGTCTGGGGAAATCGGGTCACGTGCTTGTCGCCCCAGCCCGATTGTTTGACGTTCTCGCCGAGGGCGAACTTGATGCCCCCCGGGGCCGGTTCGAATTTGAGCGCCTCAGGGCCGGCTCCCTCGCGCAGCTTGATCACGCAGTTCTGGCCCCCGATGGGATTGGCCGAGCCGTGGAGCAGGTTCACCAGCGTGGTGCCGCCGGCCAATTGCTGGTGGATGTTCTCGCTCTCCGAATTGACCACGTCGCCGATGCGCACCATGGCCGTGCTGGGCAGCGTGGCCTCATTGACCGCTCCCAGGATCATGGAGTGCGAATGGCAGTCGAGGACGCCCGGAGTCACATGCAACCCCGTGCCATCGATCTCCTGCACGGAGGGCCCGGCCGCCAGCGACGGACCGACAGCCTGGATGCGGCCCTGGGACACCAGCAGGTCGGCCCGCGGCAGGATGCCCTGCGGACCGCTCGTCCAGACCGTGGCATTTCGGATGACGACCGAGGCGGGCTGGGCCAGGGGTCCGCGCCCCTCCGTGGGTGGATGCGCCACCCGGCGGGCTGCCACCCGACGTTCCTCCGCCTTCTTGGCCTCGGCCTCCGGGTCGGGCTCCTTGCGCTCGGGGGATTTCAGCGCGGCGTCGGTCTCGTACGCCACGCCGTCGATCCACACGGCCACCACCCGGGAGGAGGGCTCGAAGAACCCGGCACCGGGTTCCACGAGGGTGAGGTGCGCCCGCTTCCCGGACTCGAGGGTGCCCAGGGAATCCTCCAGGCCGCAGAGGGCGGCCGGCGCGGTGGTCAGGGCGGCGAGGGCCTCCGATTCGGCCAATCCGCGATCCAGCGCGGCCCGGAGTTGGGTCCGGAAGGATTTGCGCTCGGGCAGGGCGTGGGTGGTCAGGGCGATGGTCAGCCCGGAACGGACCAGCAGGGTGGGATTCTCCGGGGCCCAGTCCCAGGCCCGCAGCAGGTCGAGGGACACGGAATCCCAGGCCGCCTCCTCCGGGAATTTCGGCAGGGCCGGGAACTGCAGCGGCACGATGAAGGGCACCGAGGCCTTTATCATCGGCGCCAGGAGATCCGGCCTCCGCCACTCCTGCCCGCTAGCGACCAGTTGGGGGCGAACCCCGGCCTCGGAGGCCACCCGGAAGGCTCGATCCTGCATGAGAGCACTGCCAGCCTCGAAGACGACGGGCTGTGTGGCCTTCGGGCCCAGGGTCGGCTGCAGGGCCGCCAGCGAGGCGTTGAACTCCGGTCGGCGGCGGGCCTTCGCCGCGGCAGACGGTTCCTGCGCGGTGGCGTCCGAATGCGAGGCCCGGTACCAGGCGGCGTCCATCCAGGCCTGCCGCACCGTCGCGATGGATCCCATCAGCGACTTCGGGTAGGCGGCCTCACCGCCGCTCCCCAGGACGAAGGCCACATGCTGCGCCGTGTCGGTCCGGAGGATCGCCCGGTTCGGGGACACGTCTGACAGGCTGATGGCCACGGATTGCCCGCGGAGGATGCCCTTGGAAGGGACGACGTTCGCCGCGGTGAAGCCGAGTTCGCGCAGGGCGGCCAATTCCTTGGGGTCCGGGGACAGGCCCTCGAGCATGCGCCGCTCGGGAGTCACGTCGGCCAATCCGTGGGCCGGCCCCGGGGAGCCGGGATCGCGCTCCTGCCCGGGCACCCCGAAGAAGCGGGGGGCGCCGGACGTTAGCGACCCCGCGCCGCCCGAGACTCCAGAGCCCTCCGTGCCGGAGGTGTTCACAGGGCTCGGTGGTGTTCCGAGCGTCAGGTAGGGATCGATGAAGCCGGCATAGACATGGGTGCCGGGCAGGCTCCAGGTCCGGGCCGAGGCGGGCACAGAAAGCCCGACGCCCACCGCGGCAATGCGGCCGTCGCGGATGAGCAAGGTGGCATTGGTCAGCGTCACCCCGGGCCGCACATGGGCCAAGACACCCGTCAACGCATGCTCCCCGGGGGATTCAGGGGTGAACCCGGGAGGTGCGAGTTCCCCCGCGACCAGGGCTCCGATCCCCAGCCCAAGGACCATTCCCCAAGCCCCCGGGCCCGCAGATGCGACACTCATGGCGCGACACTAGGCGGGACCGGGGGGATGTCGAGCCACGCGTCCCGTCGGCCATGCCGAGGGGTGCAAGATTTATTTCCGACGATTCGTGAAAGATCGGACCCGGGCCCGGCGAAGGCTCCACGGAGGACGGAGCCATGCAGGCTCCCGATCCCGAAGCATCTCGTCCATGAAACCATATACGTCCGTTCCGTTCCTCGCCTCCCGCCTGCAGCGACTCCTTCGTTGCGTCCTCGGGGCCACTGCCATCCCTCTGGTCTGCATTCGGTTGGTCGCCGGCACACCCGTCGCCGTCGTACCGCAATCCCTCGCGCTGTGGGATTTCAACCAGACCAACAGCCTCCTCAATGCCACCTCGGGCGAAGCCACCCTGGCCATCCTCGGAGATCTGCGAACCGCGCCGGCTACGGGCACCGGTTCCAGCGACCCGGCCACCCAGTCCGACTACGCCCTGCAGTTGACCGGGTTCCCGAAGCAGGGCACCGGGGTGCGTGCGGCGGGTCTGGAGATCGCCGCATCGACCGTGGGCTTTGATGCCCTCGTGCTCGAGTTCGACCTCCGGGCCACCAGCACCGCCAGCAGACGCATCCAGGTGCTCTACGCCACCAACAACCAGGGTTTGCTGGCCGGGCCCGCCTTCACCCTGGCCACCAGCTCGGTCTTCACCAATGGGCTCCGCGTCGATTTCGCAGGCATCCCGGGCGTCGGCAACAACCCGGACTTCAGGGTCCGCCTCGTCTCCGACGGCGAGGGTGACGTGTATGTCGGGGTCGGGGGCAATTACAGCACCGCCGGGACCTGGCGCATCGACCAGCTTCGGTTGAGCGGGGTTCCCATCACCAGTCAACCCGCCGACCCCGGGGCCGCGACCGATCCCCTCTCCCCGGTCATCACCGCGCAACCGCTCTCTCTGGAGGTCCCGGAAGGAGGCGGAGCGCTGTTCCGGGTGGCAGCCCGGGGCGATGGTCCGCTCGGATATCAATGGTGCCTCGACGGGAATCCGCTGCCCGGGGCCACCCGGCCCGAACTGCGGATCGCGCAGGTCTACCATGGCCAGACGGGATTCTACACGGTGCGCGTGACCGACGGCCGCGGGTCGATCCTCAGCGACGAGGCCGCCCTGACCCTGGCCACCGATCCCACGGTCACGCCGACCCGGGTCGAGGCGGTGCCCGGTCCCGAGGGTTCGATCCGCCTGGCCTGGCCTACCCGCCCCGGGGCCACCTATTCGGTGCTACGCTCGGTCGGCTGGGATGGCCCACCGGTGGTCGTGGCCCGGGGCATTACCGGCGGAAGTCTGACCGACACACCTCCGTCGGGGGCCACGTTCTTCTACTGGGTCGAGGTCCGTTAGGGGACCAAAGGGGGAACCGACCGGGCAAGGGTCCCCGCCAGCACGCGCGAACGCGGGGATCTCTTGTCCCGTCGGGTGTCACCCTTGTTGAGTCAACGACCTCAGCGTCCACCTCCAAACCGATCCCCCAGGGTGTCAAACTTATGAGGCAACCGGTGGTCTTCGGCGGTCTTCGGCGATGTTTGACACCGGGGACCGCCAATTTTAGCCTGAAGCCATGGAATCCGTGGTTTCCCAGGACGCCGTCGTCACCATCACCGAGAGCGCCGCCCAGCAGATCGCCGCCATGCTGGCCGGCGATGCCGAGAACGCCGGCAAGAGCCTGCGTGTCTTCGTCGAGGCCGGCGGCTGCAGCGGGATGCAGTACGGCATGGTCTTCGACGAACGCCGCCCGGACGATCTGGGGGCCGAGTTCCATGGCGTGGGCGTGGTGGTCGGTCCGTTCTCCGCCAACGACATGCGCGGCTCGGTCATCGACTTCAGCGACGCCCTCACGGGCGGCGGCTTCAAGATCAACAACCCCAACGCCCACAGCAGTTGCGGTTGCGGCAAGTCGTTCTCGGCCTGACCCCATACCCGGGCCCGGGTTTCCGGGCCCCGCGGTGGCGATAGGGGGCTACGAACCCGGTTTACAGCCAAGATTCGGACCAGCCAAGATTCGGACCGGACAAGATCCCCGAATTCTCAGGGGTAGGCAGGTCTCGTCGACCGGTGATCGGGCCCTCACCGAGGTCTACCTACGGTCTCGCCCTCCGAACGAGCGGCATTCCCATCGCCGAGGGTCCACACAGGCCGTCGGGCGGCGCCCCATGCGGATTTCCCCGATCCAGTCGCCTGCCGTCTTCAGGCTTCTCATCCCGGCGGTGGATCGGCTTGAATCCCGGTTCCGCAGGGACCCTGCGGCATCACGCCATCCCAGACCCTTGCCCCCATGGAGGACACCAATTCCCTGATCGAACAGCGCCGCCAGAACCTGGCCGGACTCAAGGCGCGGGGCGTCAACCCGTTCATGAACTCGTTCTGGCCCGACGGCCAGTGCGGCACCGTCCGCGCCGAGTTGGCCCGCTGGGCCGAATGGAACAAATCGACCGAGCCCAAGGGCGAGCCGGTGGGTCTGCCCGAGGGGACGCGGGTCCGCCTGGCGGGTCGGATCACCGCCCATCGCGACATGGGCAAGAGCCAATTCCTCGACCTGCGCGATGTCAGCGGCCGCATCCAACTTTGGATCCAGCCCAAGGTCTTGGGTGAAGACGCCGCCGAGGTGTTCAAGCTGCTCGACCTGGCCGATTTCATCGGCATCGAAGGCACCCTGTTCATCACCCGCATGGGCGAACCCAGCGTGAAGGTCGAATCCTTCAGTCCCCTCGGCAAGGCCCTGCGTCCGCCGCCGGGCAAATGGCATGGATTGGAGGACACCGAGATCCGTTATCGCCAGCGGTACCTCGACCTCATGGCCAATGAGCCGGTCAAGGACGTCTTCCTGAAGCGTTCCCAGATTCTCAAGGAGATCCGCTCGTTCTTCCACCAGCGGGGCTATGTCGAGGTGGAGACACCGATGATGCAGGCCATTCCGGGCGGTGCCGCCGCTCAGCCGTTCAAGACCTTCCACAATGCTCTCGGCTGCGAATTCTATATGCGCATCGCCTTGGAATTGTACCTCAAGCGGCTGCTGGTGGGCGGCGTGGACAAGGTCTTCGAAATCGGTCGCAACTTCCGCAACGAGGGTCTGTCGAGGCGGCACAACCCCGAGTTCACCATGCTCGAGGCCTACGAGGCCTACGGCGACTACGCCACCATGATGGAGACGGTCGAGTCGCTGATCCGTCACGTGGCCCTCACCGTGGTCGGCACCCTCAAGATCGAACACCGCAACGCCGACGGCGAGGTGTTCAAGACCATCGACCTCTCCCACTGGCGCAGGGCCCGCTACAAAGATCTCATCCGGGAGAAGGCCGGGGCTGATTGGTTCCAGGTCTTGCCCGAGGAGCGCCGTCGCCGGGCGATCGAAGACCTCAAGCTCGCCGGCGACATCGCCGACGGCTACGAGGATTTCGAGGTGACCGGGGCGGTGTTCGAGAAACTGGTCGAGCCCACGCTCATCCAACCCACCTTCGTGACCCACCTGCCGAAGCAGCTGGTGCCCTTGGCCAAGATCTCCGCCGAAGACCCCACCACCGTGGAGGTCTTCGAGTGCTGCATCAATGGCCAGGAGATCTCGCCCGGCTACACCGAGCAGAACGACCCCATCGCCCAGCGCGAGGCCCTGGAACACCAGGCGGGCGGCGAGCAGCAGAAGCTCGACGAGGACTTCCTGGTGTCGCTGGAGCACGGCATGCCCCCGGCGGGCGGCATCGGCATCGGCA
>CAIOKD010000171.1 GCA_903858835.1 uncultured Verrucomicrobiota bacterium
CCTAATCGGTCCGGGATTTCGCCGACACACTTCGCGCCGTTCAGAACTCTCCGAGTGCATCGGGCTGGGGTGGGGATTAGTCTCTGGGGCAGATGATGAAACCGAACCCTGTCTCCCGGCGGGCGGCCGTGAAAGCGATGGCCGGGGCGGCGGGTGCGCTGGCGCTGAATGGCGTGGCGGCCCCGCTGGCCCATGACCGTGGCCTGAACAAGATCCGGCTCGAGAACCTCAACCCGGGCACCCGCGATTGGATGCTCACCAAGACCCGGATCGACCCCACGACGCGCTATCGGTGCCCATGGATCGAGGGGTATGCCTCGCGGACCAGTGTGTCGGCCGGGCAGTACCTCACCTTCCACGTCAGCACCAACCCGGCCTCGGACTTCACCATCGACATCTATCGGATGGGGTTTTACGGCGGGAAGGCCGGGCGCTTCATGAGGCACCTGGGGCCCTTCAAGGGACGGGTCCAGGCCGACCCTGAGGTGGGCCCGAAACGGGAACGCCTCTGCCAGTGGGAACCCTGTGCCCAGCTCCTGATCCCCGAAGATTGGGTCAGCGGCGTCTATGTGGCCAAGCTCACCGAGCTCAAGGAAGGCCTCCAGAGCTACATCATCTTCATCGTCCGCGACCAGCGCGAGGCGAGCTACCTGTTCCAGTGCTCCGACAACACCTGGCAGGCCTACAACCGCTGGCCCTCGCAGTTCTCGCTCTACGATGACGGGAAGAACGAGTGGTACTGGGGCGGCGGCGTGCGCGTGGGTTTCAATCGACCCTACGGCAAGTACTGCCAGATCGTGGACCAACCGCTCTCCATCGGTTCCGGGGAATTCTTCCTGTGGGAATACCCCTTCGTGTACTGGCTCGAGGCGCACGGCTACGACGTCAGCTACCTCTCGAATGCCGACACCCATTTCGACCGCGCCGGTCTGCTGAGGGCCGACGGCTTTCTGAGCGTCGGTCACGACGAGTACTGGACGATCCAGATGTACCGCAACGTGGAGGCGGCGATCTTGGCTGGCGTGAGCGTGGGCTTCTTCTCGGGCAACGCCGTGTGCGGACGCATCTTGGAGGGCGACCCCAAGCTGCGGTCCTTCGAGCGGGTCGGCGTGTACGGGCCGCCCGGAGGCACCCGCGAGTTCGTGTCCATGAGTTCGCTCAAACACGAGCGTCCGTATGCCAATGAATTGGTCGGGGCCCACAGCACCGGGCCGGTCACCGGCGGGGCCGACTGGATCTGCACCCGGCCCGACCATTGGATCTACCGGGACACCCGGATGAAGGAAGGCGATCGCATCCCCGGCCTCATCGGCTGGGAGTGGCATGGCGATCCCGCGCCCATCAAGGGTTTGGAGGTCGTGGCCACGGGGCCGACCCAGGACGCCCCAGGCAAGCCCAACGGCGGCATCTACACCGCCACGACGTATCCCGGCCCCAAGACGAACATCGTCTTCAATGCCGCCACCTGCTGGTGGGCCGACGGATTGGCCGAGCCGCCGGGCTACATCCATCCGAAGGTGTACACCGAGCCCAAGGGGCCCGATCCGCGGGTGCAGCAGATCACCCACAACGTGCTGCGCCGCATGCTCGGGAAATGAGCCCCGGGGCGATGCCCAAGGCCGAGCTCAAGGCCGCCCTGGTGCGCAGGGCCGCCGAGCTGGGCTTCGAGGCCTGCCGGGTGACCACGGCCGAGCCGCCGGCCTCTGCCCCAGATTTCGAGCGGGCATTGGCGGAAGGGCGACACGCCGAGATGGCCTGGTTGGCCAAGGCCCCGGAGAAGCGGGCGGATCTGTCGCGGGTCCTGCTCGGGATCCGCAGCGTGGTGACGCTGGCGATCAGCTATCATCGCGACCAGCATCATGATCCTTCGGCCCAAACCGCCGCACCGGGTTCAGCCCCGCGAGGCATCGTGGCCCGCTATGCGCAGCACCCCGACTACCATGACCTGCTCAAGCCCCCACTGCAGGCACTCACCACATTTCTGGATGCCGCAGCCGGCGTATCGCAGCGATCGCTCTGGTACGTCGACACCGGGCCGATTCTCGAACGGGACCTGGCCCAACGTGCGGGCATCGGGTTTGTCGGCAAGCACACCAACCTGATCTCGCGAAGCCTGGGCAATTGGTTCCTCCTGGCGGAGATCCTGACCACGGCCGAACTGGAACCCGATGCGCCGGAGCACAACCGCTGCGGATCCTGCACCCGCTGCCTGAGCGCCTGCCCCACCGGGGCCCTGACCACGCCCTTCACCCTCGATGCCCGGCGCTGCATCTCGTACCTGACCATCGAGCACCGGGGTTCCATTCCCGAAGACCTGCGCCCCGGCATCGGCGATCGCATCTTCGGATGCGACGATTGCCTGGCCGCCTGTCCCTGGAACCGCTTCGCCCGGGAAGGGGCGCTCCTGCGCGAACACCATCGAGCCGACCTGACCCGACCCGATCTGATCGAATGGTTGTCGCTCGATGAGGCGACCTTCAAATCGCGCTTCGCCGCCACGCCACTGCTGCGAACCAAACGCCGGGGGCTGCTGCGCAATGTGTGTGTCGCCCTGGGCAATGTCGGTGATGCCCGGGCATTGCCAGCCCTGCGACGGGCGGCGTTGGATCCCGAGCCGCTCATCGCCGAACACGCCGCCTGGGCCATCGCGCGGATCGAATCGCGCAGCACGCCCGCCCCATCGTCGGCGACGGCCTGAAGGATGGAGTGGGGCGGCCTCGGCTTCCCTTTTGCACGCCGATTCCCGACTGTCTCCGGCTTCATGTGTTCCGCACCGGTCCTCGACATCACGAACCTGACCATCCTCCGCGATCGGGTCCCGATCCTGACCGACCTGTCGTGGCGGGTGATGCCCGGCGAGCACTGGGCTCTGTTGGGCGGCAATGGCTCGGGCAAGACCAGCCTGCTGTCGGCACTGGCCGGTTACTTGATGCCCACCCACGGCGACATCGCCCTCTTGGGCGAACAATACGGCCAGGCCGACTGGCGGGAATTGCGGATGAAGCTCGGCATCGTCAGCTCCTCGGTGCGCCAGATGATGAACGACACCGAGCCGGCCCTGGACACGGTGGTCAGCGGCCGCTACGCGATCATCGACTATTGGGGCACGCCGAAACGCTCCGACGCGGTGAAGGCTCGCGAGCTGATGGAGTCGGTAGAGATCGGCCACTTGGCCCGCCGTCCCTGGGCGGTGCTGTCCCAAGGCGAACGTCAGCGGGTGCTCATCGCACGCGCCATGATGTCCGAGGCCCGGTTGCTGATCCTCGATGAACCCTGCACCGGCCTCGACCCCGTGGCGCGCGAGCTATTCCTCGAGTTCCTGGGCCGGCTGTCACGCCGCCCCGACGCGCCGACCCTGGTGCTGGTGACCCACCATGTGGAGGAGATCACCCCGATCTTCAGCCATGCGCTACTCCTGCGCGGCGGCACCGTGCTGGCCCGGGGACCGATCGGGCGGACGCTGACCAGCCGGTCGCTGAGCCTGCTGTTCGATCACCCGGTTCGCCTTCTTCGCAGCGGGGGCCGGCTTTCCCTGCGGGTGAGTCCCGGCAGCGCCGCGTGAACCGGCGGGTGTGGATGCGCCGGCAACCTTTCCTGCCGGAACGTTTCCAACAGGAACGGGCGAACGCCGCAGGCGGGTTCTCAGCGCCTCTGGCACCAGCAGCGGATCGTAGCCATAGCGGCGGCAGAACGCCTCGGTTGGCGCGATGATGGTGGTGGTGCGCTTTAGGAAGGGATCCGGGTATTCGAGCCGGAACGACCGGAGCGCCAGTCCGTGGAAATCACGCCGACCATACAGGATGTCACCAGCGACAGGGCAGCCGGCGTGCGCGAGGTGCAGGCGAATCTGGTGCGTGCGGCCGGTGACGGGCAAGGCCAGCACCAACGCCCGGCCCTCTCGCGAACCCAGCACGCGGAACGAGGTCTCGGCCTGTTTACCCTCGGGACCATGGTCGACCCGGTGCTTTCCGTGCTCGGCAGGATCGGGCCCGAGCGGCTCGCGACAAACCCATTCGCCCAGGCGCGGAATGCCATCGGTCACGGCCAGGTAGGCCTTCTTGACGGTCCGCTCGGCGAACACGCGCGACAAGGCAGGCATGGCACCCTGGCTCTTGGAGAAGAGCAGCACCCCCGTGGTCGGAGCGTCGAGCCGATGCACGAAGCGCAGGAACTTCAGGTTGCGCGAGCGGGCCCACCATTCCCCAGACTCGATAGCGTCGACCAGCGCCCGGTGCAGACCGCGGTCGGCATGTTCACCATCGTCGGGGCCGAGCATCCAGCCGGCCGGCTTGTCGATGGCCATCACGCCGCGATCCTCGTAGAGGATGTTCACGATCGTTCCGTCGGGCAGTTCAAAGGAATCCGGCTTGGCCACACCCCGATCGAACCACAGGAAGGCCCCTGCCTCACGCCATTCTTGGACCGAAGACGCGATGAAAGCACCGGAGGGGGCGGGGCTCCTGACGGTCCCTCGGAAAAATCCTGATGGCAGATGGCCAGAACGGGGTATCGTCGAGCCGTGCAAATCGAGTCCTTCAAAGTTTTCTGCGACCTCGCCGAGACGGAATCGTTCACCAAGGCGGCCCTGATCAACAACATCACCCAGAGCGCCGTTAGCCAGCAGATCACCTCGTTGGAACGGCAGCTCAAGACGCTGCTCATCGAGCGCAGCAAGAAGAAGTTCCGGCTCACCCGCGAGGGCGAACTGCTCTACGAGCACGGCAAGCAGATCATCCTGACCTACGACGGTCTGGTGCACCGCCTCCAGGAACTGCGGGACGTCATCTCGGGCACCATCCGCATCGCTGCGATCTACAGCATCGGCCTGCACGACCTGCAGCCCTACGTGAAGCGCTTCCTGAAGCAGCACCCTTCGGTGAAGGTCCACGTGGAGTACCAGCGGGCCAACCAGGTGTACGACGACGTGCTCGGTAATGTGGTCGATCTCGGACTCGTCGCCTACCCCCAGAAGGAGTCCAAGCTCGAGACCCTCGCGCTAAAGCCCGAGAAGCTCGTGCTGGTCTGCGCGCCGGGCCATGCGTTCACCAAGGCCAAGGGCCTGAAACTCGCCCAACTCGAGGGGCACAAGTTCATCGGCTTTGAACCCGATATCCCGACCCGCAAGGCCATCGACCGCGAACTGAAGGAGCGCGGGGTCTCGGTCAAGCACGTGATGGAGTTCGACAACATCGAGACGGTGAAGCGGGCGGTCGAGATCGGGGCGGGCGTCAGCATCGTCCCGGCCGGGACCGTCACCCAGGAGGTCTCGAAGAACACCCTCGTCGCCCTGCCCTTCGCCGACGTCGAGCTCCAGCGGCCCATCGGACTGATCCACAAGAAATCGAAGGTCCTGTCGCCGGCCATGAAGCAGTTCATCGCCAGCCTCCAGGCCAGCCAACCGATCGCCTGAGGCCTTCGCGCTCCTCCGAACCCGGCCTACCCCCGGAATGGCCGTCTCGTTGAGAGCACGCCCGCGGTCAGGCGACCGCCGCCGGACCAACGGTCCCGCCTCCGGGTGTTCCGGCGATCAACGTGGATCGATGGACCCAGTGCTCGACCCGGAATTCCGGGGTGCTGAGGACCTCCGCGATGCGGAAAAACTCGGCCTCGAACGGCGGGAAGAACGCATCGCCACCCACCGTGACCGGCACCCGCGTTAAAAAGAGGTCGCTGCAGCGGGGCAGCAGCAACCGATAGATCTCCGCCCCTCCGCAGACCCAGGCCGGACGCGGGTCGGCCCGAAGTGCCTCGAGCAGCGAATCCACTCCGGGAAAGACGCGCACCCCGGGGATCGGGACAGCGCTTCGGGACAGCACGGAGGTCTGACGCCCGGGCAGCGGCTTCCCGATCGACTCGAAGGTCTTGCGCCCCATCACCAGGATCCCGCCGAGGGTGACCTGGCGGAACCAGCGGAAATCGGCCGGGAGATGCCAGGGAATCCGGCCCGAGTCACCGATGACCCGATTCTCGGACATGGCTGCGATGGCGCGCAATCGACCCATGGAAATCATCCCGGCCCAAAGGCCGGATCAGGAAACGTCGCTTCGAGTGGCCGGAACCGTCGCCAGACCCGAAGCACTGTCATCCCTGGGTCGGGATCGACAGTCCGGAGAAGGGGCTCTGACCGAAGCTCGAGGGCTTCGAGGCGGCGTCGGTGGACACGCGCACGGGCTCCGGGCGCCCGTTGGAGGCATCGGCTTCGGACGCCTTGGCGGGCGCCGGCGCTTCCGACTCCTTCGACTCCTTCGGGTTCTTGGCACGCCGGTTCTTGGGCAGCGGGCTGATCATCACGTTGATCGCCTTGCCGACGAGCTTGGGCGGGAAATCCGGATGCCCCCAGGGAGCCAACTGCTCGAGGAATCTGTCCATGACCTCCTTGCCCACCTCGGTGTGGGCCATCTCGCGGCCGCGGAACCGCAGCGTGGCCTTCACCTTCATGTCCTCGCAGAGGAACGCGATGGTGTGTTCCCGCTTGATGCCGAGGTCGTGGGGATCGATGCGGGGCGACAGCTGCACCTCCTTGACCAGGTTGACGGCCTGATGCTTCTTGCTGTCACGCTCCTTCTTGGCCAGTTCGTACTTGAACTTGCCGTAGTCGACGATGCGGCACACCGGGGGCACCGCCGTCGCGGCGATCTCCACCAGGTCGACGCCATTCTGGCGGGCAAGGTTGATGGCGGCGGCAAGGTCCATGATGCCGACCTGCTGACCGTCGATGCCGATGACGCGGACCTCTCTTGCCCGAATCTTTCCGTTGATCCGGTGCTGCGGCTGGCCCGGCTGCGGGCGTGAAAACGGGCGGCTCAAAGGACCGCCTCCGGTTGGTGTGACATCATGCGTTCGATCGAAGCCGTTCTTGGCGTCGGGAGACTCGGGTCGCTATAGGAAGCACCGGGCTCGCGGGCAAGCCGAAAGTCCGGGCGGTGGGAAGAAAACAAGAACGGACCACGGGTTCGGGGAGTCATGGCCGCGCGCCTCCCGGCTGCAGCGCCTCGAGGATGTCGACCCCGCGGAACCCGAACAGACGCTTGATGGTGTCTTCGATGAGATTGTTGGGGCAACTCGCGCCGGCGGTGATGCCGACGGTCAGGGGACCCGCCGTCCGAAACCAATCCACCGTGGTGACCTCGGCCGTGATATGCTGGTTCCAATGCCGGATCAGCGCGGGCGATTCCATCATGGCGGCGTTCTTGATGAAATAGGTCGGCAACACCTTCTCACCCATCTCGGCCAGGTGGGAAGTGTTGGAAGAATTGTAGCCGCCCACCACGATCAGCAGGTCGATGGGCTCGCGAAGCATCTTCTCGAGGGCGTCCTGACGATCCTGCGTCGCGCCGCAGATGGTGTCGAAGAACCGGAAATGCTCCGAGACCTTCTCCGCCCCGTGCTTCTGCTGCATCGCCCGCTGGAACCGGCGCTGCACCTCCTCGGTCTCACCTCGGAGCATGGTGGTCTGGTTGGCCACGCCGACGGCCACCAGGTGCAGGTCGGGGTCGAAGCCCGGGGAATGGGCCCCCTTGAACCGTTCGAGGAACTCGTTGCGATCGCCCCCCCGCAGGATGTAGTCGCAGACGTAGTCGGTCTCGGCCAGGTCGAAGACCACCAGGTAATGGCCGGTCCCGTAGGCGGTGGCCTGGGAGGTCGTGGCCTTGGTCTCCTCGTGCTTGGCCTTGCCGTGGATGATGCTCGTGACCGATTCCTTGCTGTACTGGCGCACGCGCTTCCAGACCGACATCACGTCGCCGCAGGTGGTGTCCACCGTCTGGCAACCGAAGCTCTCGATGCGTTGGCGGGTGGACACCTCGGTACCGAAAGCGGGGATGATGACCACGTCGTCGGCGTTGAGGCGCAGCCCGGCCAATTCGAGGTCGCTCGGTTTCGGGGAGATGCTGACGATGCCCATGGCCCGGATCTGATCGTTGACCTCCGGGTTGTGGATGATCTCACCAAGCAGAAAAATCCGCGTCGGTTCCGGGAACACCCGGCGTGCCGCATAGGCCAGGTCGATGGCCCGTTCAACGCCGTAGCAGAAGCCGAACTCCTTGGCCAACCGGATGGTCAGGCCCCCGTAGGAGAACGTGCCGCCATTGGCCCTGAGACGCTCCACCAATTCGCTGCGATAATGCGCCACCACCTGGGCGGCGACATCCTGCATGACATCCGGTCGACGGAGGTTGACTTTCCTGGGGGCGACGGGGGCGGCGGGCCCCGACGGGGCGTCGTTGAACATGACGTGCCGACGGTACTCTTGGCCTGCCGAACGTCGAGAGTGGATTGATGGGGAAAAGCCTTAACGCAGGCCCGTCGAGCGGCCCTCGGAAGCGGCCGCGTGCCGTGAATCGGATGATGGATCCGGATTGGCCTCGCGACCGTTGACCCGTAACGTCCGGTGCGTGCCCGCCGACTTCGATCTCGCCATCGTCGGTTCCGGTTTTGCCGGGAGCCTCCTGGCCATGATCGCCCGGCGCATGGGCCTCTCGGTGCTGCTGGTCGAGCGTGGCCATCACCCGCGATTCGCCATCGGCGAGTCTTCCACGCCGCTCTCCAACCTGTGGCTGGAGATCCTCGCCGACCGGTACGATCTGCCGCGGCTGAGACCACTCGCCCAATGGGGTACGTGGCAAGCCACCTATCCCCGCCTCGGTTGCGGGCTCAAGCGCGGGTTCAGCTACTTCCACCACCGCGCCGGAGAGCCCTGGAGAGGCCAAGTCGATCGCGCCGACCAACTCCTGGTGGCGGCCAGCCCGAACGACGCCGTGGCCGACACCCATTGGTTCCGGCCCGACTTCGACGCATTCCTGGTCGAGGAGGCGATTCGGCTCGGCACCGACTACCGCGACCGGACGGACCTGACCTCCTGCGAACCCGGACCCTGCGGGGTACGGCTGGAAGGACGATCGGGCGGTCGTGAATTCCGCGCGGTGGCCGGATTCCTGGTGGACGCCAGCGGTCCCCGGGGCTTCCTGCACCGGGCGCTGGGCATCCCCGAGGCGTCGTTCGACGATTTCCCGAGGACCCGGGCCCTGTTCTCGCACTTCACCGACGTCGGCCGGTGGGCGGACGACCAACCGGTCCTTTCGGGAGCTCCGTTCCCGGCCGACGACGCCGCGCTCCACCACACCTTCGAGGGGGGGTGGATGTGGGTGCTGCGCTTCAATAATGGCATCACCAGCGCGGGCTTTGCCGAAACGGTGCCCGACGGTCCCGGGCGGGAAGCGGTCCCCGACCCCGATCCTGCCGCGTGCTGGTGCGGCTTCCTGGAACGCTTCCCGTCCATCGGACGACAATTCGCCGCGGCAAAGCCCATTCGGCCCTGGATGCGGACCGATCCCCTGGCCTTCCGGACCTCGCGATGCGTGGGCCCGCGATGGGCGCAGTTGCCCATGGCGGCGGGATTCGTGGACCCGCTGTTCTCGACCGGGTTCGTGCTGTCGCTCCTGGGCATCGAGCGTCTGGCCAGGGTCCTCGAAACAGGATGCGGCGAGGCCGCGCTGGCCGCCTATGAAACCGAAACGCTGGCCGATCTCGACGCCACGGCACGGCTCATCGGCGGCGCCTACCGGGTTCTGGGCGATCCCGAGGCGTTCGAGGCCCTCACCATGCTGTACTTCGCCAGCGCCAGCTTCTCCGAGACGGCGCTGAGGCTGGGCAACCCCGGTCTGGCCCCTGGCTTCCTGCTGAGATCGCACCCACGGATCGCCCCTGCCGTCCGAACCCTTCTTTCCGAGGCGGGTCGGCGGCCTGCGATCGAATGGTCGGCCCGAGTCGCCGAGGCCATCGAACCCATCAATGTCGCCGGCCTGTGCGATCCGGCGAAGGGCCACTGGTACGGTGTGGAGGCCAACGACCTGCGGGCCGGGGCCGCGAAACTGGAATCCACCCCGGAGGCCATCGGGGCGATGCTCCGGAGCTGCGGCCTGTGAACCTTTCCTCGGCCCATAAATTTCCGTCGCCCGACGGCCGCGGACCGTGTTTCATCCGCCAGCTTTTCTGACCATGCCGAAGCGCACCGACATCCACTCCGTCCTCATCATCGGCGCCGGACCGATCATCATCGGGCAGGCCTGCGAGTTCGATTATTCCGGGACCCAGGCCTGCAAGGCCCTGCGCGAGGAGGGTTACCGTGTGGTCCTCGTGAACTCCAACCCGGCCACCATCATGACCGACCCGGAGTTCGCCGACCGCACGTACATCGAGCCGGTGACCCCGGATGCGGTGGAGAAGATCATCGTCCGCGAGCAGGCCGAGATGAAGCGCCTGGGCGCCACCGGCAAGCTGGTGCTGCTGCCGACCCTGGGCGGTCAGACCGCGCTCAACACGGCCATGAAGCTGCACCGCTCCGGAGCACTGGAGCGCCTGGGGGTGGAGATGATCGGGGCCAAGGCCGAGGCCATTGAAAAGGGCGAAGACCGCCAGATCTTCAAGGACCTGATGCTGTCGATCGGGCTCGACGTGCCCATCAGCGGCACCGCCCACACGCTTGATGAGGCCCGTGCCATCGCGGCCAAGATCGGTCGTTATCCGCTGATCATCCGGCCCGCCTACACGCTCGGCGGCACCGGCGGCGGCATCGGCTACAATCGCGAGGAGTTCGAGGAGATCGCCAAACGCGGCCTCGACCTGTCCCCGGTCAGCGAGATCCTCGTGGAGGAGTCGCTGCTCGGCTGGAAGGAGTACGAGATGGAGGTCATGCGCGACCGCGCCGACAACTGCGTCATCATCTGCTCCATCGAGAATTTCGACCCGATGGGCGTGCACACCGGTGACTCCATCACGGTGGCCCCGATCCAGACGCTCACCGACAAGGAATACCAGGTGATGCGCGACGCCAGCTTTGCGTGCATTCGCGAGATCGGCGTTGAGACGGGCGGCTCCAACATCCAGTTCGCCGTCAACCCCGACAACGGGCGGCTGTGCATCATCGAGATGAACCCGCGCGTCAGCCGCAGCAGCGCCCTGGCGTCCAAGGCGACCGGGTTCCCCATCGCCAAGTTCGCCGCGAAACTGGCGATCGGCTACACGCTCGACGAGATCAAGAACGACATCACGAAGGAGACGCCCGCCAGTTTCGAGCCGTCCATTGACTACGTGGTCACGAAAATCCCGCGGTTTGCCTTTGAGAAGTTTCCGCAGGCTGACCCGGCGCTGACGACGCAGATGAAGAGCGTGGGCGAAGTGATGGCGATTGGACGGACGTTCAAAGAGAGCCTGCAGAAAGCGCTCCGGGGGCTGGAGATTGGCGTGAGCGGCCTCTACGGGGGCCGGTGGGGCGGGGGACGCGAGCTGCGCGACCGCGACGAGATTGAACGCAAGCTCATCACCCCCTGCGCCGAGCGCATCTTCTACATCCGCCACGCGCTACGGGCTGGTTTCACGGTGGACGAGATCCACAAACTCAGCCGGATTGACCGGTGGTTCCTGGTCCAGATCCAAGAGATCGTCGCGATGGAAGATGAACTCGTAAAAGCCGGCAGCCTGGCCGCCCTGGCTCAATGAAGTAGGTGCGAGAAGGTGGAGAATGTCCAAGGCAAGAGTTGACTCCGTAGCCCTCCGTAGCCTCCGCTACTATGACAACGAAAGAACTCCCTATCCTGATGGCCTTCGGTTGTCTGCTCGGTATAGCAGTCGGACTTGGTCGCTTTGGCTATGATCTATGGAGGTATTTCTACGGGACCAGCGCGAACCTCGACTATGGAGGGCTTGTTGGGGCAATGATGGCTGCCATTTTGGCCGTGGGGAACGAGGGGTCAACTCTTGACCTTTGACATGCCTTTGGTTTCCGGGTAGTCTGCGGGGCATGGCGAGACCGATTCGGATTGAGTTTGAGGGAGCCGTTTACCACGTAATGGCGCGGGGCAATGAGCGACGCGCGATTTATCGGGGGGACAGGGACCGTGAGATGTTCCTCGCGACGGTGGGCGAGATGGTCGAGCGGTTCGGGGTGCGGGTGATGGCTTATTGTCTCATGCCCAACCATTATCATCTGGTGCTGGCGACGCCGCGCGGCAATCTCTCGGCGGCGGCGGGCTGGTTGCAGTTGACGTACACGACGCGGTTCAATGGGTGGCATCGGCGCAGCGGGCATTTGTTTCAAGGGCGGTTCAAGGCGCAGTTGGTGGAGGCGGACGAGTACGGACGGTGGCTGGTGGAGTATGCGCACTTGAACCCGGTCCGGTCGCGGCGCCAGGGAGCGCCGTTGGCGGCGGAACGAATGACGGAACTGGACGGTTACGAGTGGAGCAGTCACCGGGATTATGCCGGGCTGCGGGAGAAACCGGCGGCGTGGCTGGCCTTGGACTGGTTGGCCTACTGGGGCGCGGAGCGGGCGGTGGCGCAGGCGGCGTATCGGGCGGAGATCGCGCGGTGGTTTGAGCAGGGCAAGGAGAGTCCGTGGGACCGGTTGCGGGGCGGGTTGGTGCTGGGCGGGGAGCAACTGTGGGCGAAAGTGCGAGGGCAGTTGACCGGCAAGGCCGGGCTGGACGAGGCGCGCTGGACGTTGGCGCAGTCCGCGGAACAGTTGCAGGCCCGGGTTCGGGAGTTGGTGGCGGGGGAGGCGGATGCGCGGGTGGTCATCTGGGCGCGGGTGAAGGTGGGGGGCGAGCGGCCCAGTGCCGTGGCGCGGGACTGCGGGTACAAAGAGCCGAGCGGGGTGAACAAGCTCATGCAACGATTGGAACAGGAGTCGCGGCGCAATCCGGACTTGGCGCAACGATTAACCACACTCAAGGCGGCGGTGTCCCATGCCGCAACCTGAGGCGGAGATCGTCCGGCCGTCCCGGTTGCCCCATGGGTTGCTGGCCGGGTACGTGATTCTGTTCGCGGCGCTAGCGATCAAGCCGGTGGCGCGCGACGTTTGGTGGGCGGAGAACCTCACCATCTTGCCGGTGCCCGTGATCCTCGTGGCGCTCTACAGGGCTGGGATCCGGTTCTCGAACTTGGCGTACGTGTTGATGAGCGTGCTGGTGTATCTGCACACCATCGGCGGGCATTACACGTTCGAGCGGGCGCCGTTCGGGTTCGTGACCGGCCTGTTTGGGTTTCAGCGCAACCACTTTGACCGGGTGGCGCACTTCACGGTGGGGTTCTACGCGTTTGCGCTGGTGGAACTGGCGTTGGGGCGCGGGTGGATCGCAAAACCGGCGGTGGCGTATCTGTTTGGGGTGTTCGCCATCGCGGCGCTGGCGGCGTTCTATGAGGTGTTCGAGTGGCAGTACGCCGTCCACAGCGATCCCGCCGCCGGGATCGCCGTCCTCGGCAGCCAGGGGGACATCTGGGACGCGCAGAAAGACATGCTCGCGGATTCGTTGGGCGCGGTGACGGGCGTCTTGCTCTACATCAGCCGGCGTGCCACGACGCGGCGTCCGTAATGGTGCGACGCTCGGCGTCCACCTGCTCGAACCACGTCTCCAGTTCCCGCAACATCCGCCGCGCCCGGTCGGGTTCCTGGCCGGCCAAGTTGGTCTGCTCCAACGGGTCGGCGGCGAGGTTGTACAGCTCGGCGGGATGGGGACCGGGAACGGTGCGCGCCGGCTCGCCGGCCAGGATGCCGTTCTGGAGGAAGTACTCGTAGTCGTACATCGAGGTCTGCAAGTACTGGATGTCCGGCACGCGGAACGTCTCTTGGATCACCGGGCGGACCAGTTTCCAATCGCCATCGCGCATCGCGGCGTTGCTGGTCACCAACGGCGTGTACCGGTTCCATTGCCAGAACCGGCGGGTCTCGACCTTGCCGGGTTCGCCGCGCAAGACCGGCAACACGTTGGCGCCGTCCAGAGCCAGCGAGCGCGGCACTTCGAGGCCGAGCGCGGCGAGCAACGTCGGGAACCAATCGGTGAAATGCACCATCGCGTCCACCGTGCGTCCGCCGGCCAGGCCGCCGCCCGGCCAGCGAATGATGCCGGGCACGCGGATGCCGCCTTCATAGACGAGACTCTTCGCGCCGCGGAGGTTGCAGTTGAAACGGGTCACGCAAGCGTCGCCCTGCCCGCCGGCCTGCGGGCCGTTGTCGCTGGAGAACACGACGATGGTGTTCTCGTCGAGGCCGAGCCGGCGCAACGTCTCCAGCACGCGCCCGATACCGGTATCCAGGCGATGGATCATCGCGTAGATCGTGGCGACGCCCTTGTTGAACTTGCCGGTATCGAGGAACGGTTGGAGTTCGTCGTCGGGCACCTGCAACGGCGTGTGGGGCGCGTTGTAGGTCAGGTGGAGGAAGAACGGTTCGCGCTGGTGACGTTCGATGAACCGGCAGGCTTCCTCGGTCCAGACATCGGTGAGATACCGGCCATCGCCACGGCGGACCTGGTCGTTGAACTCCAAGCGCCACCGGTAGTAATCGTGCATCCCGCCGAGGAAACAGACCGCCTCGTCGAACCCGCGGTTGTTCGGGTGATACCGGCGATCAAACGCGCCGAGATGCCATTTGCCGATGAGGCCCGTGGCGTAGCCGGCCTGCTTGAGCACGTTGGCCAGCGTCGTCTCGCGCAACGCGAGCCGTTCGAGGCCGCGCCATTCGAGCGTGTCAATCGAGCCGGTCCGGTGCGGGTACCGGCCCGTCATCAGCGCCGCGCGCGACGGATTGCAGACCGGCGACGCCGTGTACTGTTGGCGGAGACAAACCCCTTCGCCGATCAGGCCATCGAGCACCGGGGTGCGCGACAGCCCGCCGTTGAACGTGCTGAAATCGCCGTAGCCCATGTCGTCGGCGAGGATAAAAACCAGATTCGGCCGGCGGGAGTTCATGGTGCCCGAGGATGGGGAGGAAACGCCGCGCCGTCAAGCCGGGGGCTTGACAAGCCGGCCACCCCACGCACAATCGCCGCCGCATGAGCGCGTGGAAGATGGCCCTGCTCTCGGCGGTGCTGGTCACGGCGTTGTGGTGGCTGGCGCCGACGCGCTCGATGACGCCGAGCGCGCCGGGGACGGTGGAGATTTCGTTCATGGGACCGGGCGGGCCGTTGTCGGGCGCGACGGAGGACGCGGTGCGGGCGTTCGAGGAGGAAAGCCGGCAGGCGCACGCGCTCGATCCATCGAAACCGGTTTACCGGGTGGTCAGCGGCCAGAACGCTTCGCGTGGACAGACGGAGGACCCGACGCGGTTTTTGGTCAGCGTTGCCGGCGGAATGCCGCCGGATGTGATTCACTTCGACCGGTATGCCGTCAGTGAATGGGCGGCGCGCGGGGCGTTCACGCCGCTCGATGAGTTTCTTGCCCGCGACAAGGTTGCCGGTCACGCGGACGCGATTCGCGCCGAGGATTACTACCCGGCTTGCTGGGACGAGGCGATGTTCGCCGGCCAGGTCTATGGCATCCCGAACAGCGTGGATAACCGGGCGTTGTTCTACAACAAGGACCTGCTTCAGCGGGCTGGTTACGCCGTGCCCCCGAAGACGTGGGACGAACTCGCCGCGATGGCCGGCAAGCTGACCGAGCGCGACGCCAACGGCCGCATCGTGCGGCTCGGGTTCGTGCCGAACTACGGCAACTCCTGGCTCTACATCTACGGCTGGATGAATGGCGGCGAGTTCCTGCGCGCCGATGGCCGCCACTGCACGCTCAACGACCCGCGCATCGTTGCGGCGTTGTCGTGGATGACCGGCATCTACGATCAACTCGGCGGCGCGCAGGCGGTGGCCGCGTTCCAGTCGTCGTTTCAAGGCGGCGAACTTGATCCGTTCATTGCCGGCAAGATCGTGATGAAGATTGACGGCTTCTGGCGCATTTCGGGCGACCTCGCGCAACACGGGCATCTGGTGAACTGGGGCGTCGCGCCGCCGCCGATGCCGGCGGGACGCGCCCCGATCAGTTGGGTCGGCGGCTGGTGTTACGCGATCCCGAGCACGGCGAAGAACAAGGCGGCAGCGTGGGAGTTGATCCGGTTTCTGTCGTCGTCGCGCGCGCAACTGATCATGGCCGAGAGTGAACGACAAACCCGGCAAAGCCAGGGTCGCGTGTACATCCCGACCCAGAAACCGAATCGCGCCTTCAACGAGCAGCAGTTCGACCAGTACGTCTTCCAGAACCCGGCGCTGGACCCGAAGCTGCGGGCGGCGGTGGCGACGTTCAACGATCTGTTGCCGGCCTCGCGTTACCGGCCCGTGACGCCGGTGGGGCAGTTGCTCTGGAACCAGCACATCAGCGCGATGGAGAACGCCATCTTCCACAAGCTCACCCCGCAAGCCGCCCTCGACCGGGCGACCGAGATCGTGCAACGCGACCTCGACCGCGCGCTCGCGCCGCCGACAGGGAAACCGGTCCGCTGGAGCATCTTCTTCGTGCTCTACGCCGTGATCCTCGTCGTCACGGCAGTGACCGTGTACTGGTGGGACCGCAAGCGGGTCGAGGGCGTGCGAAGCGCATACTTCCGTTCGCAATGGCGCGGCGGGTGGCTGTGCGCGGCGCCGTGGATCATCGGGTTCATCGTGTTTACCGGCGGGCCAATCCTGTTCTCAATCATCATCAGTTTCTGCGACTACGACATCTTGAACCCGGCGCGCTTCATCGGCGCCGGCAACTACACGTGGATGTTCACGCGCGACCCGCTGTTCTGGAAGTCGCTCGCCAACACCGTGTACATGGTGCTCGGCGTGCCGTTGGGAATGGCGTTGAGCCTGGCGATCGCGCTGCTGCTGACCCTCAAGGTGCGTGGCGTGGCGGTGTGGCGGACGTTCTTCTACTTGCCGGCCATCGTGCCGGCGGTGGCGTCGGCAATTCTGTGGATTTGGATTTTCAATCCGCAGGCCGGCCTGTTGAACTCCGCGCTTGCCGCGTTCGGCCTTACGGGGCCGAACTGGTTGCAGGATGAGAACACCAGCAAACCCGCGCTCATCCTGATGGGACTCTGGGGCGCGGGCGGCGGGATGATCATCTGGATTGCCGGGCTGAAAGGCATCAGCGAGACCTACTACGAAGCCGCCGCGCTCGACGGCGCGACCACGTGGCAGAAGTTCCGGCATGTGACGCTGCCGTTGCTGTCGCCGTACATCTTCTTCAACGCCATCATGGGCCTGATCGGTGTGTTCCAG
>CAIOKD010000172.1 GCA_903858835.1 uncultured Verrucomicrobiota bacterium
ATATTGGGCTGCGGGTTCGAGACTTCCTCGACTTCAGGTACCCCGTCTGTGGGATGGGAGTCGCAAGCATGCCTGGACCCGGCGGGTGCCCAGGCTTGGGCGGACCGCTGGATGGAAGGGCGTTTCGATCCGTCGGAGGGCGTCGTCCTTCGAGTGCGGGGCACGCCCTTTCAGACGCGCGTCTGGAGAAGGTTGATGGACATCCCCCGGGGAACCCGCGTTTCCTACGGAGGCTTGGCCGCCTCGCTTGGGATTCCTCGGGCCGCCCGTGCGATCGGGGCCGCCTGCGGTGCGAACCCCTTGGCATTGTGGATCCCCTGCCACCGTGTGGTCCGTGCCGACGGTGGGCTCCATGGCTACCGATGGGGGCTCGATCGAAAGCGTGAATTGCTGGCCTGGGAAACGGGCTCACCCGCCGAATGAACACACCGGGGTTGCAGGCTCGTGAAGGGTCGGAGGATGGCTCGGGTCACCGACCGATGGGGCATCCCGGCGACCGATCCCGGTGACTGATCCCTTGCCAATCTTGGATTCGGTGTGCGATGTAGCGCACCGATGAAGTTCGCTTCGCCTGCCGTCTGGGTGCTACTGGCTGCGCTGGGACTGGGTTGCGCCAGCTCCCAGAACACCAACTTGACCCCGCGATCGGCCGCCCCGACCCCGGAGGCCACCTACCTGTTCGAGACCACGTTCGGCACCCATCGGCGCGGGGTGCAGCCCGAGAACGTGAAGGCCTGGGTGGTGATGGGTTTGAACCTGTATCCGATGCAGCCGGTGCCGAACACCGAGAACCGCTTCGAAGCCCTGCTGCCCCTGCCCACCGACCGTTCGGTGCTGCGCTATCGCTACAAGTTCGAGTTCACCTATCCCGGGGTGCTCGACAACAAGATCAACAGCACCATGTCGCCGGAGTACGAGCTCCAGGTGAAGGCCGCTTCCGCGCGTCCGTGACCCGCTCCCGCCCCGGAGTTCGGCTGGCGTTCAACGGACGTCTCAGACCAACCAAGGGCCGGACGCTCAGAGTACCAACTCCAGTTGGTTGGCCTCGCCGAGGGCGAGGGCCTCGATGCCCCGTCGACGCAGGTGGCGGGCGAATTCCGCCGCGAACCCGTGGAGGGTGAAGACCCTTTCTGGTCGGACCGCCTCGACGAACCGCAGCAGGTCCGGGAAATCGGCATGGTCGCTCAAGGCGAATCGACAGGAACTTTCCGGAGCGGCGTTCCGTCTCCCGTCCAACGCCCAGCCGCTGAGCGAGGCGATCCGGAGTGGCCCGAGGCCTGGTTGGGCCGCGAGCAGGGGGCGGGTGGAGGGAGTGATGACCACATGTCCCCGGGCGGTTTCCGGATCCAACGGGCTCCACCGGGGAAAGCGCCACCCCAGTTCCTCGTAGATTCCCGTCATCCGTGCCGAACTGGGATGCAGTTGGATCGGCAGGTCTGAATCCTGCAGAGCGGCGAGGATCTCCTGCCCCTTGCCCAGCGAGTAGGCCAGCAGCACTGGAGTGGTACCGCTTTCAATGGATTCTCTGCAGAACCGGATCACCGCGGCGACGACCTCTTCCGTCGGCGGGAAGACATACCTCGGCCGGCCATAGGTGGTTTCCATGACCAGGGTGCGCGCCTGCACCGGTTCGCAGCGCTCGGAACTGCGGCCTGGGCGGAGCTTGAAATCGCCGGTGTAGAGCAGGGAATCCCCGTCGGCTTCGAGTCGAGCCATGGCGCTGCCCAGCACGTGCCCCGCGGGATGCAGGGTGAGGCGGAAGGGGGTGCCCCCCGCGGAGGGCTCCAGCGTGTGATGATCGAGGGCCTCGCCGAAGCCGAGAACCTGCTCCAATCGGGCTCCCGGAATCCTCGACCGCATCAGACGTCGGGTCGGTTCGGTCAGGATCACGGCGGAGTGACGCGCCGTGTGGTCGGCATGGGCATGGCTCACGACCACCCATTCGCCAGAGCGCACGGGGCGGTGGGGGTCCATCCAGAGCCCGAGTCCGGGGAAGTGGAGCCCCCCGTCGCGGTAGACGAAATCGAGCGGCGATGCCACGACGGTGGGCGAGGGGATGCGGAGAGAATGCGCGAGTGCGGCGGGCCTGGTGTCAGGACACGGGGCCTGAGCCCTTCACATCGAGGCAGACCAACTCGCCCCGCCAGTTCCGGATGTAGAGCCGTCCGCCCAGCAGTACGGGCGTGGACCAGACCTTGCCGCGGGTCACCTGAGCTCGCACCACCTCCTGATACCCCGAAGGATCGGCCTTCACGACGATCAACTCTCCTTTGCCCGTGACCCAGATCAATTTGCCGTCGGCCGCGCTCAGGACCCCCGTCTCCGCCTCCGGAGACTCCCAGGCGACCTTGCCCGTCGCGGCATCGAGGCACTTGAGGCGAGCCTTGGCGTCACCCCCGTCGCCATCGATGCCATACACGTGGCTGCCGATGGCGATCGGTGCCTGCATGTGGGAGCGCAGTGACTGGTTCTTCCACACTTCCTGGGCCCCTGAGGCTGTGAAGCGGATGCCGCAGGCTCCGGTGCCGTAGCCGGAAGTGAGCACCAAGGTGTCTCCGACGACCACGGGATCGGCCGCGTTGACGTCGTAGCGGGTCTTCCACGGATGACGCCAGAGTTCCCTACCGCTGACCGGGTCGACGGCAATGACATGCCGCAGCCCAAACAGGGCCAGCGCTGGCTTTCCGCCGGGAGAAAAGGGCACCGGGGTGCCGTATCCCGCCGACCCCTTGCCGCTGGTCCAGAGTGCCGCCCCCGTGGCCTTGTCGAGCGCCAGCCCGGCGTCGCCCGCGTTGTAGATCACGGCCTTTCCGTGGATGTGCGGCGCGCCGGCGAACCCCCATTCGGGAACCTTGAGCCCCAGTTCGGAGGCGAGGTTGCGGGACCAGAGCACCTTGCCCGTCGCGGCGTCGAGGCACAGAGCCACGCCGGCCTTCGACAGAGTGTAGACCTTGCCGCCATCCAGCGTGGGGGTCCCCGACGTGCCGCCCTCATAATAGTGGTCCGCAAGTTTTTCAGGATAGCTGTGACGCCATAATTCCTTGCCGCTGGCAACATCGATCGCCACGACGCTGTCGATGCCGTTGTCCTTCTGGCCGTTGTGTCCGAGGGTGAACAATCGACCGTCGGCCAGGGTCACGGAGGAGAATCCGGCCCCTACATTGGCCTTCCAAACCACCTTGGGTTGGCCCCCGGGCCAAGCGCCCAACCAGCGCGTCTCGGGCGAGACTCCCGTGCCCTCCGGGCCACGGAAGCGCGGCCAATCGGAATCGGCCCCAGCGGTGAGCAGGGCGGCGGGGGCGAGGACCAGGAGCATGGGAAGTTTCATCGTTGCCACGTTAGGCGGAGTGTCCGCTTCGTCAATCCGGCAGAGAGGAAGCCATTGGTGTCAAAGTTACCTGCTTTTTTGAGGTTGCCTCGCGGTGATTTGGTTCCGAGATCGAAATGGTTCGCAGCGTTTTGTCGCGGGTAAATCAGATGCGTTTGGTTAAAACGTGATCAAAATAATAAAATGGTTAGTCATTATGAATAATTACTGTTGACCGTTGATCGCCAAAAAGGCCATCTGATGCCGTGAGTACTCCCAAAAACAACAACGTAGTGTTGCTGGTCGATGCGGATGATTCCCTGCAAAAGATCGTGGCCTACCACCTCAAAAAGAGCGGCTATGAGGTGCAGGTCGCCGAGACCGGGAGTGAAGCGATCGCTAAGGCTGAAGGCCCGGTGGTCTGCGCCGTGGTGAATCTAGCGATCGGTGATGGCACGGACGGCATGGCGGTGTTGAGGCATTTCCGGCAGCAGCGCCCCGAGATTCCGGTCATCGTGTTGGCCGATCGCGGGGATGCCGCCAATGGCTTGGCCGCGATCCAGGCGGGGGCGTTCGACTACGTGACCAAGCCTTTGGAGATCGGGGCCTTCGTCGCCACGATCTCCGCTGCGGTGCGCACGGGGACCTCCCTGCGCCAGTCCACCGGGCACTCGCCGGGGCTTCGCGACACTCAATGGATCGGCCAGTCGCCCTCGGCGCGGACCCTGCGGGAGACGGCCTCCGCCCTGGGAGCGACCCAGGCGGATGTCCTGGTCACGGGGCCTGAAGGCAGCGGCAAGCGATTGTTCGCGCGGATGCTCCACCACGTGAGCGCTCGCGCCCGCGGCCCGATCGTTATTGTTCCGTGCGGTTCGATCCCGGGCGATCTCCTCGAGGCCGAACTGTTCGGGAGGTTCGCCCCGTCGGGTGCAGGTAGGACGGAGGAGTCGCCGCGTCAGGGCCGCGTGCAGATGGCCGAGGGTGGGACACTGGTGCTGCTCGACATCGGCGAGGTGCCGTTGACCCAGCAGGCGCTCATCCTCGAGTTGCTTCAAAATCGTTGGATCCAACGCCGGGATTCGGGGTCGGCACTTCCTGTCAGCCTCCGGGTGATCGCCACCAGCCGGGGAAACCTGCGGGCCAAGGTCGAGGCCGGTGAATTCCGTGAAGACCTGTTCTACCGACTGAATGCCCTCACTGTGCAGATTCCCTCGTTGAGGGAACGGATCGAGGACATCCCCCATCTCTCCGGCATCTTCCTGCAGCGCCTCTCGATGATGCGCACCGGCGAGATCCCCAAGATCTCACCGGCCGCGATCATGGCCCTGGAGAAATATGCCTGGCCGGGCAATGTTCGCGAGTTGGAGTGGGTCTTGGAGTCGGCCTATGCCAATGCGATCGCGGGTGAGATCCGTCTGTCCGATCTACCGGCGAGCCTCCTCAGGCCCTCCCGTTCGCCGATGCGCGTCCATGGGGACGCCGACCAGCCCTACGTCGGGGGCATGACCATGGAGGCCGTGGAGAAGCTCGCCGTCCAGCAGACCTTGCAGCTGTGTCAGGGCAACAAGGCGGCGGCGGCCCGCATCCTCGATGTCACCGAGAAGACCATCTACAACAAGTTGGTGAGGCTGGGTCTAAAGGAGCCGGCTCCGGTCGTTCCGCAGGGAGCCCGGCGTCGTGGCCGGAGGCCCTTGAACCGCGACACCCCGAAGGCCAACGCCTCCGAGTCCTCGGTGTCGGGGCCTGGAGACAAGTCCAAGGGTTGACCCGGCCCTCCGAGCCTGATTTCCGGTGCGATGCAC